>NZ_WVUH01000169.1 GCF_017614955.1 Micromonospora echinofusca
GGTCGGACTCAGTCCTCCCCGCCCAGCATCACCCGGCGACCCTGCAACCTCGGCCCGATCGGTACCACCGGGGCGTCCTGCTGGCCGTGGCTGAGCAGGTAGCCCTCGACGAATCCACTGTTCCGGTCGCCCGCGTGGGCCTCGATCTGGTCCAGTCGGGCGACCAGGAACTCGGTGAGCGCGGTGATCCGGCCGTTGAGCCGGTCGTTCAGCTCGCCGACCACGGCCAGGACGACCGCGCAGCCGGCGGCGGTGAGCGCCAGCAGGTTGACCACGACCGGCAGTTCCCGGCCGCTGATGGTGCCCACCACGATGTTGGCGGTCGCGCAGAGTGTCAGGGACACCGCAGCGACCACGACTGCCATCCATTTCAGGGTCATGACAGACCCCTCCTTCTGTCCCGCAGGGCTGGGTTCGGCCTTGTCCCGTCCCCCCGCCGACGACGAGCCCAAGCAGTACGAGTAAGGACGCTAGCGTGACCGTTGTGCTGCGGGTACCGAAGAGCTGACGCCTGGTAGCCGTTCTTTCACCATCTGAGGAACTAGCTGGCAGTTTTTGCCCGTTTTTGCGGAGTTTTGGGCAATTTAGGGCGATACGCGAGGTAACGAATAGTCTCTCGGATATGGAACTTCTCTGCGTCGGAGATGTTCGGGTCGACCAGCCGACGCAGCAGCGCCTCGACATCCGGGTCCATCGGCGGCGGTGCCGGCGCCGGTCGGGCGGCGGTGGTGCGGTCCCAGCCGAGCACGCCGAAGGCGGTGATCGGATTCAGGCCCAGCCCCTCGCAGAACGCCACCACCCGCTCCGCCTCGGGGTCGCTGGCCCATTCACCCCGGACCCAACGGTTGATGGTCTGGCGGGACACCCCGGTGCGCCGGGAGACCTCGGTCCCGGTCCAGGCGCGCTGCGCGCGGGCGTCGGCGAGTGCCTTGCGTACGAAGGAGGCGAAGGCGATCTTTCTCGCGTGCACGCTGTCCGTCACCTCGTGACGGTACGACCAGACCTCCGGTCCGCGTCCGGGAGAAGGGTCGGTGTATTGCGAATGTGACAGATCTTCGGGTCGTCCGGGCAGCACGTCGTCAGCCTTCTTGAGGGGTGTCACCAGGGCAGGATAGATGTACGGCGGGCCAGCCGTAATCAGACGAAAAGCTGATACTGTCACGTCCATGAGACATCCTACGGTGTGTCACGTGATTGAGACGTCTGGTGCTCACACCGGTCACGCCATCAGGACAGGGAGGATGCCGTGACCCAACTCGCAACCCGTACCCAGGCATTCGGCCTGATCGCGGACGGGGTGGCCGCGGGTCTCAGTGCTCCCTGGCGGCTGTACCTGGCCCGGGGCTGCCGGTACGTGTCGCTCAGCGTCGGCGACCGGGACGAGTGGAACGCCTGGCGGGCACACCTCGGTTGCCCGGAGATGAGCGTCCGGGTCTACCAGTCCGGCGGTGAGATCCACCGGGCCTCCCTGGCCGAGGTGGTGCTGGACGGCTGCCGGATCAGTGTCGAACTGGTCGAGGACGTGGGTATCGAGGACCTGGACCGCCTGCTGACCGTCGATCCCACCGTGGTCGGCCCGGAGGAGCGATGAGCCCGTTCTTCGCGGTCTTCCTCGTCCTGCTGCTCGTCTCCTCCAGTTACGCCGCCGGGCGGCTGCACGGTCAGCTCAGCTATCGCATCGGGTACCGGTTCGGCTACCGACAGGGGTACTTCGACGGGGACCGGGGTGCCTGGAACCGCCGGCGACGGGAGGCCCAGGCGGCCATCGCCGCCGCGCTGAGCGTCCCGCCCGCAGCCGCCGGAACCGCACCCGGGCCCCCCGCACGAGCCGCCGGACCAGCTTCCGGAGCCCTCCCGCGCGGTGCCGGGACCGTGTCGGGGAGCGGCACCCGCCAGGGCACCACCTACCGGGGGTCCGCCTTCGTGCGACCCGCCGCCGCGGCCGCCGGGGTCCGGCACCCCACGGAGGTGGTCGCCGTACGGCGGGGCTGACGGTCCGCCGGAGGTGGGTGGCGGCCCACGAGCGCGGTGCGTCGTCCGCGGCGGACACGCACCGCAGGGACCACGTCAGACCGGTGACGGTGGTCCCACCGGCCGGGATGTGCGCAGGGGGCATGCATCCCGGCCGGTCCGGTCGTACCCCGGTCCGCCCCGTCGCCCCGTGGCGCGTGGTGCGGGCCGGGTGGTCCGGCGGCGTCCAACGGCCGGTGACGGGGCGGTGTCCCCGGGGTGTCCCGGGGTGGGCCCGGAAAGATCGATGGCCGGGGATCTGGTCGAAGTCGCCGGACGCGGCTAGCGTCTAATCATGGCCCGGGGTTGTCCCGGCCAGCCGGTACGCCCGGACCTGCGACCTCGCAACACGGGGCCCGCACTCGACCCCGTGTCCCGGGCACCGGACGAGGCGGATCGCGGGTGGCGGGTGCCCATCCGTCGGAGCAGGCCTGTGACGACTCGCCGTACCAGTGCCCGGGCCGATCAGGACCCGGCCGCGACTGCCACGACCCGCCGGACCACCCGCGGACGCCGGGCAGCCACCAGTACCGCCACCGCCGACGACCCCGGGGAGCCCCGATCATCCGGCCAGGTGTTCGTCCTGGACACCTCGGTGCTGCTCAGTGACCCGGGGGCGTTCCACCGGTTCGCCGAGCACGAGGTGATCCTGCCGCTCGTGGTCATCTCCGAACTGGAGGGCAAGCGGCACCACCCCGAGTTGGGCTGGTTCGCCCGCCAGGCGCTGCGTGCGCTGGACGAACTGCGGGTGACCCACGGCCGGCTGGACGAGCCGGTACCGGCCAACGACGCCGGGGGCACCCTGCGGGTGGAGCTGAACCACACCGACGACGGGGTGCTGCCGCCCGGGTTCCGCAACGAGTCCAACGACGCGCGCATCCTCTCCGTGGCGCTCAACCTGGCCGCCGAGGGACGGCAGGTCACGCTGGTCAGCAAGGACATGCCGCTGCGGGTCAAGGCGGCCTCGGTCGGGCTGCGTGCCGACGAGTACCGGCACGGCCAGGCCAGCGACCCCACCTGGACCGGGGTCGCCGAGCTCGAACTCGGTGCGGAGCAGATCAGTCAGCTCTACGCGGGCGAGACGATCGACCTGGACCAGGCAGCCGGTCTGCCCTGCCACACCGGTCTGGTGCTGCACTCCGAGCGGGGCTCGGCGCTGGGCCGGGTGCTGCCCGACAAGACGGTACGGCTGGTCCGGGGGGACCGGGACGCGTTCGGCCTGCGGGGGCGCTCGGCGGAGCAGCGGATCGCCCTGGACCTGTTGCTCGACGAGTCGATCGGGATCGTCTCGCTCGGCGGTCGGGCCGGTACCGGCAAGTCCGCCCTGGCACTGTGCGCCGGGCTGGAGGCGGTGATGGAACGTCGCCGGCACAAGAAGGTGGTGGTCTTCCGGCCGCTGTACGCCGTCGGTGGCCAGGAACTGGGCTACCTGCCCGGCTCGGAGGCGGAGAAGATGTCGCCCTGGGCGCAGGCGGTCTTCGACACCCTCGGCGCGGTGGTGCACGAGAACGTCCTCGACGAGGTCACCTCGCGCGGGCTGCTGGAGGTGCTGCCGCTGACCCACATCCGGGGCCGGAGCCTGCACGACGCGTTCGTCATCGTGGACGAGGCGCAGTCGCTGGAGCGCGGTGTACTGCTGACCGTGCTGTCCCGGATCGGCCAGGGTTCCCGGGTGGTGCTGACCCACGACGTGGCGCAGCGGGACAACCTGCGGGTGGGCCGGCACGACGGGGTGACCGCGGTGATCGAGGCGCTCAAGGGGCATCCGCTCTTCGCGCACATGACCCTCACCCGTTCGGAGCGTTCCCCGATCGCCGAAGTGGTCACGGATCTGTTGGAGGACATCCCGCTGTAGAGCCGATTACCTGCCCGGTTTAATACCGGGAATCCCTTTTGTGGCGTGACCCAAATCACAAAACGCCGTGGTGGTTTCCCAATCGTCTCACTGTGCGCAATGGTGTGCAGCGAGCGCCCACGTACCGGGAAGATCGCTGATGATCGTGTCGCCGGGACGGCGACAGCATCGGCGGCCCCCAGTGCGTCGGCGATGACTCCGACGGGTCGGGGCGCTCGCGGCGCCATTCCCTGGCCCCCCGAGCCGGGCGCGCCGTGTCCTTGCCCCCGACGAAGGGACCACCTCGTGAGTCGGCTGTGGAGCCGGTTCGGTGTCCGGACGGCTGCCGTCGCACTGCTCTCCGTGGGTGTCGCAGGCGGCTTCTATCTGGGCGAAGACCGCGAGACCCAGGAACAAGGGATCAAGTCGGAACTCGCGTCGGCAGTCGACGCGGCCGAGTTCGAATACCAGCGGGAGCGCCACGCGGCGCACATGGCCGCAGTGGCGGAGCAGCGCAACGCCGAATACGAAGCGAAGCTGCGGGCCGCTGCGGCGGCGAAGGCCGCCGCCGAGCGGGCCCGCAAGGCCGAGGCTGCGGCGGCGGCCCGGAAGAAGCGGGCAGCGGAGGCCGCCGCAGCGGCGAAGGCCGCCGAGGAGGGGGCCACCAAGCCGTACACCGGGCCGATCCCGGCCTCCTGCGCCGAGTACAGCGGTAACCGCCGGACCGGCTGCGCGCTGCTGCTGGACAGCGGCTTCAAGATCGACCAGATGCCCTGCCTGGACAAGCTCTGGACCAAGGAGAGTGGCTGGAACCACAAGGCCAGCAACCCCTCCTCCGGGGCGTACGGCATCCCGCAGGCGCTGCCGGGCAGCAAGATGGGGACCGTCGCCGACGACTGGCGGACCAACCCGGCCACCCAGATCAAGTGGGGCCTGGGGTACATCAAGGGTCGCTACGGCACCCCGTGCGGCGCCTGGGCGCACTCCCAGGACGTCGGCTGGTACTGACAGCCGTCGAGTTTCCCGTCGGGGCGGGTACCGGTCGACCGGTACCCGCCCCGACGCGTTTCCGCGCTCCGCTCGCCGCGCCACGGCAGGCCGCTGCCCGGTATGCCGGTTTCCGGGTGGCGGCCGGCCCGGATAGCTGATAGCTGTTTGTGGGTGACATTCCAGGGCCACCCGTCCGGCGGCGACCCGTACCGGTTCGGGACCGAGGCGTTCTACGCGGCACTCGGCCGCGCCTTCGTGGCGATGTGCGCGGTGGTGCCGGTGCTCTTCGCGATCGAGGCCCTGGACGTCTGGCTCGCCGCCGGCTTCGATCCGGCCGCCGGCATCATCCCCAAACGCATCGACGGGCTCGACGGCGTCTTCTTCAGCCCGTTCCTGCACCACGGCTTCGACCACCTCTACAGCAACAGCGTGCCACTGATCCTGCTCGGCACGTTCGTGCTCGCCGCCGGTACCCGCCGCTTCCTCTGGTCCACTCTGGTGATCATCCTGATCAGCGGTCTCGGCGTCTGGTTCACCGGCTCCTCGAACTCGGTCGTCGTGGGGGCCAGCGGCGTGATCTTCGGGTACCTCGGCATCCTGCTCACCCGGGGGATCGTCGAGCGGAGCTGGTGGAACTTCGCAGTGGTGCTGCTGGTCGGCCTGCTCTACGGCTGGCAGCTCGTCGGGGTGCTCCCCACCGACGAGCCGATCTCCTGGCAGGGCCACCTCTTCGGGCTGCTGGGTGGGGTGGTGGCGGCGATCCTGCTGCGCCGTCGGCGGCCCGGCCTGGACGATCCGTACCGTTCGGAGTCGTCCCTGACCGGTCCGTGACCGGAGTTCGTGATCCCAGAGTGCGGGTGGTCGAAATGGGACACTCTTGCCCGACGGTGCCCCGGCCGCCTAGCGTCTGATCAGCACTGGTTGGTCCGCGCACGAAGGGCGACGGTGGTCAGATGCGTCAGGTGGATGTCGCCATCATCGGGGCGGGTCCGAGTGGGCTCTTCGCGGCCTACTATGCGGGGTTCCGGGGCCTGTCGGTCGCGGTGATCGACGCGCTGCCCGAGCCCGGTGGCCAGGTCGCCGCGATGTACCCGGAGAAACTGATCCTGGACATCGCCGGTTTCCCGTCGATAAAGGGACGGGACCTGGTGGCCAACCTGGTCGCCCAGGCCGCCCCGTTCGACCCGGAGTACCGGCTCGGCGTCCGGGCCGAGAAGCTGAGCTACCAGGGCGAGCGTCCGGTACTCGGCCTCTCCGACGGGGAGCAGTTGAGCTGCGGCGCGGTCCTGATCACCGGCGGGCTGGGCAGCTTCACCCCCCGTCCACTGCCGGCGGCGGCGGACTTCACCGGGTCGGGCATCGTCTTCTTCGTCCCGAGCCTCGCCGAACTGGCCGGTCAGGACGTACTGATCGTCGGTGGCGGCGACTCGGCCTTCGACTGGGCGCATGCGCTGCAACCGCTCGCCCGCTCGGTCACCCTGGTGCACCGCCGGGACCGGTTCCGGGCGCACGCCGCCACCGTCGCCCGGGTACAGGAACTGCCGGTCCGCATCGTGGTGAACGCCGAGGTGACCCGGCTGCACGGCAACGGTCGGGTGACCGGTGCGGACGTGGCGGTCCGGGGCGCCGACGCGGAGACCATCCCGGTCGACACCGTGGTCGCCGCGCTCGGCTTCACCGCCGACCTCGGCCCGCTGGCCGAGTGGGGACTCGCCCTGGACCGGCGGCACATCCTGGTGGACAGCACCATGGCGACGAACCTGCCGAGGATCTTCGCGGCCGGCGACATCACCGAGTACCCCGGCAAGGTGCGGCTGATCGCCACCGGCTTCGGTGAGGCGGCCACGGCGGTCAACAACGCGGCCGTCGCCATCGATCCCGCCGCCCACCTCTTCCCCGGCCACTCGTCCGACGGCGGCTGACCCGGACCACGGATGTCTCCGCCGGCTGCGGCGGGTCAGGGCAGGCCGACCAGGTCGGCCATCAGTCGGGTCTGGTGGTCGAAGTACTCGTCCCGGTGGTCCAGGCCGTTGTTCAGTCGACCGAAGATCTCGAAACTGATCAGGCCGAAGAGCTGGGTCCAGGCGGCCATGCCCCGGGCCAGCAGTGCCTCCGGCAGGCCGGGGGCGATCAGGTCGCTGATGGCGGCGAGGTCGGCGCGTACCGGGTCGGACAGCTCGTCTGCCGGAGGCGGGGTCACCTGTCCGCTGGTGAAGCCGTCCCGCAGGATGCCCACCAGGACGACGGGAGGGCGCTGGGCCGGCTCGACGGTGTCCCGGGGGGCGGCGTACCCGGGTACCGGACTGCCGTAGATCAGGGCGTACTCGGCCGGGTTGTCCAGGGCCCACCGGCGGGCGGCCCGGAACACGCCGTGCCACCGTCCGCGCAGATCGTCCGGGGTGGTGCCGGCGTCGGCCGCTTCGACCGCCGCGCCCAGGGCGTCGTACGCGTCGATGATCAGCGCGGTCAGCAACTCGTCCCGGCTGGGGAAGTAGCGGTAGACGGCCGAGGAGACCATGCCGAGGTCCCGGGCGACGGCGCGCAGGGACAGGTTGGCGCCGTCGGCGGCGAGGTGCTGCCGGGCGATCGCCTTGATCTCGTCGATCATCTCGGCCCGGACCCGGGCCCGTATCGAGGGTGCCGTCATGCCGCCAATCTGCCACAGTCGGAGAGCGGTCGACAAATGAGAGAGCAGTGCTCTTGACGAAGTGCATGCGCCTCCGGCATGCTTCCCTGTGTCGAGAGCAGTGCTCTCGTTCCGTACTCCTGATATGAAGGGTGACCAGCGATGTCGCTTCAGGTGATCGTCGGGGCCGGCCCGGTCGGCACGGCCACCGCCCGCCTCCTCGCCGACCAGGGCGAGCAGGTCCGCATCATCACCCGGCGCGGCAGCGGTCCGGAGCACCCGGCCATCGAACGGGTCGCCGCCGACGCCACCGACCCCGACCGGCTCACCGCCCTCACCACCGGCGCCGCCGCCCTCTACAACTGCGCCAACCCGGCCTACCACCGCTGGCCGACCGACTGGCCGCCGCTGGCCGCCGGCCTGCTCACCGCCGCCGAGCGGACCGGCGCGGTGCTCACCGTCACCGGCAACCTCTACGGGTACGGGCCGGTCGACGGCCCGATGACCGAGCAGACCCCGGCGGCGTCGCGCAGCGCCAAGGCACAGGTACGGGTACGGATGTGGCAGGAGGCGCTCGACGCGCACCGGGCCGGCCGGCTGCGGGCCACCGAGGTACGCGCCTCCGACTTCGTCGGGGCGGGGGCCAACTCCATCCCCAACGTCCTGGTGCTGCCGAGGGTCTTCGCCGGCCGACGCGCCTTCGTCCCGGCCGACCTGGACGCTCCGCACAGTTGGACGTACGTCGGCGACGTCGCCCGTACCCTGGTCGCCGCAGCCTCGGACGAGCGGGCCTGGGGACGGGCCTGGCACGTGCCCACCGCTCCGGCGGTGTCGCTGCGCGAACTGGCGAGGCGGGCGGCGGCGATCGCCGGTGCGCCCACGCCGAAGCTGTCCCGGCTACCGGTCCCGGTGGTCCGGCTCGGTGGCCTGTTCGACCCCACCGTCCGGGAGCTACGCGAGGTCCTGTACCAGTTCGACCGGCCGTTCCTGCTGGACTCGACGGCGGCGCAGGAGACGTTCGGGATCCGGCCCACCCCGCTCGACGTGGCGCTGCGGGAGACCCTGGAGTCGTCGACTCCTGCGGGTGCGGGTGCGGGTGCGGGTGCGGGTGCGGGGCGGTAGGGCGTCGCGCGTGGAACATCGCGCGTCGGACATCGCGCGTTGCGCGTTGCGCGCTGAGTGCCGGCAGGTGTTAAGAAGGGGCCCTTCCTCTACCGGAAGCGTTAACAGGGGGCCCTTCCTTACCGGGAGCGGAGGGCGGCGATGGCGACCGCGACCAGGGTGAGGGCCGCGCCGAGCAGGGTGGTCGGCCCCGGGTGGGACGCGTTGGTCGGTACCAGCAGGTCGACCAGGACCGCCCCGACCACCTGACCGGCGATGGTGGACAGGCCGAGCAGGAGCACCCCGGTGAACCGGACCACCGCGGCGGCCATCGCGATGAAGATGATCCCGATCGGCCCACCCAGGTAGAGCCACGGTTCGGTCGGCAGCCGGCCGTCGGGCAGCCCGCGCAGCGAGATGTCCACGGCGAACGCGACCAGCAGCACGGTCGTCCCGACGGTGAAGTTGACCAGGGTGGCGACCAGCGGGCTGCCGGCGGCCATCCGGACCCGCCCGTTGACCGCCTGCTGCCAGGCCATTCCGAGTCCGGCGAGCGCGGGCAGCAGGGCCAGGGCGAGTACCTGCGGGTCGCCGATCCGGTCGCTGACCGCCAGCAGCACGGCCAGCACGGTGAGCACCGCACCGGTCAGCCGGGCGGTGGTGACCGGCTGCCGACCGGCGGGGCCGAGCCCGGCCCGGTCCACGGCGAGGCTGCTCGCGGTCTGCCCGGCGACCACCGCGACGGTGAAGACGGCCACCCCGAGGGCGCCGACGGTCGCCCCCTGGGTGACCACGAGGAACGCCCCGCACGCGCCACCGAGGCACTGCCAGGGACGTAACGTCCCGTCCGCCAGGGCCGACCGCAGGGCACCCAGCGCCCGACGGCCGGCCGGGGTGGCCGGGACCATGACCAGCAGGAGGAGCAGCCCGACACCGAAGGAGACCACCGCGGTGGCGATCCCGTCGCCCAGGCGTACGCCCAGTTCGCCGTTGATCCGGGTCTGGGCGGCCACCAGGACGCCGGAGACCACCGCGAGCCCGACCCCGAAGGCCCGGCGGGACGCCGGCAGGGTGGGGCTGGTCACCCCGGTGAGGCTCACTCCTGCTCGGCCAACGGTCGGCCGTCGAAGTCGACGGCCGAGTAGAGGGCCAACTTCTCCAGGTGGTGGTACGAGTCGATCACGCGGATCGTGCCGCTCTTGGAGCGCATCACGATCGACTGGGTGTACGCCCCGCCGCCGGCCCGGTACCGGACGCCCCGGAGCAGGTCCCCGGAGGTGACACCGGTGGCCACGAAGAAGCAGTTGTCCCCGGTGACCAGGTCGTCGGTGGCGAGTACCCGCTCCAGGTCGTGCCCGGCGTCGATCGCCTTGGCCCGTTCGGCGTCGTCGGTGGGCCAGAGCTTCGCCTGCATGGCTCCACCCATGCACTTGAGGGCGCAGGCGGCGATGATCCCCTCGGGGGTACCGCCGATGCCCATCAGCACGTCGACGTCGGACTCGCCCCGGGCCGCCGCGATGGCGCCCGCGATGTCCCCGTCGGAGATGAACCGGATGCCGGCACCGGCCCGGCGGATCTCCTTGACCAGGTCGGTGTGCCGGGGACGGTCGAGGATGCAGACGGTGACGCCGGACACGTCGGTGCCCTTGACCCGGGCGATCCGGCGCAGGTTCTCCGCGACCCCGGCGTCGATGTCGATGACGTCGGCGTAGACCGGCCCGACCGCGAGCTTCTGCATGTAGAAGACCGCACTCGGGTCGAACATCGCGCCCCGCTCGGCGACCGCGAGGACGGCCAGTGCGTTCGGCATGCCCTTGCTCATCAGGGTGGTGCCGTCCACCGGGTCGACCGCCACGTCCACCTCGGGGCCGGTACCGTCGCCGACCTGCTCACCGTTGAAGAGCATCGGGGCGTTGTCCTTCTCGCCCTCGCCGATCACCACGACGCCCCGCATCGGGATCGAGTTGATCAACTTGCGCATGGCGTCGACGGCGGCCCCGTCGCCGCCCTCCTTGTCGCCCCGGCCGACCCAGCGGCCCGCGGCCATCGCTGCCGCCTCGGTGACCCGCACCAGATCCAGCGCCAGGTTTCGGTCCAGATCCTGCGGGGTCCGGCTCCTGGTGTTCGTCATCACGACTCCTCCTCGCGGCATTGCGGGGTGGACCGGCAGGGTGCGGCACCTGCCGCCGCCGGCTTTGTGGCTGATCCTCACATGTTGGCCGAGCTGGTGCCGGGTCGGGGCGGTGGTGGCCCGGATACTGCGAACTGGCGGGCTGTCAAGATGGAGTCGTGGAGCCTGTCCAGCCTGCCGACCGCGTACCCGCCGACCGCACCGCCGGTGCGTCGACCCCACCGGAGGGTCGGCCGGCGGCCGACCCCGGGGCGACCCCACCCGACGGGCAGCCCCCCGTCGCGGCCGCCGACCCGGCGGGTGGACAACCCGCCCCGGCAGCCGGCGGCACGGCGGACACCGGCTCGGCAGCCGGCGGCACGGCGGATCCCGCCCCGGCAGCCGGGGGCACGGCGGACACCGACCCGGATGTGCCCCCGGCGACCTCCGCCGCCGCGGCCCGGGAGGCCGCCCGGACCGCCGACGGCCGGTCGCCGAAGGACATGGCGATCTCCCTGCTGGTACTCCTCGTTCCGATCGCCCTGCTGCTCGGGTTCTACCGGGTCTTCCTCGGCGGGGACGAGCCGACCACCGTCGACCCGGCGCCGGTCGTCACCCAGGCGCGGGCCGCCAACGTCTTCCCGGTCAGCGAACCCGTCGACCTGGGCTCCGGATGGCGTACCGTCAGCGCCCGTTACCAGCCGGTCGACGGCGGTGCCACGCTGCGACTCGGGTACCTCAGCCCGGACGGGCGCGGAGTGCAGCTGGTGCAGAGCAGCGTGGACCCGGAGAAGCTGCTGCCGGCGGAGCTGACCCGGGAGGGCCAGCCGCAGGGCACCACCCAGCTCGGCGGCCGGAGCTGGCAGCGCTACACCGCCCGGAGCAACGAGCAGGCGCTGGTGCTCCTGGAGCCGAACCGGACAGTGATTGTGGTTGGTGCCGCGAGGGAACAGGAACTACGGGAGCTGGCCGGCGCCCTGCGCTGACCGGCCGGCGCCCAGCGGTCGGCCACCCCCGGCTGGCCGCTGAGCCCTCCGGCGGGCGCCCCCGCCGGCCGACCTCGTGGAGAGACCTCGTGATGATCCGACGGTGGAGTGTTTCCGGACTGGTGGCCGCGTCCCTGCTCACTCCCGCGCTGGCGGCCTGCCAGGCGAACGGTACGGAGCAGCCCGGTGGGGCCGGCGCCTCGGCGTCGTCCGCCCCCTCGGCGTCCGCCGGCACCAGCGCCGCCAAGCAGGCCCTGCTCGACTCGACCCAGGCGATCAGCCAGGGCAACTTCCGGTTCGCCATCACCGGCCAGGGCGTGACCAGCCGGGGTGTGGTGCACCAGCCGAGCCGCAGCGCCCAGCTCACCGTGGCCTTCGACCAGGCGGGCGGGAAGTCGCCGATCAACTTCGACCTGATCCACGTCGAGCCGGAGAGCTGGGTCAAACTCGACCTCAACGGTGCCACCGGCATCCCGGCGGTGGACAACCTGGCGTCCGGGAAGTACCTGCACCTGGACCAGTCCCGGATCAAGGACATCAAAGACCTGCGGTTCGACTTCTCGAACGTCGACCCGGCCGGTAGTGCCGTGCTGACCAGGGCGGTCACCGACGTCCGGGAGGCCGGGCCGGGCGCGTACGCCGGCACGATCAACCTGGACGAGGCGAGCGAGGCCGCCATGATCGACCCGACCTCGCTGACCGCCCTCGGGGTCGAGGCGAAGGCGGTGCCGTTCACCGCGAAGGTCGACGACCAGAAGCGGCTGACCGAGCTGGTCATCCAGATCCCGGCGACCGGTAACACCAAGGCGTACGACCTGAAGGTCAACTACTCCGACTACGGTGCCGCCACCCCGGCGCAGAAGCCGACCGCGACCGAGGTGGTCGAGGCTCCCGCCGAGCTGTACGACCTGTACCGGTGACCGCTGTCCCGCCACCGACGCACCCTGCGGCGGAGGCGGGCGGTCCCCGCCTGGGAAAACGGGTCGGACAGCAGGAAGTGATCATGGCTAGACTGCGCCGTCCTGTTTTTGCCGGCCGGACGGTCCGTGGACCGTCCGGCCGGTTCAGGCTGCCCGGCTGCGGTCGGACAGCCCGGTCGTCCGGAGCCGAGCCGGTCCGGACGACCCGCGATCACGGAGAGAAACTGGTATGAAGATCCGTCGGTGGAGCCTTGTAGGCGTCGCCACTGTCGTCCTGTTCACGCCGGCCCTGGCGGCCTGCGGTAGCTCCGGGGGCACCGAGGAGGGCGGTGGTACGGCGGCCAGCCCGGCCGCCGCGAGCCCGACCACGGCAGCAGACCCGAAGCAGGTCCTGCTCGCCTCGACCAGTGAGATCAAGAAGGGCAACTTCCGCTTCACCGTCGCCGGTGACGGCATGACCGGCGAGGGGCAGGTGCACCAGCCCAGCAAGAGTGCCCGGTACACCCTGAAGGCGGGGGACGCCGCGGACGGCTTCTCGATGAACATGGACGTCATCTACGTCGAGCCGTCGAGCTGGGCGAAGCTCGACTTCGACGGCGAGATGGCCGCCGCGATGAAGAACCCGAAGCTGGAGGGGAAGTACCAGCACCTCGACCAGTCGAAGGTCAAGAAGCAGAAGGGGCTCGGTTTCGACTGGAACGATATCGACCCGGCCGGTAGCGACCTGATCCTCAAGGGGATCGTCGACGTGCAGGCGGCCGGCGAGGGCGCGTACGCCGGTACGGTCGACGTCACCAAGGCGACCGAGGCGGGTCTGCTGGACGAGGAGACCGTCAAGGCGCTGGCCACGAAGGCCGCCGCGCTGCCCTTCACCGCCACGGTGGACCAGCAGGGTCGGCTCACCGCGCTGAGCATCGACTTCCCGGCTGTCGGGGAGAGCAAGGCGCACCAGGTGAAGGTGACGTACGCCGACTACGGCGCGGCCACCAAGGTCGACCAGCCGCCGGCGGCGCAGGTCGTCGAGGCGCCGGCCAGCACGTACCAGATGCTCAACTCCTGAGCCTGCGGTACCGGTGGTGCGGGCGGCCCGGCAGTCCGCACCACCGCCGTTCCCGGCCCGCTCTGCGGCCCGCCCCGGTGGTTCCGTCAGGAGGTGACGGAGTCCTCCCGGGCCCGGCGGGTGGCGTCGATCCGCTCCCGGGCCCCGTCCAGCCAGCGCTGGCAGACCTCGGCCAGCCGTTCGCCGCGCTCCCAGAGCGCCAGTGACTCCTCCAGGGAGGTGCCACCGGCCTCCAACCGCTCGACCACCGACGCCAACTCGGCGCGGGCCTGCTCGTAGCTCAGCCGCTCGTCCGGATCACCGGTCTTCTTGTCAGTACCCATGGTGGTCCCATCTCAGCACAGCGCCCTGCCCGTCCGGTCGCCGTCTGCCCGTTGGTGCCGCCCGGTCAGCTGTCGACGGTGGCGGTCAGTTCACCGTCGGCCAGCCGGACCCGTACCGGATCACCGGTCGTGACCTGGTCGGCGGCGCGTACCACCTGGCCGTCGGCGCGCTGCACGATGGCGTACCCCCGGGTGAGCGTGGCGGCCGGGGAGAGCGCCCGCAGCCGCGCCAGCGTGTGCCGCAGTTCGTCGGCCGCCGCGCCGAGCCGGTGGTCCAGGCAGCGTCCACCCCGCTGCCGCAGGGCGGTCACCTCGGCCGCCCGGGCGTCCAGCATGACCTGCGGTCGGGCCAGTACCGGCCGGGAGCGCAGGCCGTCGAGCCGGTGCGCCTCCCGGTCGAGCAGATTCCGTACCGAGCGGTCCAACCGGTGCCGGGCGAGCTGGATGAGGCGTACCTCCTCGGCCAGGTCGGGGACGATCCGTTTGGCGGCGTCGGTGGGGGTGGAGGCGCGTACGTCCGCGACGTGGTCGACCAGCGGCGTGTCGGTCTCGTGACCGATGGCGCTGACCACCGGGGTACGGCAGGCGAAGACCGCCCGGCAGAGCGCCTCGTCCGAGAAGGGGAGCAGGTCCTCGATGCTCCCGCCACCCCGGGCCAGGATGATCACGTCGATGCTCTCGTCGGCGTCCAGGGCCCGCAGCGCGTCGACGATCTGGGGTACCGCCGTCGGGCCCTGCACGGCCACGTTGACCGTCCGGAACTCGACCGCCGGCCAGCGGCGGCGCGCATTGGTGAGGACGTCCCGTTCGGCGGCCGAGGCCCGGCCGGTGATCAGGCCGATCCGGCGGGGCAGGAACGGCGGCCGGCGTTTGCGGGCCCGGTCGAAGAGCCCCTCGGCGGCGAGCAGCTTCTTGAGCTTCTCCAGTCGGGCGAGCAGTTCACCGAGGCCCACCTGGCGGATCTCGTCGGCGCGCAGACTGAGGGTGCCCCGGGCCGCGTAGAACTCCGGTTTGGCGTGCAGGACGACCCGGGCGCCCTCACGCAGCTCCGGTGCCCCCGCGTCGAGGACGTCCCGGTTGGTGGTGACGGTGAGACTCAGGTCCGCCGACGGGTCGCGCAGGGTCAGGAAGACGGTGGCTGCACCGGGCCGCCGGCTGATCTGGGCCACCTGCCCGTCGACCCACACCCAGCCGAGCCGGGCGATCCAGGCCCCGACCTTCTGGCTGACCACCCGGACCGGCCAGGGTTCGTCCGGACTGCTGCGCGGCGTCTCGGCGGTGCTCACCGGCCCAGCCTACGGTTCACCCC
>NZ_WVUH01000016.1 GCF_017614955.1 Micromonospora echinofusca
CGCCCGACCCGCCCGGTGCCGAACTTGGCACCCCGGCCGTGCCGGGGGAGGATACGAGGCGTGGCTGCGGAGGCGGGGCCCGCGACGGAGAGCGGCCCGGACGATCATGTGCGTCGGGTCCGGCTACCCGCGGACCGTCGTACGCCGGCCGCCGCCCGGGCCATCGTCCGGTCGGTGCTCGCCGAGGCCGGTCTGGAGGAGCTGCTCAACGAGGCGCTCCTGCTCACCACGGAACTCTCCACCAACGCCGTCGAACACGCCCGGACCGAGCTGGACATCGAGGTCGTCGCCGACGCGACCGGGTTGACCGTGACGGTGTCCGACTTCGCCACCGGGCACCGCGAGGAACTGACCGCCGGCCCGCGCAATGTCTCCCCGGACATCGGCGAGGTCTCCGAGCGGGGTCGCGGCCTGCTGCTGGTGGACCACTTCGCCAACAGCTGGGGCACCACCCACCTGCCCAGCGGCAAGGGCGTCTGGTTCCACCTCGACCGGCCCGGCGCCCCCGTCGACGGTGCGCGCCCCCGGGAGCCGCACCGGCCGGCGGGCACGTCGGCCGTGGGTGGTTCCGCGCCGAGTGTCGGCGCGATGACCGCGTTGATGCAGGTCGCACCCGATTCGTACGGCGACGACCCGCTGCCCGAGTTCGCCGCCGAACTCCTCACCCGGGTCGCCGAGATGGTCGGGGCCGCGGGTGGTGCGATCCGACTGGACCGGGGCGACGGTACCGGTGAGCAACTGCTCGCCCGGTACGGTCGACCGCCCCGTCCCGGTGACGAACTGCTCCGGGTGCCGTTGGCGGTGAACCGTCCGTACAGCGGGGAACTCGAACTCGACGCCGCACCGTCGGCGTACGCCCGGCCGCTCGCGGCCCTGATGGTGGAGCGGCTCTCCCTGCACCTGGAGAACGACCGGTTGCGCCGGGCGGACGTCCGCCGGCAGACCTGGTTGACCTTCCTGGCCGAGGCGAGCGAACTGCTCGCCCAGTCGCTGGACGTCGAGCTGACGATGGCACTCATCCCGCAGCTGGTCGTACCCCGGCTCGGGCAGTGGTGCGCGGTGCACACCACCGACGAGTGGGGGCGGCTGCGGCTGGCTGCGGCCAGCCACGCCGACGAGTCGGTGCTCCCCCAGTTGCACGCCGTACTCGCCGAGACCGGGCCGGAGTCGGTGCAGGCCCGGTTGCGGGAGGCGTCCCGGAGCGGTTCGCAGATGCCCCTCGGCGCACCGATGGACGGGTTCGCGGTGCCGCTGGTGGCGCGGGGGCAACGGTTGGGCACCCTGGCGGTGGGCCGCCACCAGCGGCACCGGCACGATTCGGACGAGGTGGCCGTCCTGGAGGACGTGGCCCGGCGGGCGGCCCTGGCGATCGAGAACGCCCGGATCCACGCCGAGCGGCGCCGGGTCGCGCAGACCCTGCAACAGTCCCTGCTGCCACCCGCACTGCCGGTGGTGGACGGCATCGGGTTCGCCGCCGAGTACGTGCCGACCGGTGACGACGCCGAGGTGGGTGGCGACTTCTACGACGTGGTGCCGCTGCCCGACGGGCGCTGGCTGGTGGTGGTCGGGGACGTCTCCGGCAAGGGGGTGCAGGCGGCGGCGGTGACCGGGCTGGTCCGGGACGTGATCCGGGTACTGGTCTCGGACGGCCGCCCGCTGCCGGAGGCGCTGGCCCGGCTCAACGACACGCTCGTCGAGCGGGGCGGTGGGCGGTACTGCACACTCGCGCTGGCGGCGGTCGGACCGGCGACCGACGGGCGGCTCGACGTGTCCCTGCACCTGGCCGGACACGACCGTCCGGTGCTGGTCCGGGGGGACGGCGGAGCGGCCTTCGTCGGTTCGGGTGGTACGGCGCTGGGCCTGCTCGACGCGATCGCCTCCCCGGCGACCCCGGTGCCGCTGGGGCCCGGGGACGCGCTGATCTTCTACACCGACGGGGTGACCGAGCGGCGCCGGGGTCGGGAACTCTTCGGCACCGAGCGGCTCCGCGACGCGGCGGCGCCGCTGGCCGGCTACCCGGCGGCGGTGGTCGCGGCCCGGTTGCGTTCCGCTGCGATCGGCTTCTCGGCGGAGTCGCCCCGTGACGACATCGCCATCCTGGTGCTGCGCAACGACGCGGTCTGAACGTGGGGTCGGAGCCCGGCCGCTGCGGGAAACCTTCACCAGACAGATCGACCATGTTAATTATTTACAGAAATAGATGAAGCTCATATGCTTCCGGTACTGCGTACGCATGGATCGCCCCGCCACCCCTGAGAGGGACGGATCATGCGCTCATCCAGAACCGTGGTCACCTTCCTGTCCACCCTCGTCGTCGCCCTCGCGGCCACCCTCACCGTCGCCGGCCCCGCACAGGCGGCACCCGTCTTCAAGGCACCGTTCCCGTGCAACCAGCGGTGGACGTACAGCCACCACAGCGCCGAGGTGCGGCTGGCGTTGGACTTCGTCCGCGCCGACGGCGGCACCACCGCCGGTACCCCGGTCCTGGCCTCGGCGGCCGGCACCGCCTTCCGCTACTACCAGGCGGACGGCGCCGGCAACTACATCGTGATCGACCATGGCGGCGGCTGGAAGACGTACTACTTCCACCTCGCCGCGTTCTCGGTGGCGCACGGGGCATGGGTCGGCCAGGGACAGCAGATCGGCACCACCGGCAGCACCGGCAACTCGTCCGGGGCGCACATCCACTACGAGCAGCTCTACAACGGCGTCGGGCAGAACATCGTGATCAACGGCTGGTCCCTCGCCCCTTATCCCGGGTACTACAACCAGAAGTACCTGACCAGCGACAACGGCTGCGGCGGCGGGACCGCCTTCTGGACCTGGGGCTCCGGGGTACGGGTCCGCACCGACGCCTACCTCTCCGCACCCACGGTGACCACGCTGGCCGGCCCGACCCTCGTCCACGTGCTCTGTCAGAAGCAGGGTGACTGGGTCACCGCCGACGGCTACACCAACAACTGGTGGTCACGGCTGCGGGACCAGAACGGTTTCATCACCAACATCTACATCGACCATCCCGCCGCCCAACTGCCCGGGGTACCCGTCTGCTGACCGGCTGACTTGTCGGGCGGCTGCCGTCAGCAGTCGCCCGGCAGCCGCCCGGGGGCCAGTCGCCGGCGTGGGTCGTACCGCTGCTTCACCGCGCGCAGCCCACCAGCCGGGGACGGGTGTCCCCACAGGTCGACCGCGTGCCGCACCGCCGGGGGTGCGGAGATCACCACGCACCGGCCCCGCCGGGCGAGCAGCACGGTGCGTACCCCGTCCAGGATGGTGGCGACCCGGTCCGGCGGGGTGCCGCCCGGCAGTACGGCGTGCACGGTGCCGAGCCCGGCCGAACCACGGACCGGCACCGGGGCACCGACGGCGTCCCGCAACGCGTAGACCGCGGCGTGCAGGTCGCTGGTCGGCACCTCCACCCGCAGCGCGATGTCCCCCTCCCGGAACGGGTAACGCCGCCACCACTCCGGTGGACGGTGCACCGCCCGCGCGTCGCCGCCGAGCAGGTCGGCGGCCCGGACCGCGCGTTCGGCGACGTCCGCCGGCCCGCCCTCAAGGAGCACGACGAGCCGGCCGGCCGGCGGCGGGGCGGAGCTGCCCGACCTGCGGGTACGACCCGGGTCGACCGGGAGGGCCGGCAGGTCCACCTCGATCGCGGCCGGCTGCAACGGCGAGGCGACGACCGCGCGGACCAGCTCGTGCACCTCCAGTGGTGACCACACCGAGCGGGACACCCAGACCCGACCGGCCGGGATCGGCTGGACCCGGAACGCGGCCGAGACCAGCACCCCGAGCCCGCCCTGCGACCCGCAGAGCAGCCGGTCGAGGTCGGGGGCGGAGGGCTCACCACCCACCCGGACCAGCTCACCGTCCGCGTCGAGGTAGCTCACCGCCACCAACTGGTCGCACGGGGGCCCGTGCCGGTGCCGCAGCGGACCGGGCTCGTCGGCGGCGACCACCCCGCCCACCGTCGCGCCGTCAGACGGCGCGTCCAGCGCGAGCCGCTGGCCGGTCCGGCCGAGGATCGCCTGCGCGGCCCGCAACGGGGTACCGGCGCCGACCTCGGCCACCCCGGAGCCGCGTGCGTCGTGCCGGACGCCCGCGAGCCGACCCGTGTCGAGCAGGATGTCCACCCGCGACGGCGCGGCACCCCAGTCGATCTTCGTGCCGGCACCCCGGGGCACCACGGTGAGATCGTGCTCGGCGGCCAGTTTGAGCACCCGGGCGGCGGCGTGCACCCCACCGGGTGCCGCCACCCAGCGGGCCGGCTCGCCGGCCACCTCGTCGGCGGCACCCGCCAGCCGGGCGAACGGCGTACCGCAGATGTCGGCCAGGCGCCGGGTCACCTCGGCGACCTCCGGCCGGTGCGTCGAACCTGATGAGCGACCCATGGCGGTCATCGTACACATGTTCTAATCAGCCGGTGGCGGAATGACCGAACCGCCCGCCCTGGCAGCCGCCGACGGGAAACGGCGACCGGTAACGTGACGCCCGTGACGACTTCCACGCCCGTGCCCGTGGCCAAGCGGGTCCCCACCGAGCGCATCCACCACGGCGACACCGTCATCGACGAGTACGCGTGGCTCGCCGGCAAGGAGGACCCGGAGACCATCGCCTACCTGACCGCGGAGAACGCCTTCACCGAGGCGCGGACCGCCCACCTCGCCGGGCTGCGCGAGACGCTGTTCACCGAGACCCGGCAGCGGACCCAGGAGACCGATCTGTCGGTACCCACCCGCAAGGGCGGCTACTGGTACTACACCCGCACGGTGGAGGGGCAGCAGTACGGCGTGCAGTGCCGCCGTGCGGTCCGCGACGGCGAGACCGAACCGCCGGTCAGCCCGGACGGTGCCCCGCTCGACGGCGAGGAGGTGCTGCTCGACGGCAACCTGCTCGCCGAGGGGCACGACTTCTTCTCGCTCGGCGCGTTCGACGTCAGCCCCGACGCGCGCTGGCTGGCGTACTCGACGGACTTCTCCGGCGACGAGCGGTTCACCCTGCGGGTCAAGGACCTGACCACCGGCGAGGTACTCGCCGACGAGGTACCGGACACCTTCTACGGCACCGCCTGGTCGGCGGACGCCTCGACGCTGTTCTACGTGACCGTCGACGAGGCGTGGCGGCCGTACCGGGTGTGGCGGCACACCATCGGCACCCCGGCCGCCGACGACGTGATCGTCTACGAGGAGGCCGACGAGCGGTTCTGGGTCGGGGTCGAGCTGACCCGCTCGGAGAAGTTCGTCGTGATCGACGCGCACAGCAAGATCACCAGCGAGGTGCGGGTCATCCCGGCGGGCAACCCGACCGGCGAGCCGGCGGTGGTCGCCCCCCGGCGGCAGGGCGTCGAGTACTCCGTCGAGCACCACGGGCACCGGTTCCTGATCCTGCACAACGACGGTGCGGAGGACTTCGCACTCGCGTACACCTCGGCCGACGCCCCCGGCGACTGGGTGCCGCTGATCGAGCACTCCCCCGGTACCCGGCTGGAGGCGGTCGACGCGTTCGCCAACCACCTGGTGGTGTCACTGCGCAGCAACGGCCTCACCGGCCTGCGGGTGCTCACCATCGGCAGCACCGACGCGTACGACATCGAGTTCCCGGAGCCGATCCACAGCGTCGGCCTGGACAGCAACCCGGAGTACCAGACCACCGAGGTCCGGTTCCGCTACACCTCGCTGATCACCCCGGACTCGGTCTACGACTACGACCTGGTCACCCGGGAGATGAAACTGCGCAAGCGCAAGCCGGTCCGGCCCGGGCCGGACGGCCGGGAGTTCAACCCCGACGACTACCAGCAGCACCGGGACTGGGCGGTCGCCGACGACGGCACCCGGGTACCCATCTCGCTGGTCTGCCGGGCCGACACGCCCCGGGACGGCTCCGCCCCCTGCGTGCTCTACGGCTACGGCTCGTACGAGGCCAGCATGGACCCGTGGTTCTCCATCGCCCGGCTCTCCCTGCTGGACCGGGGCGTGATCTTCGCGGTGGCGCACGTCCGGGGTGGCGGTGAACTGGGCCGGCGCTGGTACGACGAAGGCAAGCTGCTGGCCAAGAAGAACACCTTCACCGACTTCGTGGCCAGCGCCCGGCACCTGGTCAAAGCCGGCTGGACGACCGCCGACCGACTGGTCGCCCGGGGCGGCTCGGCCGGCGGACTACTGATGGGCGCGGTGGCCAACCTGGCCCCGGACGCCTTCACCGGCATCGTCGCGCAGGTGCCGTTCGTCGACGCGCTCAACTCCATCCTGGACCCGTCGCTGCCGCTGACCGTCACCGAGTGGGAGGAGTGGGGCAACCCGCTCGACGACCCCGAGGTGTACGAGTACATGAAGTCGTACACCCCGTACGAGAACGTCCAGCCGGTGAACTACCCGGCGATCCTCGCGGTGACCAGCCTCAACGACACCCGGGTGCTGTACCACGAGCCGGCCAAGTGGATCGCCCGGCTGCGGGCGGTGGCCCCGCAGGGCGACTACCTGCTGAAGACCGAGATGGGTGCCGGGCACGGTGGGCCGAGCGGGCGGTACGACGCCTGGAAGGAGGAGGCCTTCGTCAACGCCTGGACCCTGGACCGCTTCGGCCTCGCCTGAGGTGTAAGGAAGGGCCCCTTCTTAACGCTTTCGGTATAGGAAGGGGCCCTTGTTAACCCGCCAACTGTCCCGACTCAACGCTCCAGCGCCGACGCGAGCACCGCCGGGTCGACGTTGCCGCCACTCAGCACGGCCACGGTACGCCCGGCGGGCAGCTCGGCGGCCCGGAACAGTCGCGCGGCCAGGGCGACCGCTCCGCTCGGCTCCGCAACCAGCCGGGCGTCCCGGGTCAGCCGGCCGACCGTCGCGGCGATCTCCTCCTCACTGACCGTCACGATGCCGTCCAGCCGGGCCCGCAGGTGGGCGAGGGTCAACGGCGACAAATGGGTACGCAGACCGTCGGCGCTGGTCCGCCAGGTCCGGTCGACCTCCCAGACCACCACCTCCCCGGCAGCCAGCGAGTCCCGGGCATCGGCGGCGAGTTCCGGTTCCACCCCGAGCACCGTCGTCGACGGGCGGAGCGCCTTCACCGCCGTCGCCACCCCGGAGGCGAGCCCGCCCCCGCCGACCGGTACCAGCACCACGTCGACGTCCGGCAGGTCCGCGACGATCTCCAGGCCGATGGTGCCCTGGCCGGCGATGACGTCCCGGTGGTCGTACGGCGGAACGATGGTGCGTCCGGTGTCGGCGGCGACGCGACGGGCCTCGACCAGCCGCTCGCTCGGCGGGACCAGTACGACCTCCGCTCCGTACGCCCGGATCTTGTCGATTTTGATCTGTGGTGCCCCCTGTGGGACCACCACCGTGCACGGCGCCCCGACGGCGCGGGCCGCGTAGGCGAGCGCCTGGCCGTGGTTGCCGGAGGAGTGGGTGACCACGCCCCGGGCGCGGGCCACCGGATCGAGCCGGGCCACCGCGTTGACAGCACCCCGCAGCTTGAACGAACCGACCGGTTGCAGGCTCTCCGGCTTGATCCACAGCCCGGTCTCCCAGGCGGGGACCAGCGGGGTACGGAACACCACCGGGCCGACCCGGTCGGCGGCGGAACGGATGTCATCCAGCGTCACGAGGTCCATGCCTCATCCTGCCCCGGCGCGCTGCCGTTCCGCCGTCCCGGACGGTCCAGGTGTTAACAAGGGGCCCTTCCTATACCGGAAGCGTTAACAGGGGGCCCTTCCTTACAACCTTCCCTTACGTTCTCACCAGGGCGGCGGCCTCGCCGGTACGGACCATCCGCTGCCAGCGCAGCCGGTTGCCGAGCATGGCGGTGACCACCGACTGCACCACCACCAGGTACATCACCTGCCGGTAGACGAGTTGCTGGAAGGGCAGGCTCCAGAGCGGACCGTACCGTTCCCCGTCCAGCCAGAGGGCGTACGCGGCGGTCAACCCCTGGAGGGCGAGCAGACCGAGCCAGGCGAGCAGCAGGGTGGACCAGGGCAGGAAGATGAGGCCGTAGAGGGCGAAGACGTCGACGGCCGGTGCGGTCAGCGGTAGGACCACCTGGAAGACCGTCAGGTACGGCAGGCCGCGCCGGCCGAGTTTGCCGCCGGAGCCCGACTCGCGGGGCGCGTGCCGGTGTTTCCACATCGCCTGCATGGTGCCGTAGCACCAGCGGTACCGTTGCCGCCACAGTTGCCGCAGCGACGACGGTGCCTCGGTCCAGGCGATGGCCTTCTCCTCGTACACCACCCGCCAGCCGGCCCGGAGCACCTTCATGGTCAGGTCGGTGTCCTCGGCGAGGGTGTCGGAGGGTACGCCACCGACGTCGAACAGGACCTCCCGACGGAACGCCCCGATGGCCCCGGGGATGGTCGGCATGCAGCCGAGCACGTCGTACATCCGGCGGTCCAGGTTGAAGCCGATGACGTACTCCAGGTGCTGCCAGCGGCCGAGCAGCCGACGCCGGTTGGCGACCTTGGTGTTGCCGGAGATCGCCCCCACGGTCGGGTCGGCGAAGCCCTGGACCAGCCGGTGGATGGTGTCCGGTTGGAAGACCGTGTCCCCGTCGACGAGGACCAGCAGGTTGGCCCGGGCGGCCCGGATCCCGGTGTTCAGCGCGGCCGGTTTGCCGGCGTTGGCCTGCCGGATGACCCGCACTCCGCGTAGGCCCATCCGTTCGACGATGTCGGCGGTGCCGTCGGACGAACCGTCGTCGACCACGATCACCTCCAGGGCCGGGTACGCGCTGTCGACCAGGGAGCGGACCGTGGCGGAGATGTTCGCGGACTCGTTGTAGGCGGGCACGATCACCGAGACCGGGGCGAGTACCTCGGGTCGGCCGCGTCGGGGTCGGCGGACCCGCCGGACGTGGATCTGCGCGCAGACCACCTGCACCGCGAGCCGGGCCACGCCGAGTAGCAGGGCGATGGTGAGCAGGGCGTTCATCGCCCCGGCGAGCCAGCCGGCACCGGTCTGCGCCCAGCGCAGCGCGTGCCCGCTGAGCCGGTTGCGGGCGGTGGCGGGTACGGCCGCGTCGGTCCGTTCCAGCGCCTCGGAGACGGTACGGAACCGGTAGCCCTGCCCGGTGAGGGTGGGTAGCAGCCGGTCGAGGGCGGCCACGGTCTGGCTCCGGTCGCCACCGCCGTCGTGCATCAGCACGATCGCGCCCCGGCCCCGGTTCGGGGTGGCGGCGGCGATGATCGCGGCGGCGCCGGGACGCTGCCAGTCCTTGGTGTCCCGGTCGGCGAGTACGGCCAGGTGTCCCGCTTCGGCGGCGGCCCGGAGCGCCGCGTACTGCGGTGCGGTGACCGCCCCCGGGTGGGACGAGAACGGCGGGCGGTAGAGGGTGGCCTCCTGGCCGGTCGCCCCGGCGATCGCCTTACGGGTGAGGGAGAGTTCGAGGTCCCGCCGCCATTGGGGGACTGCCGCCAGGTCGGCATGGGTGAAGGTGTGCGAGCCGATCTCGTGGCCCTCGTCGAGGATGCGGCGGACCAGTTCGGGATGCTCGTTGACCCGGGCACCGACCACGAAGAACGTGGCGTGCGCCCGGTGCCGGCGCAGGACGTCGAGCACCCGGGGGGTCCACTCCGGGTCCGGGCCGTCGTCGAAGGTGAGCGCGATGGTCCGGTCCGGCATCGACCGGCTGACCGGTTCCGGGCCGTCGAGCCGGAGCACGGGTCCTCCGCCGGTGACCGCTTCCGGGCCGGGCGGTGCGGACGGGTCGGCCGTCCCGGATCCGCCGGCCATGCCGGTGGTGAACCCGTTGAAGGAGAGCGCCGCGAGGAGCACCACCAGGCCGAGGACGAGCAGGAACCAGTGGGCCCGGGGCTCGGGGCGGTTGACGTGTCGGGCCGTCGTCACTTGGGTTTTCCGGGTGACCTGCTCGGCTTGCCCGCCGGCTCGTTGCGCCGGGTGTCGCCCTGGCCGGGGACCTCGGTCCGGCTGGGCTGTGCGGTGGGGGCGGCGCCGGGCCGGGTGGTGGCGCTGGCCGGGGCGCTCGGTGTACGGCTCGGCGCACCGGTGGCGGTGCTGCTCGGGCCGGGTGTCGGTTGCGCTGCGTCGGGTGAGACGCCCAGTTCGTCCACGCCGGCTTCGATGGGCCGCGCCGGCTTCGACTCCGGCCAGCCGGGCAGGGGTACCGACGAGCCGGTGAAGAGCCCGGCGAGGATGAGTCCGAGGCTCGCGAGCAGTCCGACCCCGATGCCGGTACCTGCCAGCACGCTCAACCGCCGACGCCGTCCGCTGCCGTCGACGAAGACCGGTGGTGCCTCCGGTTGGCCTTGCATCCGTTCCTCTCCCGATGTCCGCTTGCCCACGGCCCCGGTCGGGGGCAGGCGTCCACCCCGACCGGGGTTGACGCGGAGTGACCGTGCGGGCGGCATGACCGCCGGCCGGCGGGGGCCGTGCTGACCCCTCCGGGGCAACAGCGTTGCGGGACGGTCAGGCGTTACATCGGGTAGCGGATTTCGCATTCGCCTGCTCAGCTGGCCCGGAGTTCAGCCAGGTCGGTACTTGACCGCAGCAGGAGCAGTCCGACACCGACCGTCACCAGCACGGCGCACAGGGCGCCGGCGCCGTAGCCGACGAGGCCGTCGAGCGGCACCGGTACGGCCCGGACGACGACCGGGTCGGCGACGATCCGGGTGTACTGCTCCCGGGTGGCCGGGTCGGCGCAGAGTGCGGCCGTGGCGTCGCACACCTGGGTCTGTCCTCCGCCGCTGCGCACCTCACCGAAGACGCTCCGGGACAGCGCCGTACCGGCGGTGAGTGCCAGCAGGACCGCCGGGACCGCCGGGGCGAGGGACTGCCAGGCGACGGCCCGGCCGAGTACCGACCGGGGGACCCCGGTGGCGACCAGTGCGGCGTACGCCCGCCGCCGTGCCACCACGCCCTCGGCGACCGAGATGAGCATCCCGCCTGCGGCGATGATCAGGGCGACCACGATGGCGGTGTGCACGAGGTCCATGGTGTGGACGTAGAAGTCGTTCGGTGCCAGGTCCGCCGGCCGGGTGGGCACACCCGCCAGCCGGTCGCTGCGCAGTTGTTCCTCGATGCGCAGTTGCCGGTCGGCGACGAACTGGGCCCGGATGCCGGCTGCCCCGGCACCGAAGACCAGGCAGGCCAGCAGGGCGGCGAAGGTCCGGCTCCCGGTCCACGGGTCGGCCAGTAACCGGCGGGCGGCGAGCAGGGCGGCCGGCCCCCGGGCCACCCGGTGCAGCAACCGTCCGGCGTGGTACGACAGCCAGCCGGTGCCGAGTACCACGCCGAGCATGGCCAGCAGTCCACCGCCGAGGAGCAGCAGCGGCAGCAGCCAGACCGGCAGGTCCCGGTCCTGGGCGGCGTACCAGCGGTGGAGCGGTTCGACGGCGAGGAACGCGGCCACCCCGGCACCGATGAGCAGTCCCGGCCAGGGCCGGGGTGCGCCGGACCGGCCGACCTGCCGGTACACCCCGAACGGGCTGAACACCACCCGGCCGAGCAGTGCTCCGGTGACCAGCGCGGCCAGCAGCGGTAGGCCCACTACCACGGCGACCAGCGCGGCGACCGGGGGCAGCACGTCGGTGGGCAGGGTGAGCAGGCCGTTGGTGTCGGGCGTGTCGAGCACCCGCCGGCCGAGCAGATGGAGCGCGAGGGCGAGCAGCGTACCCAGCAGCGCGGCCACCCCGGTTTCGGTGGCCGCGATCCGGACGGCCTGCCCCGGGGTGGCTCCGGCCAGCCGGATCGCGGCCAGCCGGCGGTCCCTGGCCGGGGCGCCGAGCCGGGCACACTGTCCGGCCAGGGCCAGTACCGGGAGGGTGAGCAGGAGCAGCGTGAACGCCACCCCGGGTCGCAGGCCCGGCTCCCGGAGCAGGGCGTTGGCGTACTGCTCCGACTGGGCGTACCGGTCGCCGGGTGCCTTCGGGATGGCCAGTACGGTCAGCGCGGCCAGCACGGCGAGGGCGGCCAGCGCCGCGCTGACTCCGGTGAGCAGTACCCGGAGCACGTCGGTACGGGTGCCGGCCAGGGCCAGCCGGACGGTGGTCGACAGTTTCACCGCGGACCGCCCACCAGCCCGAGGCCGCTGTGGTCGACCGTTCCGTCCCGCATGGCGATCTCCCGGTCGGCGTACCCGGCGACTCGCGCGTCGTGGGTGACCAGCACGACGGTGGTCCGCTGCTCGCGGGCGACCCGGACCAGGTGGCCGAGGACCTGCTCGCCGGTGAGCGTGTCGAGCGCGCCGGTGGGCTCGTCGGCGAAGAGCACCCGGGGCTCGGTGACCAGGGCCCGCGCGGTGGCACAGCGTTGCTGCTGGCCGCCGGACATCTCCCCGGGACGGGTGTCGGCGAGGTCGGCCACCCCCAGCCGGTCGAGCCAGGACAACGCCGCCGTCCGTGCTGCCCGCCGCCCCGTGCCGGCGAGTAGCAGCGGAAGCGCGACGTTCTCCGCTGCGGTCAGTTCGGCCACCAGTTGGCCGAACTGGAAGAGCACCCCGAATTCGGTACGCCGTAGTCGGGAGCGGGCCGCCTCGGACCACGTGTCGATCCGCTGGCCCCGGTAGCCGATCTCTCCCGCGTCGGGGCGCAGGATCCCGGCGAGGCAGTGCAGCAGGGTCGACTTGCCGCAGCCGCTCGGCCCGGTCACCGCGACGATCTCCCCCTCGGCCACGTCGAGGGTGACTCCGCGCAGGGCCGGGGTGGCGCCGTACGACCTGACCACGCCCCGCGCCTGTAGCTGGGCTGGTGGCTCCGTCATGCCCGCACCTCCCGGTGCCAGTCGGCGACCCGGTCCAGGGTGGTCTGCAACCACCGCAGGTCCGCGTCGAGATGGGCGATCGCGTAGTCGGCGGCGATCACGTCGTCGAGCCGGGCGCCCGGAGCGATCTTCAGTGCGGTCAGCTCGCGCAGCCGGTCGGTGTGTGCCCGGCGTTGGGCGGTCAGGTACCGCCGGGCGCGGTCGACGTCGGCCACCAGCAGCGCCACCATCACCTTGTTGAGCAGGGTGCTGGCCACGTGCGGGGCGGGCGGCTCCACGGCGGCCAGCCACTCGTCGAGCGCCGCCCGGCCGGCCGGGGTGATCGCGTACGACGTCCGGTCGGGCCCGGCGTCGCGATCCTGTCCGGCCGGGGTGACCAGCCCGTCCCGGCTCAACCGACCGAGGGTGGCGTAGACCTGGCCGTAGCCGAGCGGTTTGGCCTGGGGCAGTCGGTTGTCGTAGGCGCGCTTCAGGTCGTAGCCGTGCATGGCGCCGACCGCCAGCAGTCCGAGCAGCACGTGGGAACTGGACACCAGGCCACTATTCACTGAGTGAATAGCGGTGTCAACCCGCTCCGGAGTCACCGCCTCCGCCTGGACCCTGGCGGCGCACGGCAGCCACCCTGCGCGGCAGCCACCTCGCGCGGCAGCCACCCTGCCCGGCAGCCACCTCGCGCGGGGGCCACCTCGCGCGGGGGCCACCTTGCGCGGGGGGCAGACGCTTTGCTCTGCTTCAGTGACGGCAACACTTCCACCGCCTGGCTGTTGCCTCCGCTGAAGCAGAGCAAAGCGTGCGGACGGGGCAGGTGGGACCACCCGCGCGGCTCGTGAAAGTCTGCCCACCGCGCGACCGGTCGACCCGACAGCAGGCGGCCACATCTCGACGGGACAGCGCCGCCCGAGACTGCTCAGCCGGCGCTCGGCGGCCCCCATCCCGGGTCCCGACCGGCGGTCCCGAGCAGCCGGTCGAAGACCGGGGCGTCCGCCGGGACCGGCACCTCCGCGCCGAACACCCCGCGCTCCCGGGCCGTGGGCGCCAGCTTCACGACCACGTCGTGCAACTCGGAGAGTACGTCCGGAGCCGGCTCGAACGACTGCCCGGTGGACCGGGCCAGGTCCCAGGCGTGCACGGTCAGGTCCAGCACGACCAGGTTGCCCAGCATCGGCTGCGGCATCCCCATCGGGGAGACGCCCTCCAGGGCCGACGGCTCGGACCACGCCGTGATCGCCCGGTCGGTCTCGGTGGCGAACCGGTCCCGCCAGTCGGGGCTACCGAGCAGGTCCGCACCAAACCCCCACCCGACCTGCTCCTTCCGGGCCAGCCCCTGGAAGTTGACGACCACCTCGAAGAGGTGACCGAGCAGACCGCGTACCGCGAACTCGCTGCACGGGGTGGGCAGGTCCAACTGGTCGTCGGTGATGCCCCGGACGACCGCGACGGCACGCGGCGCGGCGGCACCGAGCAGTTCACTGATCCTGGTAGTCATCGACCCAGGCTAGGCGGCAACGCGGTGTGACCGTCGGCGCTCTCTCGTCCCGCCAACACGGCAGTCCACCCCTCTCGATCAGTTCCGAGCGCTGCGGTCATACCCGATGTCTGTCCTCGTGCCGCGACACCACTGTGGTGTCACGGAGAGCAATGGGGAGTGTGTGATGGGCAGAACCACCAGGCGATCGTTGCTGGCCGTGTTCGGCGCGGCGGCGGTCGCGGCACCGCTCGGGCCCGGCCACATGGCGATCGTCGACAGCGGCAGCCGCCTCTTCGACGACAGCAACCCGGCCTACCGGGAGGCGACCGGCGCCGGTATGGGCTGGATGTCCGTCCGGGACCCGACCGGGCGACCGGGGCGCTCCTCTCGCACCGGTGGAGCCGCAACTCCGGCACCTGGTACCGCGTCGACACCCGACCCGTGGCGCTGGGCCGGCTCAACCTCCTGCACTGATGTTAGGAAGGGCCCCTTCCTATACAAAAAGCGATAGGAAGGGGCCCTTCCTAACACCTCAGTGCCGGCGGAGGGCGACCACCGCGATGTCGTCGTGGATCTGCGGCGGCGCGAGTTTCACCAGCAGCCGCTCGCAGAACCGGTCCAGGTCCTGCTCGACCTCGGACGCACAGGCCGCCAGGGCGGTCAGACCGGCGTCGATGTCGGCGTCCCGCCGCTCGATCAGCCCGTCGGTGTAGAGCACCAGGGACGCGCCGCGCGGCAGCACGAACTCCCGGTCCGCCGGCCGGACGGCCCGTACCCCGAGCAGCGGCGCCCGGTGGTGCACGAACTCCGGCCCGCCGTCGCCTACCACCAGCGGCGGCAGGTGGCCGGCGCTCGCCATCCGGATCCGCCCGGTGGGCGGGTGCAGCAGCATGACGCAGATGGTGGCCAGCTCACCGGGGAGGAGGGTACGCATCAACTCGTCGACCCGGTCCAGCACCGCGCCCGGCTGGTGCCCCTCCACCGCGTACGCCCGGACGGCGTGCCGCAGCTCGGCCATCACCGTCGCGGCGTGCAGCGAGTGCCCGGCCACGTCCCCGATCGCCACCAGCAGGTGGCCGTCGAGCATCACCAGCTCGTAGAAGTCCCCGCCCACCTCGGTCTGGGCGCTCGCCGGCTCGTACCGCACCGCCAGGTCGTAGCCGGCGACGTCCGGGATCCGGCGGGGCAGCAGGCTGCGTTGCAGGGTGACGGCGATCCGGTGCTCCTCGTCGAAGGACCGTTGCGCCTCCACGGCAGCGGCGACCGCCTGGGCGAGCTGCACCAGGACGGGGGCGCCGGGCAGCAGTTCCCCGTTGGGTACCACGATGTAGAGCGGAGCCCGGTCGGTGCGCAACCGGGCGGCGGCCACCGTGATCCGCTGTCCGGCGGGCCAGTCGAGCGCCGGCCAGTCCTCCGCCGAGCCGACGTGCACGCTGGAGCCGATCGGTACGTCAGCGTCGTCGACGGACCAGGGCTGGAGGAAGGCGTCCGCCCCCGGGCCGGTGGTGACCGCGGCGAGGCAGTCCCCGTCGAAGGTCTCGGCGGCGACCACCGCCGGCCCCTGGAAGATCTTCGCGGCACCGGCGGCGGCGGCGGTCAGCAACCGGTTGAAGTCCGGCGCCGAGTTGACCGCCAGGGTGGTGTCGGCGAGCCCGGCGAGCCGCTCGGCGAGCAGTTCCGCGCGCTGCCGGGCCCGGTAGTAACGCAACACCGCCTGGGCGGTGGCCACCAGTTCCTCGGGTTCGATCGGCTCGGCCAGGTAGGCGTCGGCGCCCCGGGTCAGACCCTGCGCCCGGTCCCGGACGTCCACCGCGTGCGCGGAAACGTGGATCACCGGCATGGCCGGATGGTCCACCTTGATCCGCTCGCAGACCTCGAAGCCGTCCAGGTCGGGCAGGCGGACGTCGAGCACCACCAGGTCGATCGGGTCGACGCCGACCCGGGCCAGCGCGTCGCCGCCGGTCTCCGCCTCCAGCACGCCGAATCCGGCCCGGGTCAGCCAGTTGACCAGCAGGTAGCGCTTGGTGGGGCTGTCGTCCACCACCAGCACCGTCGCCGGACCGCCCTCCACCGTCAGGCTCCACCCCGGGGCAGGTACACGCTGAGAGTGCTCCCCCGGCCCGGCTCGCTGGTCAGTTCCAGGGTCCCGCCGAGCAGGGTCGCCAACCGCCGCGCGTACGGCAGTCCCAGCCCGGTGCCGGCCGTCCGGCGGGACCCCGGAGCCTGGTAGAACTCCTCGAAGACCCGCCCGTGCAGCTCTGCCGGGATGCCCACACCGGTGTCGCTGACCGTGATCAGCCACCGGTCGCCCGCCTGTTCCGCCCGCATCCGAACCTCACCCTGCTCGGTGAACTTGAGTCCGTTGTGCAGCAGGTTACGCAGGATCTGGGAGAGCAGCACCTCGTCCGAGCGGATCAAGGCGGGCTGGGGCGGGTCCTCCACCACCAGGTCCACCTCGGGCCGGCTGGCGACCGCCCGCAACGTCCCCCGGAGCTGCCCGAAGAGCACCCGCAGATCGACCTCGGCCCAGTGCGGCTCGATCCGGCCGGACTCCGCCTTGGCCAGGTCGAGCAGTTGGTTGACCAACGCGAGCAGGTCACCGGCCGAGGACCGGATCAGCCCGACCTGACGGGACTGCTCGTCGGTCAGCGGGTCGGACGCGGAGTCGGCGAGCAGTCGGGCCAGCCCGATGATCGCGGTCACCGGGGCCCGGAGTTCGTGACTGACGTTCGCCAGGAAGCGGCTCTTGGCCTCACTCGCCGCGCGGAGCTGCGCCGACTTCTCGTCCAGTTCGGCGTAGAGCGCCACCACCCCACGGTTGGTCTCCTCCAGTTCCTCGGAGAGCTGCCCGTAGAGGGCCATCACCCCCCGGTTCGTCTCCTGGAGTTCCTCGTTGAGCCGGGCCAGCTCGTCCCGCTGGCTGCGTACCTCGTCGAGGGCGGCGATGAGCTGCTCGTTCTGAAGGGCCAACTCGTCGAGCGCGGTGCTCGGCTCGCTCTGTGCCAACTGGGCCCGTACCTCCTCCAGCCCCTGCCTGGTCAGTGGGGCCGCGCTCGCCGGTATACGTCGGGACATCCGTACGACCGTAGCCCGATCGGACTCGGTCACGTCGAGTACGTCGACCAACCGGCCCACCGCGGCCTGCTGCGGGACGGGCGCGCCGGCCCCGACCGGGCGTACCGAGGTCAACTCGACGTGCAGGGCGGGCTGCGCCACGACCGCCGGCTGGGCGAGGAAGACCACGTCGGCCCCGCCCCCGGCGGCCAGCAGGTGCCGCCCGACCTCGCTGAGGGCGGTGGCGATGCGGATCTGGTCCTGGTGCTCGATCCCGAGCAGCGCCGCCACTTCGCGGCCCCGCTGACGGACCACGAAGATGTCGTGCTCGACGCGCAACGTCATCTGCATCAGGGGGATCGACAGGCCCCGTCCGCTGGTCACCGGCACACCGCCGACGGCCTCACCGGGGCACCCGGGCGACCAGTACGCACGCGTCGTCCCGGCGTACCCCGGCGTCGCGCAGCACGGTGGCGGCGAACACCAGGGGTGAGCGTTCCAGCAGGCCGGGATAGTTGTCGAGCTGCCACCGGTCGGTGACCCCGTCGGTCTGCATCACCAGCACCTCGTCTGCGGTGAACGGGTACTCGTACTCCCGGACCATCCGGCGGTTGTGCCCGGCGATCCCGGGCAGGCTGACCAGCCCGCGCCGGGTGCCGTACCCGACGATGCTGGCGCTGACGTTGCCCAGGCCGGCGTAGCGCACCAGCCCGGCGACCGGGTCCACCTCGGCGACGGAGAGCGCCCCGCCCCGGGTGTGCGCCATCGCGGTGTGCAGCCGCTCCACGAGCGCCGCCGGGGGCAGCGCGGGTGCGGCGCGGAACGCGGCAAGCGCGGCCTGCGTGGCGGCGTGGGCCAGCACGCCGTGCCCCAGCCCGTCGCAGACCAGGAGTTGGTACCGGTCGTCGCAGTCCCGGACGGCGTAACCGTCGCCACTGACCGACTCGCCGGTCAACGGCCGGACGACACCGGCTGCCCATCCCGGTTGCGGTGGCGGGCCGGACCAGATCTGCACGGCCAGGACCGTGCCCCGGCCGGGGACCGAGTGCCCGTCGTACCAGCTCGCCTGCCGGACGACCGCGCCGAGCCCGATGCCGAGGGTGCCGGCGGTGGAGTGCCCGTCCCGGGCGGAGGCGACCAGGTCGGCCATGCCCGGTCCGGAGTCGAGCGCGACCAGTTCGACGCCGACCCGGTCGGCGTGCCGTACCGGCCGGAGCAGCAGTTGCCCCTCGTCGGCGTGTTTGACCAGATTGGTGGCGAGTTCGGTGGCCACGATGGCGAGGTCGGCGACCCTGGTCTCCCCGAGGCCCAGCTCACCGCCGAGCCGTTCGGCGGCCCGGCGGACCGCGCTCGCTGTACTGCTGGACTCGACCCGGAACCACAACCCGTCAGTCGGCACCGTCGCTCCGTATCACCGGGACCATACGGTCGCCGTCACCGGGACCACTTGGTCACCGTGATCCGGGTACCCTGGCCCACCGCCGTCTGGATGTCGAACTCGTCGACCAGCCTACGGGCACCACTGAGTCCGAGTCCGAGCCCGCCGCCGGTGGTGTACCCGTCGGTCAGCGCCAGCTCCAGGTCGGGAATGCCCGGCCCACTGTCGGTGAAGACGATCCGGACCCCCTGCCGCCGTCCGTTGTCCACGGTCGTCACCTCGACCTGCCCGCCGCCGCCGTAGACCAGTGTGTTGCGGGCCAGTTCGCTGGCGGCGGTGACCAGTTTGGTCTGGTCGACGAGGGAGAGTTTGGCCGCGACGGCGACCGTACGGACCAGTTGCCGGACCCGGACCACGTCCTCGTCGCCGACGATGGCCTGCGTCTGCGGACGGCCGAGGCCGAGGCCGGCGGTCATGTCGACGTCGCCGCCTGCCCCGGGTCGGCCTCGTCGAGGTCCACCGCCCAGTCGTCGGTCTCCTCCCGGCTGGCCGCGATCAGCTCCATGCCGCGCTCGACGTTCAGCGCGGTCCGGATGCCGTTGAGGGAGAGCCCCAGCTCCACCAGGGTGATGGCCACGGCGGGCCGCATCCCGACCACCACGGTCTCCGCGTCGAGCACCTTGGAGATGGCGGCGATGGTGGAGAGCATCCGCCCGACGAACGAGTCGACGATGTCCAGGGCGGTGATGTCGATGATGACGCCGTGGCAGCCGGTGGCCACGATCCGGTCGGCCAGGTCCTCCTGGAGTTGCAGGGCGGTCTGGTCCTCCATGTCCAGTTGGATGGAGACCAGCAGGATGTCGCCGATCTTCAGGACCGGCACCCGCTCCATCAGGACTCCCGACGGGCGTTCCGGCGCGCCGCGTCGACCCCGGTCAGCTTGAGGACGTGCCGCAGGGCGTCGGCCAGGCTCGCCTTGGTGGCGATGTCACCGAACTCGATGCCGAGCGCCACGATGGTCTGGGCGATCTGCGGGCGGATGCCGGAGATGATGCAGTCCGCCCCCATCAGCCGGGCGGCCACCACGGTCTTCAGGATGTGCTGGGCGACCTGGGTGTCGACGGCCGGCACCCCGGTGATGTCGATGATCGCGTACGGCGAGCCGGTGTCGACCAGGGTCTGGAGCAGCCGTTCCATCACCACCTGGGCGCGGGCCGAGTCGAGCGTGCCGACCAGCGGCACGGCCACCACGCCCTCCCAGAGCTTGACCACCGGGGTGGAGAGTTCGAGGAGCTGCTCGGCCTGGTCGGCGATCAGCTCCTCGCGTGCCTTGGCGTAGCTCTCGAAGGTGAACAGCCCCAGCTGGTCGATCAGCGCGGAGTAGGCGACGAAGTCGCGCAGGTTCTGCTCGGCACCGCCGCCGGCCGACATCGTCTCCAGCACGATGTCCTTCAGCGCGAAGACGCTGACCGCGGTCTCGGTGGCGGTGAAGCCCCGACGCGCCCGGCTGCGGGACAGTTCGGACAGTACGGCCCGCAGCTCGCCCGCCGACTCGGCGTGCAGCTCCCGGCCGTCGCCCTCCAGGGCGACCAGCAGCGCCCGGTGCAGTTCCCGCACCTGCGACTGGAGTTCGGCCTGGCTCAGCCGGCCCCGCAGCGAGACGGCGACCGAGTCGGCCCACCGTTTGACGATCTGCTCCGCGTGGTCACCGAGCAGACCGGCCAGCCGACTGCCCTGTGCGGCGTCCAACGCCATCGTTACCTCCCTGGGGCCGGGTCGGGGCGGACTCTACCACCGGGTAGACCCTAACTACTTGTCACGATGCAAGGGAATGATCCGAGCCACCGGACCCGTCCCGTTCTGCGTACCGGGCTGCCGGTGGAGTACCGTTCCAGGGAACAGGAGGTCGCGAATGTCCTTGACGGTGCACACGGAACAGCGCGGCGACGTGGTCGTCGTGTCGGTGGCGGGCGAGCTGGACATGGCGACCGCGCCCCAGCTCCAGGACCAGATCACCGACCTGCTCGACAAGGGGCGCAGCCAGCTCGTGTTCGACCTGGCCGACGTGTCGTTCTGCGACTCCACCGGGTTGTCCGTCTTCGTCCGGGCGAAGAACAGCTGCGACGAGGCCGGCGGCCTGGTCCGGCTCGCCGCGCCCCAGCGGGGCGTGCTGCGCATCCTTGAGGTGAGCGGCCTGGTCGAGGTGCTCCAGACCTACCCGACGGTGGACGAGGCGGTGGCCGGGGACCCGAGCCGGGCCTCGTTCTGACGAACTGACGACGATCCGGGCCCGGCCGCCTGCGGCCGGGCCCGGATTCGTGTGCGGCACGCCCGGCCCGGAGGACCGGCGGGCGCACCGTCCACCTGCGGTTGCCGTCGCTCCTACTCGTCCTCGATGTGCCGGGGCCGGGCGATGGCCAGTCCCGCCCCGGTCTGCACGGCCAGCGCGACGAGCAGGAAGCCGATCGGCACCGGCCAGCCGCCGGTCGCCTCGTAGAGCACCCCCACCAGTAGCGGACCGAGCGCGGCGATGACGTAGCCGACGCTCTGCGCGAAGGCGGACAGCGCCACCGTGCCCTCGGCGGTCCGGGCGCGCAGCCCGATGGTGGCCAGGACCAGCGGGAACGCTCCCTGACCGAGGGCCAGCAGCACCACCCAGAGCACCGCCGCGTCGTACGGCGCGACGGCCAGTCCGAGGTAGGCCAGGGTCATCGCGGCGGACAGGGTCAGCACCACCGGACGCAGCGTCGTGAGCCGGGTGGCCACGGTCGGCATCAGCAGCGCGATGGGTACCCCGAGTGCGGTCACCCCGGCGAGCAGCAGCCCGGCGGCCTGCGGCTGGTAGCCGGCGTCCCGGAAGAGCTGGGCGAGCCACCCCATGATCGCGTACCCGCTCAGCGACTGGGCGCCGAAGTAGAGCGCCATCGCCCAGCCGAGTCGGGTGCGGCCGGGCCGGATCCGGGTTCGGGGCGTCGGGGCGGGAGCAGGTCCGGCGCGCCGGGCGGCGGCGCGGGCCCGCAGTGCCAGCGGTACCCACGGGAGCAGGGCCAGCGCGGCGAGCAGCGCCCAGACGCCGAGACCGGCCCGCCACGAGCCGAACGCGTGCGCCACCGGCACCGCCGACGCGGCGGCCACCGAGGCGCCCATCGTCAGGGTCATCGAGTACGCCCCGGTGACCAGTCCGGCCCGGTGCGGGAAGTACTGCTTGACCAGCATCGGCAGCAGGATGTTCGCCACGGCGATACCGGCGAGCGCGAGCGCGCTGGTGGCGAGGAAGACGCCCGGCGCGTCGGTGGTGATCCGCAGCAGTTGCCCGAGGGCGAGCACGGTCATCGAGACGAGCAGCAGTCGGGCTGCGGAGAAGCGCCGGACCAGCCACGGGGTGGACGCGCCCACCAGGGCGAACGCGACGGTGGGCAGGGTGGTGACCACGCCCGCCATCGCCCCGGAGAGGCCGAGCCCGGTGCGTACCTCGTCGAGCAGGGCACCCAGGCTGGTGATCGCGGCCCGCAGGTTGAGCGCGACGAGGAGGATGCCGACCAGGACCAGCGCACCGCCGGTTGCCGGCTTCGCCGCTGCCGGTGGCGGCGCCACCGGGTTGTCCGGGCGGGTCGACGGGCCCACGGGTGGGGACGCCGCCGGGGCGGAGGACCGGACCGGCCGGGCGGGTGCCGGCCGGGGTGTCGCCACCGTGGGCGGCTCGGTGAGGGCGGTCGGTGGCGGCGTCATGTCTCGGACCCTACAATCATGGGATGAATTTCGGCCTGGTGATGTAACCAGTGACACCGTCGGTTGATTCCCCTTCCGGTCCGCCCCGGCAGACCCGGGTCCGGCAGACGATCGAGCAGCTCAGAGCCCGGATCCTGGGTGGTGAGTGGCCGTTGGGCGCGAAGATCCCCACCGAGCCGCAGCTGGTGGAGGCCCTCGGTGTGGGGCGGAACACGGTCCGCGAGGCGGTCAAGGCCCTGGTGCACGCCGGGGTGCTGGAGTGCCGCCAGGGCTCCGGGACGTACGTGGTCTCCACCGACGAACTGGCCGGCGCGGTCGGCCGGCGGCTCACGGACGCCCGGATGAGCGAGGTGGTCGAGGTCCGCCGGGCCTTCGAGGTCGAGGCGGCCCGGCTCGCCGCGCTCCGGCGTACCCCGGACGACCTGGCCGCTCTCGACCGTGCGCTCGCCGCCCGGGAGGCCGCCTGGCGCACCGGCCGGGCCGAGGCGTTCGTCGAGGCCGACGCCGACCTGCACGTCGCGATCGTCGCGGCGGCACACAACGCCATGCTGGCCGAGCTGTACGCCTCGGTGGGCGGCGCGCTGCGGGACACCGTCGCGCACGCCATCGGCCCCGACCTGACCCCGGAGCGGTACGTCGACCACGGTCGGCTGGTGGCCGCGATCCGGGCCGGCGACCCGGACCGGGCCGCCGACGAGGCCGGCGCTTTTCTGGAGGCGCCGACCGGGGCATAGGTTTGCCCGGTACGTCGACCGGCCACCTCAGGAGTACGGGATGCTCAAGGGATTCAAAGACTTCATCATGCGCGGGAACGTCGTCGACCTGGCGGTCGGTGTCGTCATCGGTGCCGCCTTCACCGGCGTGGTCACCCAGCTCACCAAGTCGTTCCTGGACCCGCTGATCCGGCTCTTCGTGGTGCTGCTCACCGGTAGCGACAAGGGGTTGCAGGGCAGCGTCCTGACCGTCAGGGGCATCGGGTTCGACTGGGTGGCCTTCGTCAACGCGGTGATCACCTTCGCGCTCACCGCCGCCGCGCTCTACTTCCTCGTCGTCTACCCGATGAACCGCCTCGCCGAGCGGCGCAAGCGTGGCGAGGAGCCGCCGCCGGCCGCCCCGAGCGAGGAGGTCAAGCTGCTCACCGAGATCCGGGACGCGCTGGTGGCCGCCGGCCGGGTACCCGCCCCGCAGCGGGGCGCCCTGGACGACCTGCTCGACCGGGACCGGCCGCAGCCGGGCCAGTGACCTGTGTGCCGCCGGCCGGGTACCCGTCCACGGGCACCCGGCCGGCGGCGTACCCGGTGGCACCCGGCGTCTGGCATCCTCGGGCACCCGGCGTCCGGCACCGTCGGCACCCGACGTTTGGCGGGTGCCGGCCGGGGGAACCGGGCCAGGATGACGCAGCAGGACACCTCAGCGCAGCCGCTCCTGTCCCGGGTCACCGCCGGCATGCGGGTGGTCGACGCGACCGGCGCCGAGGTCGGCACGGTCGACCTCGTGCAGCGGGGCGACCCGAACGCGGTCACCGTGCAGGCACCGACCGCCGATCCGGGTGGCAGCCTGGACGAGTTGATCGCGTCGGCCGCCACCGACGAGCCGGACGTCCCCGCCGACCTGGCCGCCCGGCTGCTCCGGACCGGTTACCTGAAGGTCTCCACCGGCGTCGCGCCGACCGGCGCGGTGTACGCGCAGGCGGACCAGATCGCCGGGGTGGACGGCGGCGCGGTACGTCTGACCGTGGCCGTCGCCGAGTTGGCGCCCGAGGACTGACCGCCGCATTCAGCCGGCCCGGCCGGCCACCCGGTCCCCGGCCGACGCGGTCACCGCCGCCGAAGCACCGGCCTGTCCGCCGTCCGCCGCCGCCGAAGTTTCGATCTGTCCGCCCGCCGCCGCCCGACCTGCGGCCGGGACGTCCGTGGACCCGGCACCCTCAGCCGGCGCCGCCGGTTCCTCCGGCGTCCGGCGCGGCCTGAACAGCAGCAGTATCAGCCAGCCGGCCAGCAGTCCCCAGAACGCGCCGCCGATCCCGAGCAGGGTGACCCCGGAGGCGGTGACCACGAGGGTGACCAGGGCCGCCTCCCGGGCGTCCGGTTCCGCAACGGCGGCGGTGACCGCACCGGCCAGCGCGCCGAGCAGCGCCAGCCCGGCGACTGCCTCGACCAGTACCGGCGGGGCGAGCAGGACCACTCCGGCCACGGCGGTGGCGCCGAAACCGAGCAGGACGTACCCGGCCCCGGCGGTCACCGAGGCGATCCAGCGCCGCTCCGGTCGGGGGTGGGCGTCCGGGCCGGCGGCCAGCGCGGCGGTGATCGCGGCCAGGTTGACCGCGTGGGCGCCGGCCGGGGCGGCGAGCGCGGTCGCCAGTCCGGTGCTGCGCAGGATCGAGCCGAACGGCGCCCGGTAGCCGTACCCGGCCAGCACCGCCATCCCGGGTACGTTCTGCGCGGCCATGGTGACCAGGAAGAGCGGCACCGCCAGGCCGATCATGGCGGGCAGGCTCCAGGCCGGTGCGGTGAGGTCGAGCGTGGGCCGGAACGTCGTACCGGCCAGCCCACCGGTCGGGGTGGTCACCGCGATCGCCACGACTGCGGCGAGCAGCGCCCCGGGTACCGCCCACCGGCGGGCGAAACGGTGCAGCAGCAGCCAGGTCACGATCACCGGTCCGGCCAGCGTGGGCACGTCGACCAGCGCCCGGACCGGGGAGATGCAGATGGTGAGCAGCACCCCGGCGAGCATCGCCCCGGCCAGGGGTTTCGGGATGGCGGCGATCGCCCGGCTGAGCGGCGGGAAGAGCCCGGCGGTGAGGATCAGCAGGCCGCAGGCGAGGAACGCGCCGACGGCGGCCGGCCAGCCACCGGGCACCGGGCCGGTGCTGACCAGCAGCGCGGCACCCGGGGTCGACCAGGCGATGCTGATCGGCAGCCGGTGCCGCAGGCCGAGCCAGATCGCGCTGAGCCCCATCGCGACGCAGAGCGCGGAGAGCCCGGACGCGGCCTGGGTGGCGTCGGCGCCGACCGCGCGCAGGCCGGCGAGCACGATCGCGAACGAGCTGGCGAAGCCGACCAGGCCGGTCACCACGCCGGCCAGCACCGGTTGCAGCCGTCCCATGGTGCCCCCTCCCCGGCCGTTCCGTTTACGGAACGATGTCATGCTGCACCATAGCGGGTATGTCAACCAGCCCATCAACCGTCCCACCCGGCCCCGACGCCGCCGGGATCGGTCGCCGGCTCCGGGCCCTGCGTGAGGAGCGCGGCCTGTCGCTCTCGCTGGTGGCCCGGCGGGCCGGCATCGGCAAGGCCACCCTCTCCGGGCTGGAGAGCGGCACCCGCAACCCCACCCTGGAGACGCTCTGGGCGGTGACCGCGCAGCTCGGCGTGCCGCTGACCGCCGTGATCACCGGGGCCGGCGGCGGCGCCACGGTCCGGGGTACCGCCGTCGCCGCCACTCTGCTGGAGGTCTTCACCGAGGCAGGCGCCAGCTACGAGCTGTACCGGATGGTGGTCCCACCGGGTACGACGCAGACCTCCCCGGCCCACCACGCCGGGGTCACCGAGCACGTCACCGTCTTCGCCGGGGTGCTCCGGGCCGGACCACTGGACGCCCCGCTGGTGGCTGCCGCCGGGGAACACATCTCGTGGTGCTCGGACGTCCCGCACGGGTACGCCTCGATCGGCGCCGACGAGGTCCGGGCCACCCTGCTGATCCGCTACCCCCGCGGCTGACACCGCCCGCAGCCGGCACAGCGCCACGCCGTCCGGTTGGTCAGCTCAGCCACACCGCCCGCAGCCAGCCCGGCGACGCCGCCCGGGCGGTCAACTCAACGACGCCTCCAGCAGGGCGATGGTGCTCAGGGTCACCTGGTCCCGGATCCGGTTGACCGACGACTCCCACTGCCGGGTGAAGCCGGGGCGGCGTTCCAACGCACGCCAGACCGGCAGCACCGACTCGTCCAGCCGGGCCGCCGGCATCCAGAGGTGCAGCAGACAGTCGATCGCCGGTCGGAGCCGCTCCACCTTCTGCGCGCGGGTACCGGGGGCGGTCAGGCTGGCCTCCATCAGGGTGAGCAACGTGGTCAGCAGCCAGTCGTGCAGGGCCAGGTCCTCGCAGAGGGCGACGACCGCCGCCACGTCGTCGTGCCCGACGGTCAACTCCAGCGTCCGCAACGTCTCGGACTCCACCCGGAAGGTGCCCTGCGCCTCGGCGGCCGGGTCGTCCGACGGGAGTACCGCCCAGCGCAGCCGGGTACGGCGGCTGCGGAACGGCGGCCGACGGTCCAACCGGGTCGACTCCTGCACGGCGTCGATGAGTCGGGCGCAGATCGCGCCCAGGTTGAGCACCTGGGACGGGCTGCCCGTGGCGAGGTAGCCGCGTACCACGTCCCGGGCGTCCACCTTGCCGATCGTCTCCAGCCGACCCGGCCGGGAGAGGTAGTGCGACCAGGGCAGCCGGCGGTTCACCTCGGCCCGGCCGACCAGGGTGTACGTCGAACCCTGGAGGACGTGCCCGCCGGTCACGGTGGCGTGGGACACCACGGTCCCGACCGCCCGGGTCCGGCTGCCGGTACCGGTCGGCAGGAGACAGTCCACCCCGGTGAGCTGGTCCGGTGAGACGACGTACGCGATCGGGCGCTCGGACCGGCGGACCCGCTCGCCCACCAGCAGGTCGAGCAGTTGCGTGGTGTGCTCCAGCGAGAGCGAGGTCGAATTCTGCAGCAGTCCGGTGTGGACCTCGCCCAGGGTCAGCATGGCACCTCCGCAACCCGGTGGTCGGTATCTTCGGTCGCGGCGCCCATTCGACGGGTGCCGCCACGCACCGGCTGATTGCATCCCATCATCGTCTGCGGGCGCAATGGGCGCGCCGCCGGGTCGGCGGGACGCTCCGGGCAGCCGAAACGGCCCCCAATTCCGATCGGCGATTCGGCAATCACCACAACCGATGCGGTCCGGAATGTCCACGCTGATCATGGGGCCACAATTCTTGCTTTCCGTTGCTACGGTGGCCACACGCGCCGCTCACGCCGCAAGGGAGCCGCCGTGACCAAGGTCTACGTTTCCGCGACCTTCCGGGATCTCCAGGAATGCCGCGCCGCAGTGCAGCTCGCCCTCCGCCGGCTACGGGTGGAGGACGTGGCCATGGAGTCCTACGTCGCCGAGGACCGCCGTCCCCTGGAACGCTGCCTCGCCGACGTCCGTGAATGTGACATCTACATCGGCATATTCGCCTGGCGGTACGGCTTCATCCCGACCGGGTACGACCAGTCGATCACCGAGCTGGAGTACCGGGAGGCGGTGGCCACCAAAAAACCCTGCCTGATCTTCCTGCTCGACGAGGACGCCCCCTGGCCACGCCGGCACGTCGACCGGAACGACGACGCCGATCGGATCGAACGGCTCCGGGCGGAACTGGCCGGCCGGCACATGTGCAGCCCGTTCACCGACCCGGCGGACCTGGCGACCCTGGTGACCGCGGCGGTGGCGAACTGTCTCGCCGAACGGGCCCGGCCGGCCCCCGGACCACCGGCCCTCGGACAGGACACCCTCACCCGGTACCTCGCCCGGCTGCGCCTGCACTACGGGGTACTCGACTCCGACGCACTCACCCCGGCCCAGGCCGAGGACTACCTCCAGATCCAGCTCGCCTCGGTCTTCGTCGAGCCGTCCGTACGCGAGGACCCGCCGCTGGTGGAGCTGCCCCGGGACTGGCTGCTCCGCACCCCGTACGCCGGCTGGTCCCGTACCGACGGGGCACTGGCCAACGTGGACCCACCCGACCTGGCCCACCTGCGCGAGGCGCACCGGGCGAAACCGTTGCAACGCCTCTTCGACGTCCTCGGTTCCCCGGACCGGCGCACCATGGTGCTGCTCGGCGATCCGGGAGCGGGCAAGTCCACCGCCGCCCGGTACGTGGTGCTCTCCCTCGCCACCGGTCACCCCGACGAACGGCTCGGGGCGCTCAACGACCACCTGCCGTTACTGGTGGAACTCCGGTCGTACGTCGCCTGGGCGGCCGGGGGACGGGCCCAGGGTTTCCTCGACTACCTGGACCAGCGGGCCGGCACCGACGGGCTCGGGGTGGAACGCGGCGACCTGCTCCGGCACCTCGAAGACGGGGGGCGGGCGGTCTTCATCTTCGACGGTCTCGACGAGATCCTCGACCGGCGTCGCCGGGAGGAGGTGACCGGTCAGATCGCCGGGTTCGCCAGTGACCATCCCGACGTCCGGGTCGTCGTCACCTCGCGGAGCGTCGGCTACGCCCGGCGGGTCCTCACCGAGGCCGGGTTCCGGCACTACACCCTCCAGGACCTGACCCCCGCACAGGTGGACGAGTTCCTCGCCAACTGGTACAGGCTGGCCATGCGGGACCGGCCGGAGGACGGCCGGCTGCAACGGGCCCGGCTACTGGACGCGATCCTGCACTCCCCGGCCATCCGGGAGCTGGCCGGCAACCCGCTGCTGCTGACCATCCTGGCGATCGTCGGCCGGCACCAGGCACTCCCCCGGGAACGCTGGAAGCTCTACGACCACGCGGCCACCGTGCTGGTGGAGCAGTGGGACGTCAACCGGCACCTGCACGACCGGGAGCAGGGGCCGGACTTCATCGACACCGAGGACAAGAAGGAACTGCTCCGCCGGCTGGCCCACCGGATGCAGTCCGCCGAACGCGGGCTGGCGGTCAACTGCATCCCGACCGAGGAACTGCTGGAGGTCTTCGAGAACTACCTGGTCGAGCGGTACCAGCGGGACCGGGCCGCCGCCCGGACCGGTGCCCTCGCGATGATCCGGCAGTTCCGGGAGCGCAACTTCATCCTCAGCCGGTACGGCCCGCACGTCTACGGCTTCGTGCACCGCACCTTCCTGGAGTTCTTCTGCGCCGAGGCGCTGCTCAACCGGTTCCAGCACGCCCAGGTGCTCACCTTCGAGGAGCTCCGGGAGCTGTACCGCGAGCACTGGGGGGACAACTCCTGGCGGGAGGTGCTGCGCCTGCTCTGCGGGGCCCTGCACCCCCGGTACAGCGCCCAGTTGATCGAGCTGCTGACCGGTGAGGTCAACCGGCCGTGGCCGCCGGGTCCGTTCACCCCGCCGCCGTGGAACCTCGCGCTGGCCGTGCAGTGCCTCGCCGAGGTACGCAACGTCAGCACCGTCGAGCGTCCCGCCCGGGCTCTGCTGCGTCAGATCATCCTGCTGCTGGAGCACGGCGTCGGGATCGACGACACCGAGACCGCCACCCTGTTCGAGGAGGAGATCCTGCCGGCGGCGAAGGCGATCGGCGCGAACTGGCCGGGGCGGGAGAGTTATCTGGCCTGGTACCGGCGTCGGGGTGCCCGGCTGGTCTGGAGCCCGGCCTCGGCGCACGCCGCCCGGCTGGCGGCCCTGCTCGCCACGCCCGCCGAGCGGATCGACGACCTGTTCGACGAGGTCCTCGGGTCGATCCGGGACAGTCCGGCGGCGTACGCCTCGGTGGCCGGGCTGGCCGAGGTAGCCCAGCTCGCCACGACCGCCGTCGACAGCGCGGCCCACGAGGCCGCCGCCACCCGGACCCGCGACCGGCTGATCCGCCGGGCCCGGGACGAGGACTACTCGGCGGTACGACTGGCCGCGGTGCAGGCGGTCGGGGAGCACTTCGGCGGCGACCCGAGGGCGGGTGACCTGCTGCTGGAACGGGCCGGCGCGGACCGGTACCACAAGGTCCGGTTGGCCGCCGTCCAGGCGCTCGGCGAACGTTTCGACAGCCGCCCCGGGGTACGCGACCTGCTGCGCCAGCGGGTCCGGGTGGACGAGCACCCGGCCGTCCGGCTGGCCGCCGTCGGGCTGCTCGGTGAGCGGTACCCGGGGGACGACGGGCTGCGCGACGACCTGCTGGACTGTCTGCGTACCGACCGGGATCCGACGGTGGTACGGACGGCGGCGCAGGTGCTGGTGGAGCGGTTCTCCGCCGGTCCGGCGGTCCGTGACCTGCTGCTGGCGCGGACCGGTGACGACACCGACCGGCTGCTCCGCCGGGCCGTGGTACGGGTCCTCGGCGAGCGCTTCGCCGCCGAGCCGGCCGTCCGGGAGCTGCTGCTGGTCCGGGTCCGGACGGACCGGGACGTCGGGGTGGTCCGGGCGGCGGGCCGCTGTGTGCTGGACCAGGACTGGGGCACCGTGGAGCTGCGGGACCTGCTGGTGAAGCGACTGCACCACGACGCGGACGAGGCGGTCCGCCGGGCGGTGCTGAAACTGCTGGTGCGCTCGGTCAACCGGGATCCCTCGCTGGTCGATCTCCTGGTCGGGGTGGTCGACCGGGACGGCGACGCGGATGTCCGGCTGCTCGCCGCGGTCGCGCTCGCCGACCGGATCGGCACCGAACCGAGCGCCGGAGCCGCGTTGAGCAGACTGGCCCGGACCGACCCGGACGCCGGGGTCCGGCTGGTCGCGGTCCGGTCGCTGGTGGACCGGGTCGGCCTCGATCCGGCGGTACGGACCGCGCTGACCGGGTTGGCCGCCGACGACCCGGCCGCCAACATCCGGCTGGCCGCCGTCGAGGCGCTCGCCGAGTGCGTACCCGGCAACGACGCGATGCGGAGCCTGATGATCGTCCGGGCCCGGGTGGACACCGACCCGACGGTCCGGTTGGCGGCGCTCCGGGCGGTCACCGGCGAGGTCGGGCACTCGGACGAGCTGCTGGTGGACCGGGCCCGGCAGGATGCCGACGGCCCGGTCTTCGCGCATGCGGCGACCGCCGTACTCAACCGGGACGGCGCCACCGGGCAGGTCCGGGAGCTGCTGGTCGGGCGGGTGAGCGATCCGGGCAACGCCCGGATCCGGCTGGTGGCGGTACACCTGCTGGTCGAGCGGTTCGAGGTGGACGCGACGATCCGGCAGTTGCTGCTGGAGCGGGTACGCGACGACCCGGACCCGGAGGTGGTCCGGGAGGCGGCGGTGGCCGTGGTCCGGTCCGTCGGCCCGGATCAGGAGCAGTGCCGGATGCTGGTGGAGCGGGCCACCGGCGACGACGTACCGGTGCGCTGTGTGGCGCTGCGCGTGCTCGGTGAGTGGTTCGGCGCCGACCGGACGGTGCGGGAGCTGCTGATCCGGCGGGCCACCGACGACGCCGACGTGCAGGTACGCCGGGAGGTGCTCCGGGTGCTCGGGGAGCGGCTGGCCGACCATCCGGAGGTCCGGACGCTCTTCGTCGAGCGGCTGGTCGACGCCGACTGGTCGGTACGCGGCACGGCCGTGCTCGTGCTCGGCCTGCACTTCGGCCCGGACGAGGAAACCCGGTCGGTCCTGGCCGGGCTGGCCCACGACGATCCCGACCCGGGGTTCCGGCGGCTCGCCGGGCAGGCGTTGACCTGGTTGCCGGGGGCCGACCCGGATCACCTGCCGGATCTCGGTCCGTGAACCGTCGGGATCGTTCAGTCGTGGACGAAGGCGTACTCGATCCGTTCGATGAGGTCCTTCGGCAGGTCGATGTGTTCGGCGCGGCTGCGGGTGTGCACCTGGTCGAGGACCGCCGGGGTGACCGAGACCTGGCTGAGGATGGTCCGCACCGCGTGCTCCACCGGCAGGAACCGCGACCCGAGTACGGAGAACGTCCGGTAGGCGCTGAACGGGGCGGCGTGCGGGTTGAGTTTCACCACGGCGGGCAGCTCGTCCCAGTCGTCCGGCCAGTCGTCGAGCTGGTACGGGTTGGTGACCCGTTCACCGTCGTGGCGGAGCAGGCCGAGGCGCATCAGTTGCCAGACGGCGGCGAGGAACGGGCAGGACCAGCGGCGGGTGCCGTCCACCTCGTCCCAGAGTTCCACGTCGAGGAAGATGGAGTGCCGGTTGACCGCGTTCTGGGCCGGGGGCAGCCAGGTCCGGTCCCCGCTCATCGCCTGGCCGGGCCCGACGGTCGGCGATCGTCGGCCGTTGCAGAGCCAACCGGTCTCGGTGGTGGGTGGGCGGTCCCCGGTGGTCTCCGGCACCGGGTCCGAGACGAGCTGGGTCAGCACCAGTTCGGCCAGGGGGATGTCGTCGGCCCGGGCGCAGCCCGACTCCCGGGCGAAATAGTCGATGACCAGGCCGGTGTCCCGGGCGGCCTCGGTGGTCAGCCGCATCACCTCGCCGGGGGTGCTGAACCTGGTGAAGTAGTCGTCGATCAGGAAGCAGGTACTGATCCGGGCCCGGCCGGCCGGGGTCCGGGCGGTACAGGACTGCCGGGCGGCGGCCACCCACGGCGCGATCCGGGCGAAGTGCCGGCGCAGTTGCTCGGCACCCCCGGCGAACTCCTCGATGTAGAGGTGCCCCAGCTCGATCGAGAGGTGCGACAGCGGAACCGATTCGACGGTACGTCTGGCGGTGGTCTCCTCGAAGGTCACGCCCGGGCGGTTCACAGCGTCTCCCAGGCCGTGTCGTCGACGATCCGCTTGGCCAGGGAGTCGAACGCCTCCACCGTCTCCCGGTTGGCGATCCGCCGCGCCCACACGTCGTTGTCCGAGATGAGCTGCTCCCGCCACTGGAGCACCGGGTCCAGCGGGACCGAGCCGAGCACCAGCGTACGGCCGACCCGTTCCCGGCTGGCCAGCTCCAGCAGGTCCTGGTTGCAGGCCCGCAGCCAGGCGAGCTGGGCCGGTTGGAGACCCTCCAGCTCCGGCGAGTCGGGGTCGACCACGGCGGTCCGGACGAACCGCAGCGACTCGGTCAGCCGGGTCCTGTCGTGGCCGTGCCTAATACCGGTCTCCACGATGCCCCGCTGCCCGTGCACCAGCCCGGAGGCGGCGAGCACGTGCTGCCGGGTCCAGCGGTGGAAGACCAGCCAGCGCCAGCGGACCGACCGCAGCTCCGCCCGGGCGGTCGCCGCGAGCACGATCTCGGTGGCGTACGACCGGCCGGCGCTGAGGTCGACGAGGGTCACGTCGAACTCCTCCTCCAGCCGGAGGAAGAGCCGGGCGCACCGTTCGATGTTCTCCCGGGTGGTGGGGAACTCGCCGCCGCCGCTGTCCCCGGGCAGCAGCACGAGCCGGCCCGCTCCGGGTGGCCGGTCCCGCAGGCTGGGCCGGTCGGACTCGGCCCACACGTCGATCCGCTGCGGCTCGCCGTGTGCCCCGTCGAGGTACGAGTGCAGGCCACCCCGGGTGGTGCCACGCAGCGCATGGTTGATGTTGAAGATGGACCCGGCGGTCGGCGAACCGAAGTCGAAGTCGAGGTAGCAGACGTCGCTGCCCTGCAACGCGCTGCGGTAGAGCACGTTGCTGCTGGTCACCGAACGGCCGGTGCCACCCTTGTCGGAGGTCGCGAAGATCAGCATCAGCCCGCCTCCGTCACGTCACGCCGGGCCGCCTCGAACTCGTCGAGGGTGAGCAGCACGTCGAGGGCGAGCGCCATGGACACTCCGGGCTTGTCCTGGATGATCTCCCGGCCCCGGCGCAGGCTGACCCGGACGTTGTACATCGACTCGCGGAGTCGGGGGTTGGCTTCGGCGGTACCGCTGAGCAGTTCCATGTCGTAGAGGTGTTCGGCCTCGCTGAGCAGGTCCCGCGCCATCGCGGCGAGCCGTTCGCTGCGCAACGGTGGGCGGGCGAGGATGTCGGCGCTGTTGACCAGCCCGTGCACCACCCGTTCGGTGTGATACCAGGAGGGTTCGGTGTAGTGGAAGTCGACCTGGTCGAAGACCCGGTCCGGCTGGTCCCACAGGCTCCGGCCGGGGCCCTCGGCGAGACGTCGGAGCAGCAGGTGGTCCCAGGCCCGGTCGGCGAGGTCGAGCACGTCGTCCCGGTGCCGGGCATCGCTGAGCAGCCGCGCGATGACCGCCGCGCGTTGCAGCAGGAGTGCGGAGAAGTCGCTGACCACCCAGGAGAGCTGCGGGCCGCCGAGCTGGTCGCTGCCGACCAGTTGGATCCGTACGCCCGGACTGTGCAGGTCCAGCGCCGGGTCGTGCTCGTAGGTCCGGCGGGTGATCCGGGCCCGGTTCGCCAGCTCGCTGAGCACCGCACCGACCCGGGACAGTTCGGCGTCCGACCCCCGGTCGTTGACCAGGCCCTTCACGGCCAGTGAGGTGACCAGCAGGGTGAAGTAGTCCGAGGATTCCTGGTCGGTGGTACGCCAGGGGATGTCCTCCAGGGGCCAGCGCGGGCCGTCGCCGAAGGTCGCCACCTTGGCCCAGTACGTCCGGGTCAGTTCCCAGCGCAGCTGCAGGGCACGGGCCAGTCGCTGCTGCTCCTCGTTGAGCAGGCCCAGGATGCGGGTCCGTTCGGAGAAGAGATCCTCGATCGCGTCCAGGGCGATGACCGTGAAGTAGAGGTACGGGGCGTCCTGCGCGAGACCCTTCGGCTGTTCGCCGACCGGTTCGCCGGTCTCGATCGGAGGGGCGTCCTTGACCACGCCCCAGGACCAGCCACACTCGAAGAGCCGGTCGGTCGGGTCCAGTTCGAGTACCTGGGCGGAACCGATGGTGATCTCACGGAAGCTCGCCATGGTCTGTTCGAGCGCGCTGCGCAACTGGGCGACGACCTGCCGCTCGGGTAGCTGCCCCTGGTTGACCGTGCGGATCAGCGCCTGGCCCTCGGGCGAGTCGGCGTCGAACGGGTAGACCGAGAAGCTGCGCAGCAGGCCGACCATCGCGGCGCTCAGCCGGAGGCTGGCGAGCTGCTCCAGCCGGTCGATCTCCTGGTGGGTCTCGCTACGGGTCACCGTCTTCCGGAAGACCTTGAGAAAACCGACGGTTGCCAGGGACAACGTCACCGACATCGCGAATGAGTCGACGATGTCGAGACGCTTCTGGTCACCGGTCGGGGACGCACCCGTGTGGTGCACCTCGAAATAGCTGCCGCCCGAAAAGACCGGTGTCCCCGATTCGTCGGTGTACTTGGTGAAATACTCGGTGAGCACCCTGATCAGGACCCGGGGTATCTGTGTCGCGTTGCCGAGCGGGCGCAGGACACGGATCATCTCGGATGCGGATTCGTTCGGATTGTCGATCTTGAACGTCGGCACCCGGGTCGCCGGTAACAGCAGGCAGAGCAGCTGCTCCGCGTCGCTGATCGAATTGGAGCCGTCCCGGCCACCCCAGTGCCACCGGTCGTCGCGCCAGGAGGCCCGCACGGTGGCCGCCCAGATCTCCAGAAGCTGTTGACGAGGCTGAATCCTCATCTGTCCTGCACCACCATCCGCCATTCACCGCCCGCTCCACCAGCCGATTCGTGTTCACCGGTGCCGGGCGCCGGAAGCTGCCGAATACGAGGAGCTGTCGGAGAAACGTGAACGAGGCTCCCGGGAGACCGGACCCGGTGAAGGTCCGACCATTGAGGATCCGCGTCTTATCAGCCAATGATGGCGTACGCGTCAAGCGGGCAGAAAGGGGACCGGGCGTGCCGGGACGCACTTCCCCGGTGTCGGTGAAAACGGACGCCCGATGTCGGGTCAGGGACGGGGCGCGGGTACCGGCAGCCGCCGCTGCACCGCCCAGAGCGCAGCCTCGGTGCGGGACGCCGAGCCGGTCTTGCGCAGCAGGTTGGAGACGTGCACGGTGACCGTCCGGACGGAGATGCCGAGCGACCGGGCCACCTGCTTGTTGGACATGCCGGCGGCGAGGCAGCCCAGCACCTCGATCTCCCGGCCGGTGAGTTCGGCCTCCGCGACCCCGGCTCCCGCGCCGGGCCCGTCGGCCATGCGCCCGACCGCCGGCACGGGGCCCGGCTCCGTGACGTCACCGTCGGTCGCCCGCGCGGGGGGCGCCGTACGGGCGGCGGGCAGGTGCAGATGGTCCGGCAACGGCCGGCGGGCCAGCGCCTCCGGCGGCTGCCCGGAGTGCGCGGCCAGCAGCTCGGTCAGCCAGTACGGGTTGCCCCCGGTCCGCTGCCACACCACGTCGACCACCCGGGGCGGGGGCATCCGGCTCTCGTACACCTGGGCCAGCACCTCGGCGACCTCGGTCCGGGACAGCGGCCCCAGATGCTGCCGGACGGCCCCCGGGGCACCGGAGAGCCGGGCGAGTGTCCGGGCGGTCAGGTGCGGATCGACCGCGGCGGAGGGCGGCCGGCTCGCCACGACGATGAGCACCGGCAGGTCCGGGGCGGCGGCCAGCTCGCCGACCAGGTTGAGGCTGGCCGGGTCGAGGGCGTGCAGGTCCTCGACGACCACGACCGCCGGACCGGTACCGACGAGCAGCCGCACCGCGCGCACCGCCAGTCGCAGCAGGGCGCCCGGCGCGTACCGCTCCCGGGGGGCGTTGGGTTGCTGGGCGAGCCAGGCCAGCGCGTCGGCGGGCAGCGGCAGTTCGTGGGTGTCCCGGCAGCTCAGTACGGCGGCGAGCCAGTCGTACGGGGCGGGCTCGTGCACCCGGGCGGCACCGGAGAGCACGATCGGCGGTCGCGGTGAGAAGCCGTCGAGACCCGCCGCGACCAGCAGACTCTTGCCCACCCCGGCGGCTCCGGTGATGACCGCCGTCCGGGGGACGGAACGCCGGCTGTGGGTGACCCGCCGCCAGGCCCGGCGCAGCTCGGCAAGTTCACCGTGCCGACCGACCATGGACACCGGCATCATGGGACAACTCTACGCACTAGTGCGTAGAGACGAACGCATGGTGTTCTTGGCAAGCTGATATGCATGACCCTGATCCTCCGTACCGCCATACTCAGCGACGCCGGCCTGGTCCGGGCCAACAACGAGGACACCGCCCTGGCCGGCGAACGGTTGGTCGCGGTGGCGGACGGGATGGGCGGGCTGCCGGCCGGCGAGGTGGCCAGCGAGATCGTCATCCGGATCCTGCACGACCTGCCGCTGCCCGGTACGCCGGAGGACGCGCCCGCCGTGCTCCGCGCCGCGATCAGTGTGGCCAACCAACGGATCCGGGCCGCGATCGGCTCCGACCCGGCCCGGGAGGGCATGGGTACCACCCTCACCGCCGGGTTGCTCGCCGCCGACCGGCTGACCATCGCGCAGGTCGGTGACTCCCGCTGCTACCTGCTCCGGCAGGGGGTGCTGCGGCAGCTCACCCGGGACGACACCTTCGTGCAGGCGCTGGTCGACCAGGGCGCGCTCACCCTGGAGGAGGCCCGCCGGCATCCGCAGCGGTCCCTGATCACCCAGGCGGTGCAGGGGGAGGACCGGCCGCCCGCGATCGGGGTGCTCGCCGTCGTACCCGGTGACCGGCTGCTGCTGTGCAGTGACGGGCTCTCCGACTACGTCGAGGATCTTGCGATCGGTACCGCCCTGGCCAGCTACCCGGACCGGCAGCAGTGCGTGGAGCAGCTGGTCAAGCTGGCCCACCAGGCCGGCGCGCCGGACAACGTGACGGTCGTAGTGGCCGACGTCGACCTGGTGGGGGCCACCCGCTAGGTAGTTGAACCAGCTAGCTAGTTGAACCAGCTAGCTGGCTCCGCTATCGTCCCCGGCATGGAGACGGACCGGCGCAGCCAGTGGCTGCGCGGCGTGCTCGACCTCTGCGTACTGGCCCTGCTCGACGAGCAGGAGTCCTACGGCTACCAGCTCGCCCAGGCCCTCGACGCGGCCGGCATCGGCCCGATCCAGGGCGGCACGCTCTACCCGGTACTGCTGCGCCTGCAACGCACCGGCCTGATCGTCGCCGACTGGCGGGCCGGCGACGCCGGACCGGCCCGGAAGTACTACCGGCTCACCGAGACCGGGCGGCAGTCCCTCCGGCACGGCGGGCACGACTGGCAGACGTTCAGCACCAGGGTGACCACGCTCATCGGCAAGGGGGACGACAGGTGAACGGTGTGCAGTGGCTGGACGCGTTCGCAGCGGAACTGGGCCGGCGCGGCCTGGACCCGGAGACCGTCCGGCACGTCGTCGCCGAGGCCGCCACCCACCTGCGGGAGAGCGGCGAACACCCGGACCGCACGTTCGGCAGCCCCGCCGGGTACGCCTCGGCCGTCGCCGACAGCCTCGGCC
>NZ_WVUH01000170.1 GCF_017614955.1 Micromonospora echinofusca
CCCCTGCGCCCGGCCCGGGTCGCCACCCGGCCCCTGCCGGGCACCCGCCGACCGCTGCTCCGGTTCCCGGGCCGGGGCGCCCGCCGGGTTCCGGTCCGGTTCCCGGGCCGGGGCGTCCCCCCGCCTCCGGTCCCGTCCCCGCGCCCGCAGGGCGCCCGGCAGCTCCGGGACGGTCCCCGGTGGCACCGCCCGGAACACCGGCCCGTCCACCGGGCGCCACCGGGCAGCCCTGGTCCGACTCGGAGGAGCCGGACGACTGGACCGAGCGGAACGGTCCGCGCCGGGCCCGGCGGGACGGCGACGGTTCCGTCCCGCAGCCCCGGGCCACCGACCGGGACGACGCACCGGACGACGAACCCGACGAGGAGATCGAGGTGGTCCCGGTACGCCGGCAGCTCTCCCTCACCGTCGCCGGGTTCGCCGCGCTCCTCGGGCTCGGGCTGGTCCTGGGCGCGCAGACCGCCGGGCCGGGGCACCGGCTCCCGTTCGCCGTCGTGGTCTTCGGGGTCCAGGTCCTCTTCGTGCTGGCCTGGACGATGGCCATCCGGCCGCCGGCCTGGCCGGTGGTCGGTGCGGTGAGCGTGGCGGTCGCCGCCGCGGTCGACGCTGCGGCGGTACTGCCCGAGGTGGCCGGGCTGGCCCCGCTCGGGTTCGTGACGGCCGGCGGGTTCGTCCTCGCCGTACTCGGGCAGCTCGTCCGCCGGGTGGACCGGGTACGGGTCACCGACTCGCTCGGCGCCACCCTGCTGATCGTGATCGGGGTGATGGCCTTCGCCACGCTGATCGTGCTGACCCGGATCCCGGCCGGTACCCAGTCGATCTTCGTGTGTCTGACCGCGACCGCCGTCGCGCTGGCCGTCGCCCGCCTCGTCGACGCCTTCTTCCCGCTGCCCCGGCTCGCCCCGCAGGTGCCCCGGGGGGCGACCGGTGTGGTCGTCGGCGCGATGGTGGGTACCCTCGCCAGCGGGATCATCGGCAGCTACCTGCTCGGGTTCACCCCGACCAGCGCCGCCGTGGTCGGGCTGGTCACCGCCGCCACCGCCGTGCTGGCCGACCTGGCCGTCGGGTACGCCGAGGCGGGGCGGCTGATGGCCGGTGAACCGCCGACCATGTGGATCGCCCGGCACATGCAGGGCCCCACCGGCGGCTTCGCCCTGGCGGCCCCGGCCGCTTACGCGATGTGCGTACTCTTCCTCACCTGACCTGACGATGATTGACGCGGTGCGGCGCCCCGGGTGCCGCACCGCCCCGTTCCGGGCACGGTTGACCGACCGGCCGGTCGGGTACAAGACGCTGCGCCGCGTACCGGCGGTGGCGGCGACGGAGGAGGCGGCGTGACGGCGACGGCGGAGAGCTACCCGGAGTACGAGACGCGACCCCGGCGGCGGGGCCGCAAGCTGCTCATCGGGCTGCTCGTCCTGCTGCTGGTGCTGGGCGGCCTGCTGGTACTCGCCGACCGGGTCGCCGCCGGGGCGGCCGAGCGGGCCATCGCCGAGCAGGCCGGTCGGGAGACCGCCAAGCGGCAGATCTCCTCCACCACGCCGGACGTCTCGATCGGCGGCTTCCCGTTCCTGACCCAGGTGCTCGACGGCCGGTACGAGTCGATCACCATCAACGTGCGGGACGCCCAGGGGCCGGTCCAGGACCGGACGGTCCGGCTGCCCCGGCTGGAGATCACCGCCCGGGACGTGACGGCCTCGCTCTCCACCCTCCGCTCCGGGCAGGGCGACGTCCGCGCGGCCAGCGTCGACGGCACCGGGGTCATCGCGTACGACAGCGTGGCCCAGTTCATCAGCCAGCCCGGGGTCAAGCTCGCCGAGCGGGACGGCAAGCTCGGGGTCTCCCTGCCGGTGGACCTGCTCGGGCAGCAGTTCACCGTCAACGGCATCGGGGTGCTGACCGTCGACGACCAGGGCCGGGTGTCGCTGAAGTTCGAGGACCTCAACGCCGAGGGGGTGCCGAACGTGCCGCTGGCCCGCTCCCTGCTGACCGGCTACGCCAAGCGCATCTCCATCCGGGTACCGCTGCCGGAGCTGCCGTACGACCTGCGGGTACGCGAGGTCCGGGTACTGCCCGAAGGGCTGGAGGTCAGCGCCACCGCGAAGGACGTACCGCTCAACGCGGCCTGAGCCCGACCGGCTCTCCGGCCCCGGGCGGACAGCACGGGGCATGGGGTCTCCGTCACAGGGTTCCAAGTCCCGGATCGTGGTCGCTAGGGGTGGTCACCCGGCGCCTGGCTGGTAGGCTCGCTTCCCATGGGGACGCACCTCACCAAACGGCGCGCGGTCGACCTGTGCCGCGTGGCCACCTGCCTCTGTCGCCCCGTCATCTGACGGCGGGGCTGCATCCGGCCGCCTGAACGGCGGTCGCCGGCACGCGGGGCATCAGACCCCCTCCGGTGTCCCTTCATCGCCCGGCAGCGGCGCCGTCGCACGAACCCCTGATCCGTCCTTCCTACCTGGGTCCCGCGCGGGGTGCGACAGCACGATCCGGCCACGCGCAGGCTCACCACCCACCATCCTCAACAGGGAGTGATCTGATGAGTCGCGACACCGCACTCGTCTCGGCCGACTGGGCCGAGAAGAACATCGGCGCCCCCGGCGTCGTCTTCGTCGAGGTCGACGAGGACACCTCGGCGTACGACACCGGCCACATCGCCGGTGCGATCAAGCTCGACTGGAAGACCGACCTCCAGGACCAGGTGCGCCGGGACTTCGTCAACAAGTCGCAGTTCGAGGCGCTGCTCTCCGAGCGGGGCATCAGCAACGACGACACCGTCATCCTCTACGGCGGCAACAACAACTGGTTCGCCGCGTACGCGTACTGGTACTTCAAGCTCTACGGCCACGGCGACGTCAAGCTGCTCGACGGTGGCCGCAAGAAGTGGGAGCTGGACGCCCGCCCGCTGGTGACCGACAAGGTCTCCCGCCCGGCCACCCAGTACGTCGCGCAGGAGCCGGACACCTCGATCCGCGCCTTCCGCGACGAGATCGTCGCCGCGATCGGCACCAAGAACCTGGTCGACGTCCGCTCGCCCGACGAGTACGCCGGTCGGCTGCTCGCCCCCGCCCACCTGCCGCAGGAGCAGGCGCAGCGGGCCGGCCACGTGCCCACCGCGATCAGCGTGCCGTGGTCGAAGGCGGCCAACGAGGACGGCACCTTCAAGTCCGACGACGAGCTGCGCAAGATCTACGCTGCCGCCGGCCTGGACGACAGCAAGGAGACCATCGCGTACTGCCGGATCGGCGAGCGCTCCTCGCACACCTGGTTCGTGCTCCAGGAGCTGCTCGGCCACCAGAACGTGAAGAACTACGACGGATCCTGGACCGAGTACGGCTCGCTGGTCGGCGTGCCGGTGGCGCTCGGCGACGAGCCCGGAGAGGCGTGATCACGATGACTGCTCCCACCGCTGCGGGTTGCGCAGCCCCCGACCAGTCCGCTCCGCTCCCGGCCAGCCTGGACCTGGAGAAGGAAACCGTCATCACCGGCGTCGTGACCTCCGGGTCCGACGAGGTCGTGGCCGGCGCCTACGTCCGGCTGCTCGACTCGACCGGTGAGTTCACCGCCGAGGTCGTGACCTCCCCGGCCGGTCAGTTCCGGTTCTTCGCCGCGCCCGGCACCTGGACGCTGCGGGCGCTCTCCCGGCACGGCAACGGTGACGCCACCGTGAACGCCGCCCGGGGCATCAACGAGGTGGCGGTCAAGGTCGCGGCCTGACGGTACGCCCACGCTCTGTCGACAGTGGCCCGCCGCACCCCGTCCCGGGGTGTCGGCGGGCCCCGTCGTTCCCCGGGTGCGCGGTCATGAGGTGCAGTTGCCGGGGTGGTCGGTCCGTCGTACGCAGCGCCGTCGCCCGCCGAGCAGCCGGTCGCAGAAGACCTGACGCTGCACGCCCTGATCGTCCACCTCGGACACCGTGGTCTCGCCCATCCGCACGTCCGGCAGGAAGGCCAACGACCGGGCGATCGAGCGGGCCAGCAGCTCCGCCGCGGGCAGGTCGGCGGCGACGACCGTCAGGTGTACGACGTACCGCTGGCGGTCGACCACGCTGCTCACCGGCGGACCACCCGGGGCCCGAACCGGGACTGCCAGTCGCGGAGCGCACCCTTGATCCGCGTGTTCTCCTCCCGGGTACGCGTCAGCTCGGCATGCAGTGCGGTCAGCTCGTCGGCGATCCGGTGCAGGAAGCCGTCCACCTCGGCCGGGTCCAGCCCGTACCGGCGCTGGCCGAACCGCTGCTGTCGTACCTGACTCGCGCAGAGCGGCCGGTACGCCGTCGACCGGTAGTGGTGGCCCGCGTTGTGCCGCCCCGGTGGCCCGGCCCGGCCAGCGGACCGGGTGTCGCTGCGGTTGGTGGGCCGGTTGTCGCTGCGGTGCCGCCCCGGCGGTCGCCGGTCGGGTGCCGGCCGGTCGACTCCGGTGGGTCGACCGGTTGCCGTCGACCGGTTCCGGCGGAGCAGCCGGAGGAACCTGCGCACGATGAGGACCGCCTTTCCGCACGGGCAGCCGGGACCGGTGCTGCCCTGGAGGGCGGTCGGGGCGGGTGTACCCCTTCCATCTCCGACACCCGCCCCGACCGGGGGAAGAGCCCTGCTCGTTGCCACGCGAGGAGCGCTCGCCGCCTAACTTAGTCACTGAAGTTGCGGAGGGCAACCTTCGCGTGCTTCGCGTCTTCAACTTGTTTCGTGTGTGAGCCCGTGATCGAATCGGAGGTGCCACGCGAGGAGTGCCATGCCTGCATTGCCGGATTACTTCAAGATCGCCAACGGGATCATGTCCGATGTCAGAAGCGGACGACTCAAGCCCGGGGACAAGCTGCCGTCGATCGCTGAACTGTGCGAAGAGCACAAGGTGAGCGCGTCGACCATCCGGCTTGTCTTCGTGCGGCTGGAAGCGCTGGAGGTCATCGACCGTCACCAGGGAAAGGGTGTGTTCGTCACCGATCCGGCGACGTGGCTGCGCAAGCCCTGACCGGGTGGCTGACACCTTTTCGGGTCTACGGCGGGCCGTGATCCACTCCGCATCCGCGACCCGGCGGACGATCCGTGTCTGCCGGGGGCGAAGAAGCTGGTAGGTGAGGCTGATCAGTGGCACTTCAGATGAGGACGGCTCAGTGAGTGGTGTTCCAGATCTCGGTCCTTTGCCGCAGCGCATCACCGTCGCCACGGAACAGGTGCACCGGCTCATCGCCGACCAGTTCCCACACCTGGCCGACCTCCCGATCGAGCCGGTAGCCAACGGCGGCTGGGACAACTGGACCTTCCACCTGGGCTCCGACAAGCTGGTGCGTCTGCCCAGCGCTGCCGAGTACGCCTTGGCGGTCGACAAGGAACATCGGTGGCTCCCGGCCCTCGCCGCCCGGCTGCCGCTGCCCATTCCCCACCCGGTGGCGAAAGGCAAGCCAGCTGCGGACTACCCCTATCCGTGGTCGATCTACCGGTGGCTCGACGGCGAGCCGGCGAGCGTGGACCGCATTGCCGACCCGGTACGGTTCGCGATTGACCTGGCCGATTTCCTGGCGGCCTTGCAGGGCGTCGACACCGCTGGTGGTCCGCAGCCCGGTGTCCACAACTGGTTCCGGGGCGGCACCCTGCGCACTTTCGACCAGAAAGTCGAGCGTGCGCTCGCGGAGTTGGACGGCCGCGTCGATGCCGGGCTGGTACGCGAGATCTGGGCGAGGGCACTCGACGCCTGCTGGGACGGTGTGGACCGCTGGTTTCATGGGGACATCGCCCCGGGAAACCTGTTACTTGCTGACGGCCGGTTGGCGGCCGTCATCGATTTCGGGACGTGCGGTGTCGGTGACCCGGCCTGCGATCTGGCGATTGCCTGGACGTTGCTGACCGGTGACGGCCGGGAGGCATTCCGCAGTCGGCTGTCGGCGGATGATGCGACGTGGGCGCGTGGACGTGGTTGGGCCCTCTGGAAGACCCTCGCCACCTGCTCCGCCACTTTCAAGGATGTCGAGGACGCAGAAGAATTCGCGAACGCGCAACGCGTCCTCGGCGAGATCTCCGCTGAATACACGGCTAACGCTACGGAGGCCAGGAACAGTAGCGGGCTCCCGGCATGCATGCCGTGTGAAGGCGTGATACCTGAGAGTCATAATTATGATTCTCAGGTATCGCCATGAAACCAGCTATCAGCCTCACCTCCGGGTGGTGCGCGGATCCACACAAACCGTCGGCAGCACCGATCCTCAGCGTGTAGCAGCCGGCTATGGTGGGTCACTGGCGCGTTGCCGGAATGGCTCAGTGAGTACGCCCTGGCGCGCCCTCGTCCAGTCCTGATCACGATCCCCGGCTGGGGTACTACTCGCAGACGGCTCGCCGTGGTTGCGGGCTCATGCTTGGACGGCTGGATGAGTAACACCGTGACGGGAGAGAGATTCCGCGACGAGGCCGCACCCTGGGTGACCGCCACCAGTTCCGCCAGGAATCGGTCCATATTGGATTCTGGCAGAAAGCCACCCGTGGCAGTGCCTCGATCAGGAACTGCGGACGGCGTCCACGGGCTGATTGCGGATCGGGCTGGCGAGCAGCCATGCGGTGAGGTCCCCCGTCATCACCGTTCAGCTGCCGCCTCGGCTGCCTGCTGTACCCGGGTCCGGTGCTCCGCCCACCGGGTCGCGTCGCCGTGCGGCAGGTTGTCGTTGCCCCGGGCCATCCCGGCGGCGCCGTCGATCATCTCCCGGACGATGTCCGCATGCCCGGCGTGCCGGTGGCTCTCGGCGGTCACGTGCACCAGGATCCGGTGCAGGGTCACCTGGTTGCGGTCGGCCGGCCACCAGGGGACGGCACCGACCGCGTCGAGCGGCAACTCCTCGATCGTCGCGTCGGCGTGCGCCCAGGCCCGGTGGTAGAGCCCGACGATCTGCTCACGGGACTCGTCGGCCGTCGCCCAGAGGTCCGCGTTCGGGTCGGCGTCCGGGGCCAGCCAGGGCATCGACTCGTCGTACGGCCGGCCGAAGGTGAGCCCGAAGTAACCGAACTCGATGCTGGCCAGGTGCTTGACCAGCCCCAGCAGGTTGGTGCCGGTGGGGGTCAACGGCCGGCGGATGTCGTACTCGGCGAGTCCGTCGAGCTTCCACAGCAGGGCCTCGCGGGCCGAGCGCAGGTAGCGGTGCAGATCGGCTTTGGCATCCGGTGGCGTCATGCGGACAGCCTGCCATCCGGGTCTGTCATCCGGACACCTAGTTTTAACGATCTTGACCGGATGAGAACAGGAGGACGTGTGCGGGTACGTGGACTGGCAGCTCTGCTGCTCATGGTCGGACTGGCGGGTGGCGGGTGCGACGACGGCGCCGGGGACGGGTCGTTCACCCCGCAGATGGGCGCCTGCCACCGGTTTGACGCGGCGGAGAGCGGCCGGAGCGGGTACGACCCGGTGGGCTGCGACGAACTGCACGAGGCCGAGACGGTGCACGTCGGTGTCCTCACCGCTTCCGACGACGGGAGCCGGCCGGAAGGCGGGTCACCGGCCCGGCGGGCCGCGTTCGACGCGTGCGACGCGGCGGCGACCGGGTACCTGGGTGGTGAGTGGCGGGCCGCCCGGCTGGTGCTGCGTGTGGTGGTCCCGACCGTGCCGGACTGGGACCGGGGCGACCGCTGGTTCCGCTGCGATCTGAGTGAGATCGGCGGGATGGAGTTCGACGATCCCACCCCGCGGAAGGGCAGCCTCCGGGCGGCCCTCGCCGACACTCCCGGCGGCAACAGCAGCGCGGGCGGGCGGTCGGGGCTGGCGTACGGCTGCCTGAACGTGGCCGAGCTGCCCGACGGGGAGATCGGCGGGGTGGCCGAGCTGGACTCGTGCGACACCGCCCACCACGCCGAGTACGCCGGGGTGTGGCGGGCACCGGACCAGTCCTACGCCGATCTCCGTGGCGGCGACGGCCCGGCCCTGGACGGTTGCCGCGCGGTCGTCGCCCGTTATCTGTCGGTACCGGAGGCCGGCGACCTGGACGGCCGGGTCGAGGTGGTGTTCCGGCTGCCCCCGGAGCAGGAGTGGGGCGCCGGGGACCGGGGCGTCCGGTGCATCCTCTGGCTACCCGACCACGGTCTCACCCGCTCGTTGCGGGGTGTCGGCCCGGCCGGGCTTCCGCCGGCGACCTGACCGGGCACCGGGGCGGGTATCCCACCCAGTGTCGATCTTGCAGTTGTGGCCCTTTTTTCGCCCCAATTACCACTTATGGCGGGGCCGCAACTGCAAGATCAACGTGGGTGGGATGCCCGTGCCGGCACGACCGGCGTCGGTCAGTTACCCCGGCGACGCAGCTTCGCGCCCCACTGGGCGACCGTCACCAGCAGTGCGCCGATGCCGAGGGCGAGCGCGCCGATCAGGCCGACGGCTGCCGTGGAGGTTCCGGTGAGCGGGAGATCCTGGTTAGCGGACATGTTTTTCCACCTCCTCTGCGGTGCGGTGCCGATGGGACGGGTCAGGGAGCGGTTGCCGGCAGCCTCGGACTCAGCTGTTCGTGCCGGCGGGTACGGCGATGCGGACCGGTGAGGACCAGACACAGCGGTCCACCGTCGGCTGGCGGATCGCCTTCACCAGGGCGTGTACCAGCACCACCCGGTACAGCAGGTCGGCGAGGATGATCGCGGGCAGGAAGAGCAGCAACCGGGGGCGGCCGAGCCGCCAGGCGGCGAGTGCCACCCAGATGCCCTGCCCGGCGAGCAGGAACAGCAGCCCGGCGCCGAGCCCGGGGCCGGCGGTGGCCAGCAGCCAGATGGTCAGTGGCGCCCCCACGACGTAGAGCAGCCAGTGCAGCATCAGCAGCAGGTACGCGTAGTCGAAGCGGCTGTGCCGGCGACCCACCCGGTGGCCGATGATGCCCTGGAAGGTGCCCCACAGCCAGCGCAGGTTCTGCCGGTACCAGTCCCGGCCCGTGGTCGGGTCCTGGAGCTGGGCGACCGCCCGGGGTGCGTAGACCACCCGCCCGAGCTGCCGGCGGTGTGTCTCCAGGACCCAGTACGTGTCGTCGACGATGTACGGGGGCTGCTGCGGCAGTACGGCGTCCAGCAACTCCGTACGGTAGATCGAGTTCGAGCCGGAGATGCAGTTCATGACGTTGAAGTGGCTCTGGATCCGCCGGACGATCGCCTGGTAGTTCCAGTAGCTGTAGGCCCGTTTGGCGAGCCACGGGTTCCACCGGTGCTCCGGCGGCCACCAGGTCACGTTGTGGCCGACGACGATCGCCACCTGCCCGGTCAGGTGTGCCAGGGCCTCGGTGACGAAGTCCGGCGCGACGAGTACGTCGTCGTCGAGGATCGCCACCGCGCGGTACCACCGGGAGAGGCCGAACCGTTCGTACGCCGCGTGCAGGGCGGCCGGCTTGCCGACGTTCTCGGTCAGTTCGAGTACGGCCGCACCGGCGGCTGCCGCCACCCGGGCGGTCCCGTCGGTGGAGGCGTCGGAGACCACGTAGACCGGGGCGCCGGTGGCCCGGGCCGCTGTCACGGTGCCGCCGATCGTGGCCGCGCCGTTCCGGCAGGCGATCAGGATGGCCACCTGGTCGGGTTGGACGGGCCGGTAGCGGCGCTGTCCCGGCGGCCGACCACGCCGGTGGGCGACCTGGTCGGGTCGGACAAAGCCGTAGCCGAAGGCAGCGACTATCGCGATCAGGATAATCGCACTCAGAGTAACTGAGGAGATCAGGAAAGCTTCCCGCACGAGAAGTCCCATTTCGCAGGTGAAGGGGTTTGTGGGGGCCGCTTCCTTGCGGCGTGTCCGTAACGCTACGTATTCGTGAGATGGCCTCCAAATCTGGAGCTGTGATGTGCCCGTTCGGCGGACCGTCGGTCGACCGCTCGGGCCAGGGGGCTCCGCCAGGCCCGCTCAGGGGTTCCGCCCTCCCCGGCCGCGTCGGGATCCGGCGTGCCACGATGGGCCGCGTGAGTATGGACGCGCCGGCGTACGCCCAGGTGAGCCCGACCCCGGAGCAGCCCGACCGGAGGCGGTGGGGCCGCTGGTTGCTGGCCGGGACGGTGGCCTGGGCGGTACTGCTCGCCGTGCTCACCTGGATCTCGGTCCGGGACGACCCGCCGACCGTCCGCGAGCAGCGCGACCTGGCCGAGGTGGTACCGGTGGTGGACCGGGCGGTCGGGGCGTTGGCCGCCGCCGCGTCCGGCCCGGAGGCCGTGGTCGAGCTGGGGCCGACCGAATTCGAGCGGGGTTGCCGGCTCACCCCGTTCCTCGACGGTGCCACCCTGACCCGGCAGGTCACCGTGTACTTCAGCAACGGGAACGGGGACGAGGCCGGCGAGGCCGCGCTGCGCCGGATCGCCGAGCGCCTCCCGGCCGAGTACCGGGCGGGGGCCCGCCGTACCGACGAGGGGTTCCTGCTGCGGGCCGACGCCGGTGACTTCGTCGCGGTCTACGGCGAGTTGCCGCAGCCCGGCCGGGCGGTGCTGTCCGTCGAGACCGGCTGCCGGCCGGTCCCGGACGGCTTCGCCGTGACGGGCCCCGATCCCGACCGTCCCGCAGGCGCGCTCCGGGTCATGTTGACGCAGGCGCTCACCGCGCTCGGCCGACCGGTGCCCGACGAACCGGAATGGCGGACCGTGCCGTGCCCCGATCGCGGCTTCGCCGGCACCGCCTCGGTCGACACCCCCGGGGCGCTCCCGGCGCCACCGGCAGAGCTGCTGCGGCCGGCCGCCGCCCCCCTCGTCCTGGTGGACACCCCCGAGCGGTACGCCTACCGGGCCGGCCCGCTCGGCGTGACGGTCGCCGTCACCGGCGACCGGACCCGGGTCTCGGTCAGCCTGGACTGCCACCGTTGAGCCGGTACCCGGGGTGAGCAGCCCCGGGCGTGGACAATGAGTAGCCGCTACTCAGGCGTACCCACCCCTGCCCACGGTGAACTGTTTCCAGCCGGCGAGCGGCCGGTCCGGCAGGAAACAGGAGAGGGAACCCACCGTGGGACTGTTCAAGCAGCTCAAGGACATGAAGAACGTCGTCGGGGCGGCACCGGCGATGATCGCCGAGGCCCGCGCCCTGCAACAGCAGGCGTACCAGACCCAGGCGGCAGCCGGTCACTACGCCGCCCCGGCGGCCGGTCAGTACGGCCACCCGGCGATGGCCGGGGTCGGCGTGCCGCAGCCGGCGGACATCCCGCCCGGTGACCTGCGGCTCGCCCCGATCGAGGGAGTCAGCCTGGAGTTGTACGCGCAGGTGTCGAAGGCGGCGGCGACCCACCGGCTGGACGAGGCCGGCATGGCGCGGTACGCGGCGACGCTCGGCGCGGACCCGGTCACCTGGCCGGCCGCGATCGACGGCTGGAACGCCCGGATGCGCGGCGACATGCAGCTCGCCACCCAGTTCGGCCGGCTCTACCAGAACGCGCAGGTCTGACATGGGGATCTTCGGGTCGCTGCGGGACCTCAACCGTCAGGCAAAGGAGATCAACAAGGGCTACGACCCGGCTGCCCAGATGCGCCAGGGGCTGGCCGCCATGCAGCAGGTCCGTCAGCAGTTGGCCGGCCAGCAGGCGACGGCGCACCTCGCGACCAGCGGGGTGCCGGCGACCGCAACGATCGTCGCCGTCCGGGAGACCGGGGCGTACGTCAACGGGATGCCGAGCGTGGAGTTGCAGCTCATGGTCACCCCGGCCGGCCGGCCACCGTTCCCCGCCGGCTGGACCGGTCTGGTACCCCTGACCGGCCTCGGTCAGCTCCGGCCCGGTGGCAGCGTCGCGGTCCGGTTCGACGCGTTCCAGCCGACCAGCCTCACCGTGCTCTGGGGCCAGCCGGCGTGACGGGCCGGCGGCCTGCGGAGACCGGGGAGCCGGGGTCCCCTGCGGAGACCGGGGAGCCGGGGTCCTCGACCCGACACGTCAGGGCTCGGTCTCGACCTCCCGCTGGGGACGGCTGCGACCGAGCGCATCGACCCGCCCCCACCGGCCGGGAATGTCGAGCATCTCGATCCGGCCCATCCCCTCCGGTACCGCCGGGTTGATGATCAGATGCTCGCCGTGCGGCTCCAGGCCCAGCAGGACCCGGAGCAGCAGCAGTGGGGTACCGGCCGACCAGGCCTGCGGGCTGCATGCCGTCGGATACTGGACCGGGTACGTGGTCCGGGACCGGTCGTAGCCGGCGAACGCCTCCGGCAGCCGGCCGTTGAAGAAACGCGCCGCGTCGATCATCGCCTTGCAGATCATCCCCGCCTCGTCACGGAAGCCGTACCGCCAGAGTCCCCAGGCGATGATCGAGTTGTCGAACGGCCAGACCGTGCCGACGTGGTACCCGAGCGGGTTGTACCGCCCGGCGTCGGTGGCCAGGGTGCGTACCCCCCAGCCGGAGAAGAGCCGGGGACCGGTCAGGTGGGCGGCCACCTTCGCGGCCCGGTCGGGTGGGACGATCCCGCTCCAGAGCAGATGACCGATGTTGGAGGAGAGCGTGTCGACCTGACTGCCGTCGGCATCCAGGGCGACGGCGTAGTACTCGCCGTCGGGGATCCAGAAGTCCCGGTTGAACCGCTCCTTCAGCTCCGCTGCCTCCCGCTCCAGCCGGTCGGCGTACGCCGGGTCGTTCCAGAACAGCCGGGCCAGCCGGGCACCCCGGATCTTCGCGTCGTACGCGTAACCCTGTAGCTCGCAGGTGGCCCGGGGGAAGTCCGGCAGCCGGCCGTCGGCGTACGAGATGGCGTCCGGCGAGTCCTTCCAGCACTGGTTCTCCAGGCCGTTCACCGGGTTGCGGGTCTCGTACCAGATGTACCCGGTACCGAGCAGGTCACCGTACGAGTCGATCCAGTCCAGGGCGGCCCGGGCCTGCCACTCCAGGGCCCGGACCAGGTCGGTGTCCCCGCTCCACCGTTCGTACTCGTCGATCAGGATGACGAAGAGCGGGGTGGAGTCGGCCGAACCGAAGTACGGCGAGTGCGGCTGTTCCTCGAAGCCCGCCGACTCGCCGTAGCGCAGCTCGTGCAGGATCTTGCCCGGCTCCTCGTCCCGGAAGTCGTCGACCCGGGTGCCCTGGATGCCCGCCAGGGTGCGCAGGGTCGGCGGGACCATCTGCGGCAGGAACGGCAGGGCCTGGAGGCAGGTGAACATGCTGTCCCGGCCGAAGAGTGTCATGAACCAGGGCAGCCCGGCGGTGACGAGCTGGGTGGCGAAGGTGATCGAGGTGTACCGCAGCGCGGCCAGGTCGACCAGGCTCCGTCGGTACGCCGAACCGAGCGGCTCGCAGTCGCAGCCCAACCGGGGCGCCTGGGACAACCACTGGCCCAGTTCCCGTTCCAGCTCCTCCTTGGACCGGCTGCGTTCCATCCGCAGGCTGTCCCGGAAGTCCCGCCCACCTGCCCCGAGCACGTTGGTCTTCAGGTGCAGCCGGGTCGACCACTCGCCGTGCGGCGGAATGGTGATCTGGAAGGTCATGCCGTGTTCGTCGATGGCGCCCGGCTCGCTGGTGGTGATGTTCACCTCGCGCCGGAAGTTCTGTCGTTCGTACCGCAGCAGCAGGTGGTTCTCGCCGACGACGGCGCACGTCCGGCCCTTCTTCCGCTGCGGGTTCTTGATCTCGAACAGGTCGGCGAAGTCGCTGCCCATCTCCATCCGGACGGTCAGCTCGGTCGGCTCGCCGGAGTGGTTGAGTACGGCCACCTGCTCGTCGAAGCTGCCGCCGATGATCCGGTGCCGGATCACCGAGACCTTCGCGTCGAGATAGTGGGTGGGTTCACCGGGGACCAGGAAGTACCGGCTCTCGAAGTACTGCACGTCGTCGACGGAGAGCGGGTGCAGGCGTTCCCCGTCGAGAGTGAGCTGCCAGGTCGACAGGAACCGGGTGTCGTAGGAGAAGAATCCGGTCGGGAAGTCCGGGGAGGGATCGATGTCCCCGGACCGGTCACTGACCACGAAGGTGTTCCCGTCCAGGATGCTGACCAGCGACTTCATCCGGTCCGCTCCTGACCCTCGGGGTGGTTGCCGGTGCCGGTACCCCGGTCGGGTGGGGCCGAGGCCGTGCGTCGGCGGGCGGCGACCTTCTCGCGGGCCACCTCGCGGGGGTCCCGGACCCCGGGCCCGGTGGGAAAGAAGCGTCGTAGCGCCAGGAACAGCCGGACGTCGCCACCGAAGGTGGCATCGTTGCGCAGGACCGCCGCGTTCGGGCGGGAGCATCCGGTGACGAATTCCCGGAAGAGCTGGGTGGGCAGGGTCAGAATCGCGTCGGCGGCCTGTTCGTCCCGGCTCACCATCGCCCTGCCCGGGGCGAAGGTGAGGTACCAGTGTTCGGTCTCGTGACCGTCGACGAGGTCGATCTGGAGCGTGCCGGAGATCGGCATCCGGAGGAGCAGCGGCGCCCTGGCCGGTACGGAGTTGAAGAATTCCGCCGTGTCCCCGGTCATCCCGCCTCCTCCCGCTCCACCGCATACTAGGGCGAATCGGGGCATCGGCGGCGCTGGTCAGGGAAGCTCGCCGAAGGTGGCTCGCGGGGGCCCGGTCGGCGCGTGGAGTGCGGGTGGCGCGCGGAGTACGGGTGGCGCGCGGGGTCAGTAGACGAGCGCCTGGGCGCCCTCGGCCAGCGTCTCCTCCACGAAGACGGCGGCACCCGCGATCCGTACCCCCGGCAGCACGTCGTCGGGGCTGATCTCCCGCCGGGCCGCGCACTGGGTGCAGGCGGTGACCCGACCACTGCTCAGAATGATGTGCAGCAGCTCGGCCAGGGGCGCGGAGTGGGGCAGCTCGAACTCCTGGGCCCGGCCGGGCACCGCGAACCAGGTGGACTCACCGGTCAGCCAGAGCGAGACGTCCACACCGGCGGCGGCAGCGGTGGCGGCCACCGTGAACGCCTGGGCGCAGCGCTCCGGCGCGTCCGCTCCGGCCGTGGCCTTGACGACGAGGGTACGAGCCATGCGGCCAGCATAGGATGACCATGATGGTTACCGAGATCGGGTTCGTCAGCCTGCTGGTCGCCGGTCTCGGCGCGCTCGCCGGCGGCCTGGTCTATCTTGCCGTACGCATGTCGAGAGGACGCTGGTGAGCGCGAGGAGTGAGCCGGTTTTGCGAGCCCCGCAGTCGCGAACGAAGGTGAATCTGGTGAGCGCGAGGAGTGAGCCGGTTTTGCGAGCCCCGCAGTCGCGAACGGAGGACGGCTGGTGAGCGACGAGAACCCCTTGCAGCCGCCGTGGCTCAATGCGCCGCCGGTCGAGGAGTACCCGTTCGAGGACAGCCACGACCTGCGGGTCGGGCCGAAGCTGCACCCCGCCCTGGACGGCTTCCTGCCGTACATCGGGGTATGGC
>NZ_WVUH01000171.1 GCF_017614955.1 Micromonospora echinofusca
GCCCCACCACGACACCGTCCACCCCGGTGTGCGCCACCATCCGCAGCGCGTCGTCGGCCTCCCAGATGTCCCCGTTGCCCAGCACCGGAACGTCGAGTTCCTGCTTCAGGGTGGCGATCGCGTCCCAGTCGGCGGTACCCGAGTAGCGCTGCGCCGCGGTCCGCCCGTGCAGGGCGACGGCGGCCACCCCGGCGTCCTGGGCGGCGAGCCCCGCCTCGACGTACGTCAGATGCTCGTCGTCGATGCCCTTGCGCATCTTGACGGTGACCGGCACCCCGGCGGGCGCCGCTGCGGCCACCGCCGCGCGGACGATCCGGGCGAACAGCCGACGCCGCCAGGGCAGGGCCGAGCCGCCGCCCTTGCGGGTGACCTTCGGCACCGGGCAACCGAAGTTCAGGTCGATGTGGTCGGCCAGATCCCGTTCCACCACGATCCGCACCGCCGCCGCCGTGATCTCCGGGTCCACCCCGTAGAGCTGGAGACTGCGGGGCCGCTCGTCCGCCCCGAAGGCGATCATGCGGAGTGTCTTCGGATTCCGCTCGACCAGCGCGGTCGTCGTGATCATCTCGCAGACGTAGATCCCGCCGCCCTGCTCCCGGCAGAGCTGGCGGAACCCGACGTTGGTGATCCCGGCCATCGGGGCGAGCACCACCGGCGGCCACACCTCGTGCGGTCCGATCGACAGCGGACGGGCAGCCGGCACCGGCAGCTCACTGGACATCCCTGAAGTGTAAGGAAGGGCCCCCTGTTAACGGATTCGGTAGAGGAAGGGCCCCCTGTTAACACCCTCGACCGGGCGGCACATATCACATCGCGGGCCGCCCCGGGTGGTCGTCCACAGCGCCACCGGTTGTCCACAGCCGGCCGCTCCGCGGCGGACAACGCCCACCCGGACCGGTCACGCTGCGGCGATGGAGAACACCCTCACCGCCGGCCGGACGCGACCCCACGACCAGGCACCGTCCGTCAGCCTGGCGCCCCTCGACCAGGCGCTGCGCCTCAGCCTGGCGCCCCTCGACCGGGCACCGTCCGTCGATCTGGACCTGACCGCCGAACGGCAACAGCAGATCGTCAGCCGCAGCCAGTTGCTCGCCGCCGGCTTCGACGACATGTACCTGTACCGGCAGACCCGGCGCGGTCGCTGGCTGCGGGTGCTGCCAGCGACGTACTCCCTGGTCACCGGGGTCCTCACCGACGAGCAGCGACGAATCGCGGCGGCGCTCTACGCGGGCGCGGACGCGCAGCTGACCGGGCTCGCGGCGCTCGCCTGGTACGGCTTCCGGTACAGCCCGCGTGCGGAGCAGCTCCAGCTGATCGTGCCCCACCAGGCGCGTCGCGCGTCCGCCGGCTTCGTGGTGGTGTCGCGGGCGCTGAGCCTGGACCGGTACGCCCGCGACGCCGACCTCTACCGGGTCTGCTCGCCCGCCCGGGCGGTGGTCGACGCCGCCCGGGGCCTCCGCGACCTGCGGACGGTCCGCGCGATCCTGGCCGAGTCGGTGCAACGCGGGTACGCCGACCTGCATCGCCTCGACGACGAGATCGTCCGGGCGCGGCGCAGCCGTACCGCGCTGGTCCGGCAGGCGTTCCGGGAGGTCGTCGCGGGTACCCGGTCCGCGCCGGAGGCGGAGTTCCGGGAGTGTCTGGCCGGCAGCCGGATCCTGCCGCAGATCCACTGGAATCCACCCCTGTGGCTGCCCGACGGGACCCGCCTACCGACGCCCGACGGCTACCTGGAGGAGGAGGCGGTCGCGCTGGAAGTCGAATCACAGGAGTACCACTTCGCCCCGGCGGACTGGGCGCGGACCATGGACCGGCACAACGAGTTGAGCCGGCACGGCATCCTCGTCCTGCACTTCACCCCGGCGCAGATCCGCCGCGAGCCGGCCCGGGTACGCCGGATGGTGGAGGACGCCTACCGGTCCCGGCAGGGCTTCGGCGCCCGGTGCCAGGTGTTGACCGGTGCCGCGTGTTGACCGGTGCCGCGTGTTGACCCGTGCCAGGCGTTACCCGGTGCCAGGCGTTAACAAGGGCCCCTTCCTATACCGAAAGTGATAAGAAGGGGCCCTTCCTAACACCTCAGCAGCCGGGCAGCCGCTCGATCAGGTAACGCTCGACCTGGTCGAGGGAGACCCGTTCCTGGGTCATGGTGTCCCGGTCCCGGACGGTCACCGCGTTGTCGTCGAGGGTGTCGAAGTCGACGGTGATGCAGAACGGGGTACCGATTTCGTCCTGGCGGCGGTACCGGCGGCCGATCGCCTGCGAGTCGTCGAACTCGACCACCCAACGCTTGCGGAGCTGGGCCGCGAGGTCCTTGGCCTTCGGCGAGAGGGCCTCGTTACGGGACAGCGGCAGCACGGCCACCTTGACCGGGGCCAGCCGGGGGTCGAAGCGCATCACGGTGCGCTCCTCCATCTTGCCCTTGGTGGTCGGCGCCTGGTCCACGTCGTACGCCTCCAGCATGAAGGCCAGGACGGCGCGGGTCAGACCGGCGGCGGGTTCGATGACGTACGGGACCCACCGCTCGCCCTTGACCTGGTCGAAGTAGGAGAGGTCCACCCCGGAGTGCTTGGCGTGGGTGCTCAGGTCGAAGTCGGTCCGGTTGGCGATGCCCTCCAGTTCGGAGAACTCGGTGCCACCGAACATGAACTTGTACTCGATGTCGACGGTGCGCTTCGAGTAGTGCGAGAGCTTCTCCCGCGGGTGCTCGTAGAGGCGCAGGTTCTCCTCGGAGAGACCGAGGTCGACGTACCAGTTCCACCGCTCCTTGAGCCAGTACTCGTGCCACTGCTCGTCCGAGCCGGGCTCGACGAAGAACTCCATCTCCATCTGCTCGAACTCGCGGGTCCGGAAGATGAAGTTCCCCGGGGTGATCTCGTTGCGGAACGACTTGCCGACCTGGGCGATACCGAACGGGGGCTTCTTCCGCGCCGCGTTGGCCACGTTGTTGTAGTTGACGAAGATGCCCTGCGCGGTCTCGGGGCGCAGGTAGTGCATCCCCTCCTCGCTCTCCACCGGGCCGAGGTAGGTCTTCATCAGGCCGTTGAACATCTTCGGCGCGGTGAAGGTGCCCTTGTTGCCGCAGTTCGGGCAGTTCAGCTCGGTCAGCGACGCGGGCGGCTTGCCGTGCTTGGCCTCGTACGCCTCTTCCAGGTGGTCGGCGCGGAACCGCTTGTGACACGACTGGCACTCGGTCAGCGGGTCGACGAACGCCTCCAGGTGGCCGGAGGCGGCCCACACGTCGCGGGCGAGGATGACCGCCGAGTCCAGGCCGACCACGTCGTCGCGCTGCTGCACCATGGTCTTCCACCACTGGCGGCGGACGTTCTCCTTCAGCTCCACACCGAGCGGACCGTAGTCCCAGGCCGACCGGGTGCCTCCGTAGATCTCGCTGGAGGGGAAGACGAAACCGCGCCGTTTGGCGAGGCTGACGATGGCGTCGATGCGGTCGGCTGGCATGTTTTCCTCCTACGCCGGCTGGCGGCCGGCGGGGACGTGTCGGCACGCGAGGTGTCGCGTGGAGACCGGATGTGAACAGCAGGAGATTACTCCCCGCCACCACCGTGCCGCTCGGCTGACCCCGGCACCACGCTGCTGCCCGGGTCGGTGTGACCTCGGCTGACGACCTCGCGGCAGGCCCAGTGGCCCCACGGCCTCAGCTGATGCCGCAGACCTCCAGGGTGCCGGTCTGCCGGTCCTGAGTCAGCTCGACCTGCTGCTCGTCGGTCCCGCCACCGGCAAAGGTGACCTGCACCGGCACGGTCACCTCGTTGGTCAGCTCCGGCTCACCCACCCGGTAGGAGGTGATCTCGGGTTCGGCGGCGACCCGGCGTTCGAACTGGCTGCGTGACTCGCGACCCCGCACGTCGTCGCAGAGCAGCGCGTACGCCTTGTCGTACTGCTTGGCGGAGAGTGCCTGGTAGTAGTCGCCGGTCACCGCGCGGGCCTGCTCGCCCACCGCCTGCGTGCCGGTGACGACCAGGCCGACCACGGCGGCGGCTCCACCGCCGCAGCAGAGCACGGCGGCCAGCGCCCCGACACCGAGACCGACCCAGAGCCGGGCGTTACGACCCTCGGTGGGCGGCGCGGCGAAGGGCGGTGCGACCCCCGGGCCCGGCGGCGGGCCCGGGACCGAGGGCTGCGGGCCGGGCGGCACCGGCGCCGCGGGCGGATGCGACGATACGGGATGCTCCGCCGCCGCGTACGGATACGCGGGTACGGGATGTTCCGCTCCGGGTGAGCCGGGCGACACGGGGTACGGCGGCGGGGCGGCCGGTCCGGGAGCGGTCATGAGGGAAAGGGTAGTGCCCGGGGACCCACCGGGACGTCAGCTCGCCTCACCGGTACGGGTGGACGGCCCGGTCGCTGGCCACCACCTCGACCGTACCGCCCGGCGCGGCGCCGGCCAGCGACTCGTACGCCGACGGCTCGTCGATCGACTCGGCGAGCAGCGGAACGGAGTGCACCTTGACGTCGAAGGCGCCGAGCGCCCGCCGGTAGGTACCGACCGACTCCCATTCGGTGAGCAGGCACCAGTGCGTCGGGTCGTCCAGTGCGCGCAGCAGCTCCCCCCGCTGGTAGCCGGGGCGGGCGGCCAGGGCGGCGAGAGCGGCGTGCGCCCGCTCGGTGAAGCTCGCCGCGTTCTCCTCGGCGACCACGAACCGGTTGGTGACGAACACCACTGTCCTCCTCGTAGAGTCTGTGGGATGCAGCCTACGCAGAGTTCCCTGCTGGCCCGGCTGGCCCGGGTCAACCCGACCGCCGTCTTCCTCACCGCCCTCGTGGTGGTGCTGGCCGCTCTCTTCGCACCGGGGATCATCGGCGGGGCGCTGCTGCTCGCGCTGGCTGCGGCCCTGGTGGCACTTCTGGTCACCACCTGGCCGGTGCAGGCCCCGCAGACCCGGGTGATGCGCCTGCTGATGCTGACCCTGTTGGTCACCGCCGCACTTGTGAAGATTCTCTGAGGTGTTAGGAAGGGGCCCTTCCTATACGGAAAGCGATAAGAAGGGGCCCTTCCTTACGCCCCGAAGGGGCGCGACATGCAAGCATGCGTTTTTGACAATCATTCTCATTGTCGCGGAGAGTTGACCACATGAACCTCCGCTCCGCTCGCCGCACCTCCGCCGGGGCCGGCACAGCCGGCCGTACGACCGACGGCACAGCCGACCGTACGACCGTCGGCAGGACCCGCCGCGCGACCGTCGGCACCGCCGGTCGTACGTTCGCTGCTGCCGCCGCGCTGCTCGCCATGACCGCCGTCTCGGCCTGCTCGACCGACGGCGCCACCGGGGACGACCCGGCGCGCGTCGACGTGGTCGCCGCCTTCTACCCGCTCCAGTTCGTGGCCGAGCGGGTCGGTGGCGACGCGGTACGGGTGACCAACCTGGCCAAGCCCGGCGCCGAGCCGCACGACCTGGAACTCAACCCCGCCCAGGTCGGGCAGGTCAGCGAGGCGGAACTGATCGTCTACCTGGCCGGGTTCCAGCCGGCCGTGGACGAGGCGGTCAAGCAGAACGGCGGCGACCGGGCGTTCGACGTGGCCACGGTGCAGCCGCTGCTCGACGCGGCGGCCGGCGGGCACGACCACGAGGGGGAGGCGGCCGGGGCGGCCGAGCACGCCGAGGAGGACGAGCACGGCGGCAAGGACCCGCACGTCTGGCTCGACCCGACCCGGTTGGCCACCATCGGCGACAGGCTGGCCGAGCGGCTGGGTCGGGCGGACCCGGACCGGGCGGCCGAATACACCGCCCGCGCCCGGACGCTCCGCACCGAGCTGGAGAAGCTCGACGCCGAGTACACCGCCGGGCTGAAGACCTGCCAGCGCCGGGAGATCGTGGTCAGCCACACCGCGTTCGGCTACCTGACCGAGCGCTACCGGTTGGAGCAGATCGGCCTGTCCGGGCTGACCCCGGAGGACGAGCCGGCCCCGCAGCGGCTGGCCGAGGTCGCCGAGGAGGCCCGTGAACACCAGGCGACCACGATCTTCTTCGAGACGCTGGTCAGCCCGAAGGTCGCCGAGACCATCGCCCGGGAGGTGGGGGCGAAGACCGCGGTGCTCGATCCGATCGAGGGGCTGCCGGCGGACGGCGGGGGCGACTACCTTTCGGTGATGCGCGACAACCTGACGATCCTGCGAACGGCGCTGAGCTGCTCGTGACCGGACCGGTAATCACCGTCACGCACGGGGTGGTCGGCTACGACGGCCGCCCCGTGCTCCGTGACGTCTCGCTCACCGTCTCCGCCGGCGAGGTGGTCGCCGTCCTCGGCGCCAACGGGTCCGGCAAGTCCACCCTGATCCGGGCCGTGCTGGGGCTGGTACCGCTCAGCTCCGGGGAGGTCACCCTCTTCGGCACCGCCCAGCGCCGCTTCCGGCAGTGGCACCGGATCGGGTACGTCCCGCAGCGCCTCGGCGCCGGGAGCGGTGTACCGGCCACCGTCCGCGAGGTGGTGGCGTCGGGTCGGCTGGCCCGCCGGGGCGTACTGCGTCCGGCCGGGGCCCCGGACCGGGCGGCGGTTGCCGAGGCGTTGGCGGCGGTCGGGCTGACCGACCGGGCCGGTGACCCGGTGGCCACCCTCTCCGGGGGGCAGCAGCAACGTACCCTGATCGCCCGGGCGCTGGCCGGGCGGCCGGAGCTGCTGGTCCTCGACGAGCCGACCGCCGGGGTGGACATGGCCAGCCAGGAGGCGTTCGCCGAGGCGTTGACCGGGTTCGTCGACGGTGGCGGGACGGTGCTGCTGGTCGCCCACGAGCTGGGACCGCTGCGCCCGCTGATCAGCCGGGCGGTGGTCGTACACCAGGGTGGGATCGCGCACGACGGTGCAGTGCCCGAGCCGGCCGGTCACCACGCCGCCCCGGATCACGACCACGTCCACCCGCACGGTCCCGACGAGCCCGTCGGTTTGTGGAGCAGTTGAGCGATGAGCCTCTTCCAGTACGACTTCATGCTGCGCGCCCTGGTGGGTGCGCTGATCATCGGGCTCGCCGCGCCTGCGCTCGGCATCTACCTGGTGCAGCGGCGGCTGACCCTGATCGGTGACGGCATCGGGCACGTCGCGCTGACCGGCGTCGGCGCCGGCCTGCTGCTCAACCGTTCGCCGGTGCTGGTCGCGGTGGTGGTCGCCACCATCGGCGCGGTCACCATCGAGCTGATCCGGGCCCGGGGCCGTACCTCCGGCGACCTGGCGCTGGCGCTGCTGTTCTACGGCGGCATCGCCGGCGGTGTGCTGCTGGTGGGGCTCTCCGACAGCACCAGCAGCAACCTCAACGCGTACCTGTTCGGGGCGTTGACCACCACCTCCCGGACCGACCTGGTCACCATCGCCGTGCTCGGTGCGGTGGTGCTGGTGGCCATGGTCGGGTTGCGTCCGGCCCTCTTCGCGATCTGCCACGACGAGGAGTACGCCCGGGTGTCCGGCCTGCCGGTGCGGGAGCTGAACCTGCTGCTCGCGGTGATCACCGCGGTGACCGTCACCATCGCGATGCGGGCGGTCGGGGTGCTGCTGATCAGCGCGCTGATGGTCGTCCCGGTCGCCGCCGCCCAGCAGGTGACCCGGGGCTTCCACAGCACCATGACGATGGCGATGGCACTGGGTCTCTTCTCCGCCGGTACCGGTGTCTGGGTGGCCGCCACCGCGAACACCGCGCCGGGCGCCTCGATCGTGGTGCTGGCGATCGGGCTCTTCCTGGTCGTCACGCTGGTCGCGGCGCTGTTGCGGGCGGTACGCCGACGCCGCGTGGACGGCGGGTCGGCCCCGGTGGCGGAGCCGCACGAGGTCGTTCTGCACCGGTGATGATCCTGACCCCCGCAACCGAGCCGGTATTGGTTACCGTTGCAGGGTGACGAGCGCGAACGGCTACGACGTCTACGAGGGTGCGGGGGATCTCCTCCGGGCCCTGTCGGCGCCCATCCGGCTGGCCATCGTCACCGAGCTCGCCGAGGGTGAACGCTGCGTGCACGAGCTGGTGGAGAAGCTCGGCGCGGCGCAGCCGCTGGTCTCCCAGCACCTGCGGGTGCTGCGCGGCGCCGGCGTGGTACGCGGTTCCCGGCGCGGCCGGGAGATCGTGTACGCCCTGGTCGACGAGCACGTGGCGCATATCGTGGCCGATGCGGTCAGCCACGCCGGGGAGGGACGTTGACAGAGAGCGGCACCGCCGTCCGGAACACCCGGCAGCGCAGCGCGGTGAGCGCGCTGCTCGCCGAGGTGGACGGCTTCCACAGCGCACAGGATCTGCACGCGATGCTGCGGGACCGGGGGGAACGGGTCGGGTTGACCACGGTCTACCGGACCCTCCAGGGGCTCGCCGACGCGGGCGAGATCGACGTGATGCGCCCGCCGGGCGGTGAGCACCTCTACCGTCGGTGCAGCGAGGGACACCACCACCATCTGGTCTGCCGGGCCTGTGGCCGGACGGTCGAGGTCGCCGGTCCGACCGTGGAGAGCTGGGCCGAGCGGGTGGCCCGGCAGCACGGGTACGTCGACGTGAGCCACACCCTGGAGATCTTCGGTACCTGCCCGTCCTGCACCGGCTGACCGGGCCCGCACCGACTGGGTCCGGCCCGCGCCACCTGACCGGGCCCGCATCGGCCCAGCCGGATCCGCCGGGTGCCGGGTACGCCCGGCCGTGGCACGCTGTCCGGCGTGAACATCTACGCCGACCGTTTTCCCACCGCCGCCCGCCAACTCCTCACCGACCTGCTCGTCGTGGCCTGGGTGTACCTGTGGGTCCGCGCCGCGATGTGGCTGCACGACCTGGTACAGCAGCTCGCCGTACCCGGGAAGAAGCTGGAGGGGGCGGGCACCGGACTCGCCGACAACCTGGCCGACGCGGGCGGCAAGGTCCGCCGCGTGCCGGTGGTCGGGGACGATCTGACCGGCCCGTTCGACCGCGCCGCGTCGGCCGCCCGGGCCGTCGCCGACGCCGGCCGGGACCAGCAGGAACTGGTCGGCCAGCTGGCGCTGGCGCTGGCCGTGGCGGTGCTGGTGTTCCCGCTCGGGGTGGTGCTGTTCGGCTGGTTGCCGCTGCGGCTGCGCTGGATCCGCCGCGCCTCGGCCGCCCGGGCGCTGCGGGCCGCCCCGGCCGGGCGGGACCTGCTGGCCCTGCGCGCGCTGGCCACCCGACCGCTGACCGAGCTGGCCCGGATCGACCCGGACGCGGCACAGGCGTGGCGGCGGGGTGACCCGGCCACCGTCGACGCGCTCGCCGCGCTGGAACTGCGTCGGCTGGGGCTACGGGTGGCCCGGTGAGAACGCCCCGACCTGCCTCGCCTCCACGGGCCCACCAGCGGACGTTCTAAGGTCTACGGGTGCCCTACGTACTCGCCGTCCTCGGTCTGCTGCTGCTCGGATACGCCGGCTGGCTCTTCGTCAACGTCCGGCGCGGCCGGCCCATCCCCGGCTCGGCGTACCTGGTGCTGGCGCTGCTCAACGGTCTGCTGGTCGCCGCGCTGCTGGTCTGGATGATCGCCGCCCGCTGAGGTGCAAGGAAGGGCCCCTTCTTATCGCTTTCGGTATAGGAAGGGCCCCTTCCTAACACCTGACACCTGACACCTGACTCGGCGCACCACGGCCGGAGCCCGCCGGTGGGATCCGGCGCCGCACGTCCGGTGCCCGGAGGTAGCGCCAGGTGTCCGCGTGACCGGCACAGGTCCGGGCCCTCCTCCGACAACCGGGCCCTTCTCCGACAACCGGGCTCTCCTCCGACAACCTGACAGGCCGATCGCCGCCGGTTCAGTCGCCGGCGAGCACCTGCGGGTCGTCGTCCTCCTCGTCGTCGAGGTCGTCACCCCAGTTGCGGCGGGCGAACGGCAGGATCACCCAGAAGACCAGGAACCAGACGCCGGTGATCGCGCTGAGCAGGAAGGCGATGGGCCGGTCCAGGATGAAGTCGGTGATCAGCAGTACCGCGCTGACCATGGCGATCAGCATGAAGCCGAGCCCGCCGGTGGCCATCGCGTGGGCGAACCGGACCAGTTCCGGCTTACGGCCCTGGCGGAAGAGCGCCCGGTGGAAGGCGACCGGCGAGATGATCATCGCGGTGGCCGCCGCAGCAGCCAGCAGCGCGACGACGTACACGTCCTTCTGGAAGGCGGTGGCCTTCGGGAAGCCGTTGCTGAACGGCAGGGTGAGCAGGAAGGCGAAGAGGATCTGCACGCCGGTCTGCGCGACCCGGAGTTCCTGTAGCAGGTCGGCGAAGTTGCGCTGCCAACGCTGCTTCTCAGTTTCCCTCGACACCAGCCCACCTCCGGGTACCCGTCACCGTCGGCGGATCCAGCGCCGCCGACAGCAAGGCGTCTTGCCCCGTACGCCCTCGCGTGAAACAACCTCGCGGTCGGGGCGGTGGGTACCGCAGGTCGGCCGGTGACGGGTCGGGGCGGTGGGTACCGCAGGTCGGCCGGTGACGGGTCCGAGCGGTACCGCAGGTGAGCCGGCGACGGTCAGGCGCCCCGTCGGATCCGACCGGCGTACCGGGCCTCCAGGGCGTGGTTGTGGGCGTCCCCGGCGGGAATGTTGGCCGACAGGTACACCGGCGGCGTCTCGCCCGCCGCGACCAGCCGGGCCACGACCTCCACCACGATCTGCTGGGCGAGCAGGGCCGCAGTGATCGAGGAGACCGCCCCCACCGCGCCACCGCCGGGCAGCGGCAGGGTGGCGTCACCGTACGGGGCCCCGTTGTCCAGCACCACGTCGGCGAAGTCGGCGAGCTTACGCCCGGACGGATGGCGGGACCCGACCCCCGCCGAGTGTTCCCGGGAGGTGATGGCGACCAGCCCGTGCCCGCGCTCCTTGACCAGTGCGGCGAACTCGACGATCGCCCCGTTCACCCCGGAGTTGGAGGCCACCACGAAGACGTCCGGCTCCCGGACCGGGGCGAGTGCGTAGAGCCGGTGCGCCACCGACGGATCCCGTTCCAGGGTCGGACCGAGGATGTCCGCCGGCTCGCCGCCGTAGAGCACCAGGTCGCGCAGGGCAATCCGGTTCGTCGGGACCAGGCCGCCGGCCCGACCCGCGATCTCCATGGACAGCGCCTCGGAGTGACCGGTACCGAAGGCGTGCACCACCCCGTCGGCGCGCAGGGCGGCGGTGACGAGGTCGGCGGCGCGGCCCACCTCGTCCCGCTGGCCGGTGGCCACCCGTTCGATCGTCTCCGTCACCACCGCGAGGTAGCCCGCTGCGCTGAGTGTCATCGCTCCTCCGTCCCCGTGCCGTTTCCCGCCCCCGTGTCAGGGTCCGTCCCCGGACCTGGGCCCGGACCCGGGCCTGGGCCCTGACCCGGGCCCGGGCCCGTCCGGGCCAGGATCGCCTCGGCCAGTTGCCCGGGCGCTTCGTCGGGGATCCAGTGCGTCACCCCGGACAGGGCCACGAAGCGGTACTCCCCCGCCACCTGGGCGGCGCACGCCTCGGCGGCGGTCCGGCCGATCGCCACGTCCCGGTCGCTCCAGACGAACGTGGTCGGTACCGTCACCGGCCCCATACCCACCATGTCCCGCCGGGACATCGCCCGGTACCAGTTGAGTGCGCCGGTCAGCGCGCCGGGCCGGCGCATCGGCTCGGCGTAGCGGGCCACCCGGTCCGCGTCACCGACTCCGCGCAGCAACCGGCGCAGTACGGCGCCATCCAGCCCGAGCAGGACCTTCTCCGCCGTCCCCGGCTGCTGGAAAAGCTTGAAGTACGCAGAGCGGAACTTCTGCCGACGGTCGTGGGTCAGGGCGTACCCCATGGCGGCGGGATGCGGCACGGAGACCGCGGTCAGGGTGCGGACCCGGTCCGGGTGCCGGGCCGCCAGGTGCCAGGCGACAATCGCGCCCCAGTCGTGGCCGACCACATGGGCGGCCGGCACGCCCAATTCGTCGAGCAGCGCGACCGCGTCCGCCACACACTCCGCCATCCGGTACGCCGCGACGTCGTCCGGCCGGGCGCCCGGTGAGTAGCCCCGCTGGTCCGGCGCGTACGTCCGCAGGCCGGCGGCGTGCAGCGCGGGTACCACGTCGTCCCACTCCCCGGCGTGCTGCGGGAAGCCGTGCAGCAGCAGTACCGGCGGACCGTCCACCGGCCCACCGGTACGCACCTCGAAGGTCAGGCCACGCGCGTCGATCTGCATGCCGGCAGCCTACCCACGGGCCGGCCGGTCACTCGTACTGCTGTTTCGGGACGGGCACCTCACGCCACGACTCGACCGTCACGTACGGGATGTCGGCCTCGTTGACCGGGTCCTTGGCCACCCGGTCGCTGTACCGGCCGGTGACCTCGATCCAGGTGTCCTCGGCCAGACCGGTCGGCGCGTTGCCGGCCATGCCCAGTTTGATCGGCCGGCCGTCCGCCGCGCAGCAGGAGAGGATCATCCGGGCCAGGATCGGTTCCCCACCGGGGCCGCCACCGGCCACGAAACCCGTGAGCACCACCCGGCGGTCCCCGATCGACTGTCCCTTGTCGAACAGCGCCCGGGAGGCGTAGTCCAGCATGGCGACCCGGACCGGGTCGCCGTCCGGCAGCGGCGGGTAGTCGGAGACCTGCTGGCTGGCGAGTGCGGTACCGGCCTGGCCCGCCGCGTACGACCCGAGGGCCGGCGGGGCGATCAGCAGCAGGCCGAGCACCGGCAGGATGAGCAGCCAGCCGACCCTCGGTTCGTGGTGGCCCCCGCCGGTACCGTGACCGTGACCGTGGTCATGCCCGTGGTCCTCATCCGGTTCCGCCGTGGCGGCCGGACGGAGGTCGTACCAGAGGGTCATCACCGCGGCGACGACCAGGACCAGGGCGGCGGCGATCAGGAACGGGCGCAGCCCCTCCTTGACGTACCGCAGATAGAGATCGGTGAAGCTGGCCTTGAGCACGGCACCACCGAGCAGGAGCAGGACGACGGCCTGGGCCTGCCTGTTCATCGGACCACCACCTTCCGCGCAGCGTCGTCGTCGGGGACCCGGGGCGCGATCCCGGTCGGCGTCGCGGGCGCACCGTTCACCACAGGATCGCTCCGACGGCCACCGCGACCAGGGTCGCCACCACGAAGGTGGTCGGGGCGAACCGGAACGCGAACCGGCGGCCGAACACACCCGCCTGCATGGAGATCAGTTTCAGGTCGACCATCGGACCGACCACCAGGAAGACCAGCCGCGAGGTCAGCGAGAACTGGGACAGCGAGGCGGCGACGAAGGCGTCCGCCTCGGAGCAGATGGAGAGCAGGACGGCCAGTACCGCCAGGGCCAGCACCGACAGCACCGGGTTGTCGGCGAGGGTCTGCAACCAGCGTTCGGGTACCAGCACGTTGATGCTCGCCGCGGCCATCGCACCGAGTACCAGGAACCCGCCCGCGTGGGTGACGTCGTGCCGGACCGCAGCCCAGAACGCCCGGCCCCGGGACACCCCGTCCAGGTCCGGCCGGTGCGGCAACCGGATCCAGTCGGCCCGGCCCAGCCGCAGCCAGAGCCACCCCATGACCATGGCGACGACCAGACTGGCCAGTGCCCGGCCGAGGACCATCTCCGGGTTGGCCGGGAAGGCGACCGCCGTGGCGGTGAGCACGATCGGGTTGATCGCCGGGGCGGCCAGCAGGAAGGCCAGCGCGGCGGCGGGGGTGACGCCCCGCCGGATCAGCGAACCCGCGATGGGTACCGAGCCGCACTCGCAGCCGGGCAGCACCACCCCGGCGGCGCTGGCCACCGGTACCGCGAGCGCCGGATGCCGGGGCAGCGCCCGGGCCCAGAACGACCGGGGTACGAAGACCGCGATCACCGCGGAGAGCAGCACCCCGAAGACCAGGAACGGTACCGCCTGCACCATCACCGAGACGAAGACCGTGGTCCAGGTCTGGAGTTGGGCGGCGGAGAGCGCGCCGGCCAGGGGTGCCCGGAAGATCACCAGGAGGACCAGCAGCGCGGCGAGGATCTCCACCGAGCCGATCCGGTCCCGCAGTGACCAGCCGCTGCCCCCGGCCGCCCCGGGTGGGCCGGGTGGACCGCTCCCGGGTGCGCCGGGCGTGGTGGCGCCTGGTGGGTCCGGCACGGTACCGGCGGGTGCGCCTGGCGGGTCCGGCACGGTACCGGCGGGTGCGCCCGACGGGCCGACCTCCCCGTCCGGGCGGGCGCCGGGGGGCGTCGCGCGGTCGGCTGCGGTCACGGCAGTCGTCCCTTCGCTCGGTGCTGCCCGGTGTGGGCCAGCCCACCCTAACCCGCGCGGTTCCGGGACGGACCGGGCCCGGCGACAGGGTCATCTATCGATTGGGATAACTTAATGGGTGCCCGGCTCCGCGTACAGGTCCGGTGGCGGACTGCCTGCCCGACCTGCACGGTGCTAGCGTCTGCGGGACAACTTCACATCCGACAGGGGAGCGCACAGCGCTGAGAGTGCGGGTCACACCCGCAGACCCTCGAACCTGATCTGGGTAATGCCAGCGCAGGGAGTTCGGTCGACCTCCAGCCGCGCCGCCGTCCGGGCAACCGGGCGCGGCGTGCGTCTTCTCCTGGTTCATCGAAGGACTGGGAGCACATGGACAACACCACCCGTTGGCGCACCATCGACATCGTCGTCGCCTCGGTGATCGCCGTCGCGTTCAGCGTGGTCTTCTGGGCGTGGAACATCGTCTGGCGGGCCACCGATCCGGTCTTCGCCTTCTTCCCGCCGGCCCAGACCCTCATCTACGGCGTCTGGCTGATGCCGGCGGTGATCGGTGGACTGGTGATCCGAAAGCCGGGGGCCGCGATCTACTGCGAGACCCTCGCGGCGGTGATCTCGGCACTGCTCGGCAGCCAGTGGGGCGGCACGGTGATCCCGCAGGGCATCGTGCAGGGTCTCGGCGCCGAGCTGGTCTTCGCCGCGCTGCGGTACCGCTCCTTCCGGCTGCCGACCGCGCTGCTGGCCGGGGCGCTGACCGGGCTCAGCGCGGCGCTGTTCGACTTCTTCGTCTGGAACGTCGGCACCGACCTGGCGTCGTACCGGATCCCGTACGCGCTGCTGACGGTGGTCAGCGCCACGGTCGTCGCCGGTGCCGGCGGGTGGGCGCTGACCCGGGCGCTGGCCGGCACCGGGGTACTGGACCGCTTCCCCGCCGGCCGGGAACGCACCGCCGTCTGACCCACCCCTCCCTCTCGCGTCGATCATGAAGTTGTTGTCACCCCGCCCGGCGTGTCGTGACAACAACTTCATGATCGACGCGAGAGGGAGGGGTGGGTCAGACGGCGGTGCGT
>NZ_WVUH01000172.1 GCF_017614955.1 Micromonospora echinofusca
CGGCGACCACCGTACGGAACTCGTCCAGCATCGGCGCCATCAACGGCGAATGGAACGCATGCGACACCGACAGCCGCTTCGTCTTACGACCCAACCCCCGGAAATGCGCCGCGACCTCCTCGACCGCAGCCTCCGCACCCGAGACGACGACCGAGGTCGGGCCGTTGACCGCACCGATCCCGACCAGATCTTCACGGCCGGCCAGCAGCGGCAACACCTCCGCCTCCGTGGCCTGCACCGACACCATCACCCCGCCCGCCGGCAGGGCCTGCATCAGACGACCACGAGCAGCAACAAGCTTCGCGGCATCGTGGAGAGACAGCACTCCGGTCACGTGGGCGGCGGCGATCTCCCCCACCGAGTGACCGACAAACACCGACGGCCGCACACCGAACGACTCCGCCAGCCGGAACAACGCCACCTCGACCGCGAAAACCGCCGGCTGCGTCAACCCCGTCTGATCCAGATCCCCGACGCCGTCGAACACCACATCCCGCAGGGACACACCCAGCAGCGAGTCAAGCTCGCCGCACACCGCATCGAACGCCGACGCGAACACCGGGAACACGTCGTACAACCCACGACCCATCCCCACCCATTGCGACCCCTGACCCGTGAACAGGGCACCCAGGGGTTCCGCGCTGGCCGCGACCGGGGAAACCTCGCCCAGGCCAGCAGCAAACTCGGCCAGGTCACGACCGGCCACCACCGACCGGTACTCGAACACCGACCGGGTGTGCAGCAACGACCAGGCCACATCACGAGGCGACAGCCCCGGCTCGGAACCCACGAACGAGACCAGCTTCGCCGCCTGGGCACGCACCGCCTCCGGCGACTTGCCGGAGAGCACCCACGGCAGCACACCGTCACCCACCGGCTCCGGCTCAGCCTCGGCAGTCTCCGGCTCCTCCGCGACCGGAGCCTGCTCGACGATGATGTGCGCGTTCGTACCGGAGAACCCGAACGACGACACCGCCGCCCGACGCGGCCGGTCCGACGCCGGCCACTCCCGGGCCTCGGTCAACAACTCCACCGCACCGGCCGACCAGTCGATGTGCGGGGACGGTGCGTCCACGTGCAGCGTCTTCGGCAGCAGCCCGTGCCGCATCGCCTGCACCATCTTGATGATGCCGCCGACCCCGGCTGCCGCCTGGGTGTGCCCGATGTTCGACTTCAACGAACCGAGCCACAGAGGTGCACCCACCCGGCCCTGCCCGTACGTCGCCAACAGCGCCTGCGCCTCGATCGGGTCACCGAGGGTCGTACCGGTGCCGTGGGCCTCGACCGCGTCCACGTCGGCGGCCGTCAGTTCGGCGTTGGCCAGCGCATCCCGGATCACCCGCTGCTGCGACGGGCCGTTCGGGGCGGTCAGACCGTTCGACGCACCGTCCTGGTTGATCGCCGAGCCCCGGATGACCGCGAGCACCGGGTGCCCGTTGCGCTGCGCGTCGGAGAGCCGCTCCAGCAGCAGCATGCCGACGCCCTCACCCCAACCGGTACCGTCCGCCGCCGCCGCGAACGCCTTGCACCGGCCGTCCGGGGAGAGCCCACGCTGCGCCGAGAAGTCGATGAACGAGCCCGGCGTGGCCATCACGGTCACGCCACCGGCGAGCGCCATGGTGATCTCGCCGCCCCGCAGCGCCTGCACCGCCAGGTGCAGCGCCACCAGCGACGACGAGCAGGCGGTGTCCACGGTCACCGCCGGGCCCTCCAGGCCCAGGGTGTACGAGATCCGCCCGGAAGTGACACTGCCGGAGCCACCGGTGCCGAGGAAACCCTGCACCTCGCTGGCCGTGCTGGCCTGCTGCTGGCTGGTGTAGTCGTGGTACGCCTGACCGGCGAACACCCCGGTCCGGCTGCCCTTCAGCGACTTCGGGTCGATACCCGCCGACTCGATGGCCTCCCAGGCCGCCTCCAGCAGCAGGCGCTGCTGCGGGTCGGTGGCGACCGCCTCCCGGGGCGAGATGCCGAAGAACTCGGCGTCGAAGAGGTCGGCGTCGTGCAGGAAGCCGCCCTCCCGCGAGTACGACGTGCCGGGGTTCTCCGGGTCCGGGTGGTACAGCGCCTCCAGGTCCCAGCCACGGTTCTCCGGGAAGGTGCTGATCCCGTCCCGGCCCTGGGCGACGAGTTCCCACAGTTCCCGGGGCGAGGTGACCCCACCCGGGTAGCGGCAGCTCATCGCGACGATGGCGATGGGTTCGCTGTTGGCCGTCTCGACTTCCCGCAACCGCCGCCGGGTCTGGTGAAGATCGGCGGTGACTCGCTTGAGGTACTCGAGGAGCTTCTCTTGGTCAGACATGAGGCAGCTTTCGCGTCGAGGGAGACAGAGTTCAGGCGATCCCGAGTTCGGCGTCGATGAAGGCGAAGACCTCATCGGCCGAGGCGGATTCGAGTTGTTCGGAGACCTGCGGTCCGTCGTTGCCGGCGTCCGTGGCGGTCAACCGGGTGAGCAGGTTGCGCAGCCGGTCGGCGACCCGGAAGTCGGTGAGGGTGTCGGCCTTCAGGGCGGACACCGCCGCCTCCATCCGGTCCAGGCCGGCCAGCAGGCTGGCCTCGGCGGCGGACGCCGGGTCCAGGTGCACCCGGAGCAACTCGACCACGTCCGTCGGGGTCGGGTAGTCGAAGACGAGAGTGGCGGGGAGTTCCACGCCGGTCGCCCGTTGCAGCTTGTTGCGCAACTCGACGGCGGTGAGCGAGGTGAAGCCCAGGTCCTTGAACGCCTGCCCGACGGCCACGTCCTCCGGTCCGGAGAGGGCCAGGGTCAGCGCCACCTGGGTACGCACCAGGTCCAGCAGGATCGTCTGCTGTTCCTCGGCACTCGCGCCACCCAGGCGCAGCGCCAACTCGTTCGCAGCTTCGGCGCCGCTGTCCTGCTGGTCGGTGGGGGTACCACTGACGTAGGTCAGCTCCAGGTCGGGGCACAGCCAGTAGTGCTGGTGCTGGAAGGCGTACGTGGGCAGGTCGACCCGCTTTCCGCCTGCGATCAGGTCGGTGAAGTCGACGGCGATGCCCCGGGCCCAGAGCGCGCCGAGTCCGGCGGTGAAGGTCAGCGCAGCGTCCCGGTCCTTCCGGACCAGGGGAACAGCGGTGACCTCTTCCAGGATCTGCCGGGTGAGCGCGGTCAGGATCGCGTCCGGGCCGATCTCCACGAAGGTAGTCACACCCGTGTCGTGCGCGGCGGTGACCGCGTCGGCGAACCGCACCCCGGCCTTGACGTGCTCCACCCAGTACCCCGGGTCGGCCCACACGTTCGCGCTGGTCAACTCCCCGGTCACCGTCGAGGCGACAGTGACATCGGAAGCGGAGAAGGTCAGGCCGGCGACCACCGTGCGGAACTCGTCCAGCATCGGCGCCATCAACGGCGAGTGAAACGCGTGCGACACCGACAGCCGCTTCGTCTTACGACCCAACCCCCGGAAATGCGCCGCGACCTCCTCGACCGCCACTTCCGCACCGGAGATGACGACCGAGGTCGGGCCGTTGACCGCACCGATCCCGACCAGATCTGCACGGTCGGCCAGCAGCGGCACCACCTCCGCCTCCGTGGCCTGCACCGACACCATCACCCCACCCGCCGGCAGGGCCTGCATCAACCGACCACGAGCCACAACAAGCTTGGCGGCGTCATTGAGCGAGAACACACCGGTCACGTGCGCGGCGGCGATCTCCCCCACCGAATGCCCCACGAACACCGACGGCCTGATGCCGAACGACTCCGCCAGCCGGAACAGGGCCACCTCGACCGCGAAAATGGCCGGCTGCGTCAACCCCGTCTGATCCAGATCAGCACTGCCCTCGAACACCACATCCCGCAGGGACACACCCAGCAGCGGGTCCAACTCGCCACACACCGCGTCGAACGCCGACGCGAACACCGGGAACGAGTCGTACAACCCACGACCCATCCCCACCCACTGCGAACCCTGACCCGTGAAAAGGGCACCCAGGGCACCCGGCGTCACCGAGCCGGTGACCGCGCCGGCACCCTCGTCACCACCGGCGAGCACCGCCAGGGCGGAGAGCAGCTGGTCCCGATCGGTGCCGGCAGCCAGCGCCCGGTGTTCGAAGGCGGACCGGGTGTTGGCGAGCGACCACGCGACATCCCGGACCGGAAGTTCCGGGTTCGCGGTCACGAATTCGCGCAGCCTGGCGGCCTGGGCGCGTACCCCGGCAGGAGATTTGGCCGAGAGCTGCCAGGCGACGACCGGGGCGGCCGGGACCTCGTCGACGACCGTCGACTCGATGACCGGCGCCTGTTCCAGCACCACGTGCGCGTTCGTGCCGGAGAACCCGAACGACGACACCGCCGCCCGACGGGGCCGGTCGGCCTGCGGCCATTCCCGGTTCTCGGTGAGCAGTTCGACCGCGCCGGCCGACCAGTCGATGTGCGGGCTGGGCTCGTCGACGTGCAGGGTCTTCGGCAGCACGCCGTACCGCATCGCCTGCACCATCTTGATCACACCAGCGACGCCCGCCGCCGCCTGCGTGTGCCCGAGGTTCGACTTCACCGAGCCGAGCCAGAGCGGGTCGTCCGCCGGCCGGTTCTGCCCGTACGTGGCGATGAGGGCCTGCGCCTCGATCGGGTCGCCGAGCCGGGTACCCGTACCGTGCGCCTCCACCGCGTCGACCTCGGTGGCCGACAGCCCGGCGCTGCCCAGCGCGGCGCGGATCACCCGCTGCTGCGACGGGCCGTTCGGCGCGGTCAGCCCGTTCGACGCACCGTCCTGGTTGATCGCCGAGCCCCGGATCACCGCGAGCACCTGGTGCCCGTTGCGCCGCGCGTCGGAGAGCCGCTCCACGAGGAGTACGCCGACCCCCTCACCCCAGCCGGTACCGTCCGCGCCCGCCGCGAACGCCTTGCACCGCCCGTCCAGGGCGAGTCCGCGCTGGCGGGAGAAGTCGACGAACGTGTTCGGGCTGGACATGACGGTCACGCCACCGGCCAGCGCGAGGGAACACTCCCCGGTACGCAGGGCCTGCACCGCCAGGTGCAACGCCACCAGCGACGACGAGCAGGCCGTGTCGACGGTGACCGCCGGGCCCTCCAGCCCGAGCGCGTACGACACCCGACCGGAGAGCACCCCGGCGGAGGTGCCGGTACCGAGGAAGCCTTCGACGCCGTCCGGGATCTGGGTGAGTCGGGTGCCGTAGTCGTGGTAGATCACCCCGGCGTAGACACCGGTGTCGCTGCCCCGCAGCGCGACCGGGTCGATCCCGGCCGACTCGAACGCCTCCCACGACGACTCCAGCAGCAGCCGCTGCTGCGGGTCCATCGCGAGGGCCTCGCGCGGCGAGATGCCGAAGAACTGGGCGTCGAACTGTCCGGCCTCGTGCAGGAAGGCCCCGTCGACCGTGTACGTGGTGCCGGGGCGGGACAGCTCCGGGTCGTACAGCGCCTCCACGTCCCAGCCCCGGTCGACCGGGAACGTGGACATGCCGTCCCGGCCCTCGACCAGCATCCGCCACAACTCCTCCGGGGAGGAGATGCCCCCGGGGAACCGGCAGGCCATCCCGACGATCGCGATCGGCTCGTTCTCCGTCACGACGCGTGGGGCGGTGGTGGCACCGGCCGCCGGCAGGGCTCCGACCAGTTCGTCGCGCAGGTGCGCGGTGAGGGCGTTCGGGGTCGGATAGTCGAAGATCAGGGTGGCTGGCAGGCGTACCCCGGTGGCGGCGTTCATCCGGTTGCGGAGTTCGACCGCGGTGAGCGAGTCGAAGCCGACCTCGTTGAACGCCCGGTCCGGGTCGATCGCCTCCGGGCCGGGGAAGCCGAGGACCACGGCGGCGTTGGTCCGCACCAGGTCCAGCAGCAGGTTGTCCTGTTCGATGCGGGACAGCCCGGCCAGCCGGTCCGCGAGGGAACTCCCGGACGTCCCACCCCGGGCCGCCGACCGGCGGGCCGGTACCCGCACCAGCGCGCGGAGCAGGTGCGGCGGCTCGTCGCCGTTGCCGATCGTCTTCAGGTCGAGCTTCATCGGGGCGAGCACCGGGCTGCCGGAGGCGAACGCGACGTCGAGCAGGGCCATGCCCTCCTCGGCGGTGAGCGCCGGGGTACCCATCCGGTGCAGGTCGGCGTTGTCCAGGGTGCCGCCCATGCCGCCGTCCCCGGTCTGCGCCCAGAGGCCCCAGGCGAGCGAGGTGCCGGGCAGGCCGGAGACCCGCCGGGCCTGGGCGAGCGCGTCGAGGAAGGCGTTGGCCGAGGCGTAGTTGCCCTGCCCGGGGTTGCCGAAGGTGCCGGCCGCCGAGGAGAACAGGACGAACGCCGACAGGTCCCGGTCCCGGGTCAGTTCGTGCAGGTTGAGCGCGGCGTCGACCTTCGGGGCGTACACCCGGTCGATGCGCTCGACGGTGAGGGAGTCGATGACCCCGTCGTCGAGGATGCCGGCGGTGTGGACGACGGCGGTCAGCGGGTGTGCCGCCGGGATCGCGTCGAGGACGGCGGCAAGGCCGGCCCGGTCCGCGACGTCGCAGGCGGCGAAGGTCACCGACGCGCCCAGGGCGGTCAGCTCGTCGGCCAACCCGGCCGCGCCCGGGGCATCGGCACCCCGGCGGGACACCAGCAGCAGATGCCGCACCCCGTGCACGTTCACCAGGTGCCGGGCCACCAGTCGACCCAGTGCACCGGTCGCACCGGTCAGCAGCACCGTACCGTCGGCATCGAACCCACGCGGGATGGTGAGGACGACCTTACCGATCTGCTTGGCCTGCGACAGGTGCCGGAACGCCTCCGGCGCCCGCCGCACGTCCCAGGCGCTGAGCGGCAGCGCACCCAGGGCACCCGACTCGAAGAGGTCGACCAGGGCGAGCAGCATCTCCTGGATCCGGTCGCGGCCGGCGTCCACCACGTCGAACGCCTGGTAGCGGACCCCCGGGTGGTCGGCGGCGACCCGGTCGGCGTCCCGGATGTCGGTCTTGCCCATCTCGACGAACCGGCCACCGCGCGGCAGCAGCCGCAACGACGCGTCCACGAACTCACCGGCCAGGCAGTCGAGCACCACGTCCATGCCCCGACCACCGGTCACGGCGGAGAACCTCTGCTCGAACTCCGTGCTCCGGGAGTCACCGATCCGCTCGTCCACCAGACCGGCCCGACGCAACGCATCCCACTTGCCCCGGCTGGCCGTACCGAACACCTCGGCACCCAGATGCCGGGCCAGTTGCACGGCCACCGAACCGACGCCGCCGGCAGCGGCGTGGATCAGCACCGACTCACCGGCTTTCAGCCCCCCCAGGTCGACCAGCGCGTAGTAGGCGGTCAGCGCGACCACCGGAGCCGCCGCCGCCTGGGCGAAGGTCCAGCCCTGCGGCATCCGGCAGAGCAGCCGGTGGTCGGTCACCCCGTACGGACCGAAGGCACCGTCGAGCATGCCCATCACCCGGTCGCCGGGGGCGACGTTGCCGACGCCCTCGCCGACCTCGACCACCACACCGGCGGCTTCCAGGCCGAGCAGGCCGGCGTCGCCCGGGTACATGCCGAGCACGTTGAGCACGTCGCGGAAGTTCAGCCCGGCGGCCCGGATCGCGACGCGTACCTGACCGGGCGCGAGTGCGGCCTGCGCCTGCGGCCAGTCCCGCAGGTAGAGCGCCTCCAGGGCACCCTGGCTGCGGAAGTCCAGCCGCCACGAGTCGGTGTCGACCGGCGGCGCCAGTTCGACGGCGGCCCGGGTCAGCCGGAAGGCGTACGCCGTGCCGTTGCGCAGCGCCACCTGCGGCTCGTCGGTGGCGACAGCGGCCGGCAGGGCGGCCAGCGAGGCGGCCGTACCGTCCAGGTCGACCAGGACCAGCCGGTCCGGGTTCTCCGACTGGGCGGACCGGACGAGGCCCCACACCGCCGCGCCGACCAGGTCGACCGGGTGCTGGCCGGCGTCCACCGGCATGGCACCCCGGGTGGTCACCACCAGCCGGGAGTCGGCGTACCGGTCGTCGGCGAGCCACTGCTGGACGGTGCCGAGCACCCCGCCGACGACCGACCGGACCGTCGACGCCTCGGCGTCGGGTACGGCCGGCACGGCCAGCAGCACCAGCCCGGGTACCGGGTCGGTCAGACCGGCCAGGTCGGTGTGCCGGGTGGTCGGCCAGGTCGGGTCGCCGCCGAGGTCCACCGGGTCCCCGAGTACGGCCACCGGCTGCCCGGTGGTGTCGTCGCCGAGGGTCAACGGCAGCCAGGACGGCTGGAAGAGGTCGTCCCGCGCGGCGGTCGCCTCGGTGGCCGACGGCACCTCCAGCGGACGCAGTGCGAGGGTGCCGATCGAGGCGACCGGAGTACCGGTCGGGTCGGCCATCGCGATGGCGACCGTACCGCTGGTCGTACCGGGTACCGCCGGGCTGATCCGGACCCGCAGCGCGGTCGCGCCCGTGGCGTGCAGGGCCACCGACTCGAACGAGAACGGCAGGTACGCGGTGTCCTCGTCGGTGACGAAGCTGCCGAGGCCGATGCCGTGCAGGGCGGCGTCGAGCAGCGCCGGGTGCAGGCCGAAGTCACCGGCTCCGGTGCCCTCGGGCAGCTCGACCTCGGTGCAGATGTCACCGTCGAGGCGCCAGGCGGCCCGCAGGCCCTGGAAGATCGGGCCGTACTCCAACCCGAGGGCGGCCAGCTCGGCATACGTCTGATCGGTGTCGATGCGCTCCGCCCCGGCAGGCGGCCACTCGGCGAGATCGAAGTCAGGGCGACCGGTCGCGGTGGTCAGCGCGCCGTCCGCGTGGCGTACCCAGTCCACGGTCGGGTCGGTCAGGTCGTCCCGGCGCGAGTACACCGACACGGCCCGGCGGCCCTGTTCGTCGGCGCCCTCCACCACGACCCGGAGCTGCACGCCGCCCCGCTCGGGCAGTACGAGCGGCGCCTCCAGGGTCAGGTCCTCGATGGCGTACGTCTCGACGTCGACCTGTCCGCGCTGCGCCTCGTCGGCTGCGCCGAGGACCAGATCGACCAGCGCGGCGCCGGGGACCAGGACGGTGCCACCGACCGCGTGGTCGGCGAGCCAGGGTTGGGTGGCCAGGGAGAGTCGGGAGGTGAAGACCACCCCGGCGGAGTCGGGCAGGCTGACCGCCGCGCCGAGTAGCGGGTGCCGGGCCTGGTCGAGCCCGAGACCGTTGGCGTCGACGGTGTCGAAGCCCCGGGTCGGCCAGTACCGCTGGTGCTGGAACGCGTACGTCGGCAGGTCGACCCGCTGCCCGCCGGTCAACAGGTCGGAGAAGTCGACGGCGATGCCGCGCGCCCAGAGGTTGCCGAGTCCTGCGGTGAAGGTCAGCGCAGCGTCCCGGTCCCTGCGGGCCAGTGGTACGGCGGTGGCGTCCTCCAGGATCTGCCCGGTCAGGGCGGTCAGGATGCCGTCCGGGCCGATCTCCACGAAGGTGGTCACACCCGAGGCGTGCGCGGCGGTGACCGCGTCGGCGAACCGCACCCCGGCCTTCACGTGCTCCACCCAGTACCCCGGGTCGGCCCACACCACAGCGGTGGTCAACTCACCCGTCACCGTCGACGCGACAGCCATGTCGACCGGCGTGAACGACAGACCGGCGACCACCGTGCGGAACTCGTCCAGCATCGGCGCCATCAACGGCGAATGGAACGCGTGCGACACCGACAGCCGCTTCGTCTTACGACCCAACCCCCGGAAGTGTTCGGCGACCTCCTCGACCGCCGCCTCGGCACCCGACAGGACGACCGAGGTCGGGCCGTTGACCGCACCGATCCCGACCAGATCTTCACGGCCGGCCAGCAGCGGCACCACCTCCGCCTCCGTGGCCTGCACCGACACCATCACCCCGCCCGCCGGCAGGGCCTGCATCAGACGACCACGAGCCGCAACAAGCTTGGCGGCGTCATTGAGAGTGAGCACCCCGGTCACATGGGCGGCGGCGATCTCCCCCACCGAATGACCCACGAACACCGACGGCTTCACCCCGAACGACTCGGCCAGGCGGAACAGAGCCACCTCGACCGCGAAGACCGCCGGCTGCGTCAACCCCGTCTGATCCAGATCGGCCACACCGTCGAACACCGCATCCTGCAAAGAGATGCCCAGCAGCGGGTCAAGCTCGCCACACACCGCGTCGAACGCCGACGCGAACACCGGGAACGCGTCGTACAGACCACGACCCATCCCCACCCACTGCGACCCCTGACCCGTGAAAAGGGCACCGCAGGTCTCGGAGCCCACCGCGACCGGGGACACCTCGCCCAGGCCAGCAGCAAACTCGGCCAGGTCACGACCGGCCACCACCGACCGGTACTCGAAGGTCGACCGGGTGTGCAGCAACGACCAGGCCACATCAACCGTGGACAGCTCCGGGTGGGCGTCCACGAACTCACCGAGCCGCACCGCCTGGTCGCGCACCGCCTCCGGCGTACGACCCGACAGCACCCACGGCACCACCCGCTCGGACGGGGTCTCCGTAGCCGGCGCCTCCACCGTCACCGGCGGCTGCTCCAGGATGACGTGCGCGTTCGTACCCGAAATGCCGAACGACGACACCGCCGCCCGACGCGGCCGGTCGGACGCCGGCCACTCGCGGGCCTCGGTCAACAACTCCACCGCACCGGCCGACCAGTCGATGTGCGGGGACGGCGCGTCCACGTGCAGGGTCTTCGGCAGGACGCCATGGTGCATCGCCTGCACCATCTTAATCACACCAGCCACACCCGCAGCGGCCTGCGTGTGACCCAGGTTCGACTTCACCGCCCCCAACCACAGCGGCGCGTCGGCGGGCCGGTCCTGGCCGTAGGTGGCGAGCAGGGCCTGCGCCTCGATCGGGTCACCGAGGTTGGTACCCGTACCGTGCGCCTCCACCACGTCCACCTCGGCGGCCGAGATCCCGGCCGACGCCAGAGCCGCCCGGATGACCCGCTGCTGTGACGGACCATTCGGCGCGGTCAGACCATTCGACGCACCGTCCTGGTTGATCGCCGAACCCTTGATGACGGCGAGGACGGGGTGCCCGTTGGCCCGGGCGTCGGAGAGCCGCTCCAGCAGCACCATGCCGACACCCTCGGCCCAGCCGGTACCGTCCGCACCCGCCGCGAACGCCTTGCACCGTCCGTCCGGGGACAGCCCACGCTGCCGGGAGAACCCGACGAAGGTGTCCGGACTGGCCATCACCGTCACGCCGCCGGCCAGTGCCAACGTGCACTCGCCGGTACGCAGCGCCTGGGCCGCCCAGTGCAACGCCACCAGCGACGACGAGCAGGCCGTGTCGACGGTGACCGCCGGCCCCTCCAGACCCAGGTGGTACGCCACCCGACCCGAGGCGATGCTGCCACCGGTACCGAGGAAACCCTCGATCTGCTCGGCTGCCTGGTCGACGACGGTGGAGTAGTCGGTGTACATGATGCCGGCGAAGACCCCGGTTTTGCTGCCGCGCAGGGCGGCCGGGTCGATCCCGGCCCGCTCGATGGCCTCCCAGGAGGCTTCGAGCAGCAGCCGGTGCTGCGGGTCCATGGCCAACGCCTCGCGGGGCGAGATCCCGAAGAAGCCGGGGTCGAACTCGGCCGCCCCGTAGAGGAACCCACCGTGCCGGGTGTACGACGTGCCGACGTGGTCGGGGTCCGGGTGGTAGATCGTGTCGAGGTTCCAGCCCCGGTCGTCGGGGAACTCCCCGATCGCGTCCCGACCGTCGACGAGCAGCTGCCACAGCTCCTCGGGTGAGGTGACCTGTCCGGGGTACCGGCAGGCCATCCCCACGATCGCGATCGGCTCACGGGAGGCGGCCGTCAGTTGACGGTTCTGCTCCCGTACCCGCTCCAGTTCCTTGAGCGATACCCGAAGCGCCTCGACGATCCGTTCGTTTGCCGCCGTCATCAGATCCTCACACTGTCGTCCGTGGGGGAATCGCTGCCGAGGGCGAGCTGGATCAGCGCGTCGGCGTCCATCTCGTCGATGGACTCACCCTCATCGCCTTCATCGGTGGTAGCCGATGCTTCTTCCCGGAGCCCGGTCAGGTCGAGCAGGCTGTCGAGCAGCCCGGCGTCCTTCAGCCGGGCGAGCGGGACCAGGTTGAGTGCCGCCCGCAGCCGCGACTCGAGGTCGTCGGCCACCGCCGGCACGATTTCGGTACGCAGGTACGCGGCGAGCGCCCGCGGGTTCGCGTAGTCGAAGATCAGGGTGGCCGGCAGGCGCAGCCCGGTGGCGGACTGTACGGCGTTGCGGAACTCGACCGCGGTCAGCGAGTCGAACCCGAGTTCCTTGAACGCCCGGTCGGTACCCACCTGCGCCACGTCGGCGTAGCCGAGCACCGCCGCGACCTGCTGGCGTACCAGGTCGAGCAGGGTCCGCTCCTGGTCGGCTGCGGGCAGCGCGGCCAGGGTCGCCGCGAGGTCGGGGGTACCGGCGGCAGCCTGCGCGGCCTTCCTCGGCGTCGCCCGGACCAGGCGGCTCAGCAGTGCCGGTACCTCGCCCTGGCCGATCGTCTTCAGGTCGAGGGCCACCGGCACCAGTACCGGGTCCGGCTGGCTCACCGCCTCGTCGAGCAGGGCGAGCCCGGTCTCGGGGGTCAGCGCCTGCACGCCGGAGCGGGACATCCGCTGCGCGTCGTCGGCTGCCAGCTCGGCGCCCATGCCGGTCTCCTGCTGCCAGAGGCCCCAGGCGAGAGAGACCGCCGGCAGGCCCAGACCCACCCGGTACCGGGCCAACCCGTCCAGGAACGAGTTCGCCGCCGCGTAGTTGCCCTGCCCCGCGTTACCCAACACACCCGCAGCCGACGAGAACAACACGAACGCCGACAGGTCCACATCCCGGGTCAACTCGTGCAGATGCCACGCCGCATCCACCTTCGGCCCGAACACCCCCGCAACCCGCTCCGCCGTGAGCGCGTCGATCACACCGTCATCGAGCACACCCGCCGCATGCACCACACCCGACAGGCCATCAATGCCGGCGACCACCGCCGCCAACCCCGCCCGATCCGACACGTCACACGCCACGACGCGGACCTCCGCGCCAGCGGCCACCAACTCGTCGCGCAGATCCACCGCACCCGGCGCCTCCACACCCCGCCGGCTCACCAACACCAACCGCCGCACGCCACGCGAGGCGACCAGATGCCGGGCAACGAGCGCACCCAGACCCGACGTACCACCGGTGACGAGGACCGTCCCGGTGTCGCCGCGCCACACGTCGTCCGCGTCACCGCCGGCTGCCGCCGCACGGGCCAGGCGCGGTACGGACACCTGACCAGCACGTACCACCACCTCCGGCTCGCCCAGAGCAACCGCAGAACAGACCATCGCCAACCGATCCTCAGGCTCATCCACGTCGACCAACACGAACCGGCCCGGGTGTTCAGCCTGCGCCGAGCGCACCAGACCGGCTACCGCCGTGTGCCCCAGTACGACCCCTGATCTGGTGAGGACAACCAGGATCGACGTGTCGAACCGCTCGTCAGCGAGCCAGCTCTGGAGCAGTTCGAGGGTCTGCGTGGTGACCTGGTGTGCGGTGCCCACCTCGTCGTCAGCGGTGCCGGTAGGGGTGACCGCGACCACGTAGTCGGGTACGGCGTCCGCAGCGGCCAGCGCGGCAAGACTGTCGTAGCCGGTGGCCGCGATCCCGAGATCCGGTAGCGGTGCGGCACCGACGAGGGCCCAGGTGCCGGCCGGGCCGACCCGGTCGACCGCCACCGGCGACCACTCCACCCGATACAACGGCTCCACCACACCGGAACCACCCAACGACCCCACATCAACCGGCCGCAACGCCAACCCCGACACCGACGCCACCGGCGCACCCACCGCATCAGCCAGCTCCAACACCACACCCGAAGCCGACGACACCAACCGCACCCGCAACGCCACCGCACCCGTGGCCGACAACCCCACACCCGAGAACACGAACGGCAACTCCGCCCGCTCCACACCCCCGGACAACAAACCCACACCATGCAACGCCGCATCCCACAACGCCGGATGCAACCCGAACCCATCCACCACCACACCAGCCGGCAACCCGACCTCGGTGAACACCTCACCACCACGACGCCACGCCGCCCGCACACCACGGAACACCGGCCCGTACTCCAGACCCACCGCAGCCAAACCGTCGTACAACTCATCCACCGACACCACCTCCGCACCAACCGGAGGCCATTCGGTCAGCTGGAACTGCGGCGGTTGCCCGTCGGCGAGTACGCCGGTGGCGTGCGTGGTCCAGCCCTGCCCGTCGAGGTGCGCGTCGGTACGGGAGTGGACGGTGACCGCCCGCCGTCCGGCGGCGTCCGCCGCGCCAACCGACACCTGGACCTGCACCGCACCGGTGGGCGGGAGCACGAGCGGCGCCTGGAGGGTCAGCTCCTCCAGCAGCCGGCTCTGCGTCTCCTCGCCGGCCCGGAGGACCAGGTCGACCAGGGCCGCCCCGGGCACGATGACCGTCCCACCGACCGCGTGGTCGGCGAGCCAGGGGTGGGTGTCCAGCCCGATCCGACCGGTGAACAGCAGCCGGTCCTCGTCGGCGAGAGCGACCACCGCACCGAGGAGGGGGTGGTTCGTCGCGGTCTGACCGACGGAGGCCACGTCACCGGCGGTACGCCGGGCGGGCTCCAGCCAGTACCGCTCGTGCTGGAACGCGTACGTCGGCAGGTCGACCCGCTTCCCACCCGCGATCAGGGCGGAGAAGTCGACGGTGATGCCGCGTGCCCAGAGACTGCCGAGTCCGGCGGTGAAGGTCAGCGCAGCGTCCCGGTCCCTGCGGGCCAGCGGAACGGCGGTGGCCTCTTCCAGCACCTGCCCGGTCAGGGCGGTCAGGATCGCGTCCGGGCCGATCTCGACGAACGTGGTCACACCACTGGCCGCAACGGCATCGGCGAACCGCACCCCGGCCTTCACGTGCTCCACCCAGTACCCCGGGTCGGCCCACACCGCAGCGGTCGTCAGCTCACCCGTCACCGTCGACGCGACAGCGGCATCGCTGGCCGTGAACGACAGGCCGGCGACCACCGTGCGGAACTCGTCCAGCATCGGCGCCATCAACGGCGAATGGAACGCGTGCGACACCGACAGCCGCTTCGTCTTACGACCCAACCCCCGGAAATGCGCCGCCACCTCCTCGACCGCCGCCTCGGCACCCGACAGGACGACCGAGGTCGGGCCGTTGACCGCACCGACACCGACCA
>NZ_WVUH01000173.1 GCF_017614955.1 Micromonospora echinofusca
GGGTGATGTCGACGCGCAAGGGTAGCTCCGTCTGCCGGACGCGCCCAGTGTCGGGCCCGGCGCCGCGAAAACCCCCCTGACCAGCCAGGACTTCCATGCCGTCACCCGGTCAGATCCCGCGAATCCGCGACGAACCGCCCGGACGAGGACCACTGACGGTTGCCGACGCCAGGCCATCGGGAGCCCGAAGGTAGGGACAACCCCACCCTCAACAGACCTGCGGACAGGATGGGACGCACGAAACCCGATCCATAACCTGGGCGCATGACCGCTGCACCACCGGCCACCCTGCCGACCTCCACCAGCCCGCCCCACCGCAGCCTCGTCCGACAGTTCCTGGCCGACTCCGGCTACGTGCTCGCCGGCCTGCCACTGGCACTGATCGGTTTCGTCGTGGCGGTGGCCGGGATCTCGCTCACCGCCGGGCTGCTGGTCACCGCGCTCGGCCTGCCGGTCCTGGCCGGCACCCTGTACGCCGCCCGAGGGCTGGCCGACATCGAACGGCTGCGGCTGCCCGCCGTGCTGCGCCAGCCCCGGGTACGCCCCGACTACCTGACACCCGCACCGGGCGCGGGCTTCTGGCGGCGGGTCGTGGTGCCGATGCGTGACCTACAGTCCTGGCTCGACCTGCTGCACGCCTTCGTCCGGCTTCCGCTGGCCCTGCTGACCTTCGTGGTGCTGCTGGTCTGGTGGGCGGTCGCCGTGGCCGGCACGCTCTACGGCGCGTACGACTGGGCCATCCCACGCGGGCCCGGCAACCAGGACCTCAGCCAGCTCCTCGGAATGGGCGACGGAACGGCCGCGCGCGTCGGCCTGAACACCGCGATAGGCCTGTTCTGCCTGCTCACCCTCCCGCTGGTCGCGCGGGCCTGCGCCTGGTTCGATGCCGGCCTGGCCCGGTCCCTGCTGACCGGGGTGGCCGAGATGCGCCACCGGATCGGCACTCTGGAGGAACAGAAACGGGCCGCCGTCTCCGCCGAAGCGTCCGCCCTGCGGCGGCTGGAACGCGACATCCACGACGGCCCGCAGCAGCGGCTGGTCCGTCTCGCCCTGGACCTCAGCCGGGCCCGGCAGCAGCTCGCCAACGACCCGGCCGCCGCCCGGCAGACCCTGGACGAAGCGGTCGGCCAGACCCGGGAGACCCTCGCCGAACTACGCGCCCTGTCCCGGGGCATCGCCCCGCCGATCCTCGTCGACCGGGGCCTGCCCAGCGCCCTGGCCGCCCTCGCCGCCCGCGCCCTCGTCCCCACCGAACTGGCCGTCGACAGCGACCTGGGTACGCCCGCCGGCCGGCTCGACCCGGCGACCGAAAGTACCGCCTACTTCGTGGTGGCCGAGGCGCTGACCAACGTCGCCAAGCACAGCGGAGCCGCCGCCTGCCAGGTCGAGGTGACCGGCGGCACCGACCGGCTGGAGATCGCGGTACGCGACGACGGCGTGGGCGGCGCCCACCTCGCCAAGGGACACGGCCTGAGCGGGATCGCCGACCGGGTACGCGCCGCCGGCGGCACCCTCCACGTGGCCAGCCCGGCCGGCGGCCCGACCGAGATCCGCGCCGACCTTCCCCGGTGAGCCACGACCCGGTACCGCCCACCGGGTCGTCCCGGCCACCCGGGCCGGGCGGCGAGGTGGTAGACACCCCAACCATGCGGATAGTTATCGCCGACGACGCCGTACTGCTCCGGGAAGGGCTGATCCGGCTGCTGACCGAGTCCGGGCACGACGTGGTGGCAGCCGTCGGCGACGGGGACGCCCTGGTCGAAGCGGTGGTCACCCATCGGCCGGACATCTCGGTGGTGGACGTGCGGATGCCACCCTCACACACCGACGAGGGACTGCGGGCGGCGGTGGAGGCCCGCCGCCGGATCCCCCGTACCCCCATCCTGGTGCTCTCCCAGTACGTCGAGGTGTCGTACGCCGACGACCTGCTCGCCACCACCGGCGGGCCCGGCGGAGGCGGCATCGGCTACCTGCTCAAGGACCGGGTGGCCGCGATCGACGAGTTCCTGGACGCACTGGGCCGGGTGGCGGCGGGCGGTACGGTGCTCGACCCCGAGGTGATCGGTCAACTCCTGGTCCGGCGTCGGCGCGACGACCCGCTGGCCGCCCTGACCCCACGCGAACGGGAGGTGCTCGCCCTGATGGCCGAGGGACGCTCGAACACCGCCATCGCCCAGACACTGGTGGTCACCGACGGCGCGGTCGAGAAGCACGTCCGCAACATCTTCACCAAACTCGACCTGCCCGCCGACGCCACCACCCACCACCGCCGGGTCCTCGCCGTCCTCACCCACCTCCGCGCCTGACCCGCCAGGACCGGAGCCCGGCAGCGCGTCGCCCGCCACCGACCGGTGCAGAGCCGGTACCGCCCGCCGTCGGGCCCCTGCACCGCTCGCGTCGGGCCGCCGCTCAACCCCGCAGCCGCGCGTTGAGCCGGGCGGCCTGCCGCGTCAGATGGTCGCGTTCCGGGATGGTGGCCGCCGACCGGGCAGCCTCCGCGTAGAGCCGCGCTGCGGTCACCGGGTCACCGTCCCGCTCGCGCAGGTACGCCGCAGCGGCGGTGTACCGGGGCAGGGCAGGATCGAGCCCGGCCAGAGCCGCCAGGCCGGCCCGTGGACCGTCGGCCTCCCCGACCGCGACGGCCCGGTTGAGCCGGGCCACCGGGCTGTCGGTGAGAGCCACCAGCTCGTCGTACCACTCGACGATCTGCACCCAGTCGGTCTCCTCGACCGTCCGGGCGTCGGCGTGCAGCGCGGCGATGGCCGCCTGGGCCTGGAACTCACCCAGCCGGTCGCGGACGAGAGCGGCCTGCAGCACGTCGACACCCTCGGCGATCAGGCGGGTGTCCCACCGGCTGCGGTCCTGCTCGGCCAGCGGCACGAGCCTACCGTCGACACCGGTCCGCGCCGGCCGCCGCGCGTGGTGCAGCAGCATGAGCGCCAGCAGGCCCGCGACCTCCTCGTGCCGGATCCTGGCCGCCAGTTGGCGGGTGAGCCGGATCGCCTCCGCAGCCACGTCGACGTCACCCGAGTAGCCCTCGTTGAACACCAGGTAGAGCACACGCAGCACCGTGCCGACGTCCCCGGGCTGGTCGAACCGGACACCGGCCACGGTCCGTTTGGCCCTGCTGATCCGCTGGGCCATGGTCGCCTCCGGCACCAGGTAGGCCCGCGCGATCTGCCGCGTGGTCAGACCGCCGACCGCGCGCAGCGTGAGCGCGACCGCCGAGGCCGGTGTCAGCGACGGGTGCGCACACAGGAAGTACAGCTGGAGCGTGTCGTCCACCGCCCCGCACGGGCCGGGCGAGGGCTCGGCCTCGACCAGTTCCTCCCGCCGCCGCCGCGAGGTGTCGGCGCGGACGGCGTCGAGGAACTTACGCCAGGCCACCGTGACCAGCCAGCCCTTGGGGTCCTGCGGCGGGCCGTCCGGCCACCCCCGCACCGCCTCGACCAGGGCGTCCTGCACGGCGTCCTCGGCCGCCGCGAAGTCAGCTCCGCGACGGACGAGAACACCGATCACCGCAGGCACCAGCTCCCGCAGCAGCGACTCGTTCACTCGGTGGCCGTGGCCTGCTCGCCGTAGAACGGACGCACCTCGAGCCACTCGTGGATCGGCTTCCCACCGGCACCCGGCGCCGCCGACAACTCACCGGCGAGTTCGAGCGCCCGTTCGTAGCTCTCGACATCGATCACCATCCAGCCGGCGATCAGGTCCTTGGTCTCCGCGAACGGCCCATCGGTGACCGGCGGACGCCCCTCACCGTCGTAGCGGACGAACGTGCCCTGCGGGGCGAGCGCCTGGGCGTCGACGAACTCGCCGGTGCCCTCCAACCGGGCGGCGAAGTCACGCATGTACTGCATGTGGGCCGAAACCTCCTCCGGCGTCCACTGGTCCATCGGCACGTCGTTGACCGGCGCCGGCGCGCCCCGGTAGTGCTTGAGCAGCAGGTACTTGGCCATCGTGTTCTCCTCAGCGCGGTACGGCCCCATTGTGGCCGAGTTCGCACCGGGGACGGAGCCACACCGGGGTTCTCGACATCCCACCGAGATGTTTTTCGCGGCATCCGAGACTCCACGCCCACCACCGCATGCCCCGTCCCCGCGGCGGCGAATACACCACGACGCCCTCTTCCCGACCGAAACGCGCAGCGCACCAGGTGCGAGACTCTGACTGTCGTGGCCGCTCGGTACCCTGCGCTCCGTGACACCCAACCCGCTGACGCACCTGCAACACGACCCGGGCGGCGGCGCTCTCAGTCTCGACCTCCCGGCCGGGCGAGTGGTGTACGAGAGCGAGGCGGGGCTTCTCGAAGAACCGGTCCTGTGGATCAGTGACAGCCGCCCCGGTGTGGGTCTGTGGGGATCCCTTCAGGCGTATCACGGCCCGACGGGGCTGTGGCCACTGCTTCTCGGGGGACGTGTGTACGAGCCGGACAGCCCGTGGACGACCGGTGAACTCGACCCGGGCCTCGTCAGATCAGGGCCCGGTGATCACGACCCTGCGGCGCTGATGGCCACCTGGTGGTCCGCCTACACGACCGTCGACGAAGATGACGACATGCTCGGCGTGCCGGAGCGGCTGGCCGTCACCGCACCGTTCGGTGATCGCTGGCCCGGACTCGCGCCTGCCGGCACGCTGCAGGAAGACCCGGCCGTACGGGCCGCCGAGTTCGCACAACACCTGCTGACCGAGGAGTGGCTGACGGCGCCACGGCTCGGCCTGTGTGCCAGCATCCGCAGTGCGGACGTGCCGGCCGTTCTCGGCTGGTGCGGACCGCTGAACTACGACAATGACACCGCGAAGTTCAGCGCGGTGCTGCGAAGCTGGGAGGAACGGTTCGGTACCCGAGTCGTCGGACTCGGACCAGCCGAGCTCTACCTCAGCGTCGCCGCGCCACCCACCGACGCGGAACACGCACTACACGTCGCCGCGGAACACTTCGCGTTCTGCCCCGACAACGTGTGGCAGTCCCGCACGGACACGCTCACGCGTTACGCCGAGAGTCTCACCAACCGGGCCTGGTGGTCCTTCTGGTGGGACTGAGTTGCTCGCCGTCGGCGGCGGACAAAAGGCGTCACACCGACGTCCGCGCATCGGCACGATCGCACGCCGGACAGCGGCACCCAGTATCGTGACGTCCGATCGCCGGCATGCGAGAGCCGGAGGGCTGACCGGCTAGGTTTCTCGGATGAGTCTCCTCGAAGACGTCGCGAGGCGTGACAACTGGCGATGCTGGGTGTGCGACGAACCGGTCGACGCCAACATGTCGGTGAACGACGCCCGTGGCCCCAGCGTCGACAGTCGCACCGCCGACAAGAAGGCGAAGGTCGCCGAGCGACTGGCGCACCGCGCCTGCAACAGCCGCAAGGGCGCGGTCAAGGTGACCATTGCCTGGCCGGACCGCCTGCGTGTGGTGGAGCCCGCGCCGCTGATCACCGTCGCCGAGCGGCTCGAACGCAAGGGTGGCCGCGAGTTGGTCGCCCGGTGCCCGAGCAAGAAAGATGCCCAGGAGGCGGCGGACTGGCTGGTCGACCGGTTCTCCCGGCTGGTACCCGGACTGCCGGTGACCGCGAGCGTCGAGGCGGGCGGCGGACAGTTCCTGGTCGCCCTGGCCACCGGTCGCCGCTGACCCGTGGCCCTGGTCGGCCGATCGCCGCCGACCAGGGCAGCCGGGACCTGAGCCAGCATCAGCGCTGTGTGTCGCCCACGACGCCCCACCGCACATCGTGGTCGAGGGCCGCGAGCGGCTCGCGCCGTCTCAGCGGCACATGCGTGCACCTGATTCTGGCTGTGCGGTACTGGCACGCCGCGTGAGTGACGGCTGGCTCGGTCTGCGCCGAGCCTGGTATGACATCCAGCAGACTGCTGGGTACTGGGCGACGAGTCCCGGAAATCCGGCGACAGGGCGGACGGGCCGATCTGGATACACGGACAGTTGGACGTCGGACGAGCGGACGATGCATCACCGGCTCCAGCGGCTGGTCCGGAGCAGCTGGTACGTCATCCGCGGACCCGGGTACGCGGCTGAGATCGGGCAGGGCGGGCCAGCCACTGCGCATGCCGACGGATGCGGGACGGGTCGTCGGAGAAGCAGCTTTCCCACTGGTGATCCAGGTTCATCCAGGCGACGGGCTGGCCGGGCTCGGCCAGCAGCGGAACAGCCCGGTCGACGATCGCGGCATACGACAATCCCAGCGTCGTCGCCGGATGATCGGGATGGTACGAGCGGACGCAGACAGCGGCGGGCCGGGTGAGCAGATCGGCCACGACACCTGTCTCTTCGAACAACTCACGGCGGGCTGCCGCACGAGGTGGCTCCCCGGGTTCGACTCTTCCTCCGGGCGGGACCCAGCCCCGCCACGGATGGCACACCAGCAGCACCTGGGTCAGGTCCGTGTCGTACACCCAGACCTCGGCCCCCAGCGGGTCGACCGGACTGCTGCCGACGGCGGCCAGCCAGCCGGCGACGCCCTCGAATTCGACGACTGCTGCGGCAACGTCGCCCAGTGCGGCCTCGAGCGACTGCCGCTGTAACTCACCACGGCTCATGGCCGGAACCTAGCGCGACAGTGTGACATCGCCCGGCGGGAGCTCGGGTCATCTCATCTCGGTCGGTGACTGCCATCAGGGCCCGGCTGTCGTGTCCGTCCACGAAGAACAACTTCCCGTGTCCGCTGTCAGGCGCGGCACGCATCGTTTGGCCAGCTGCCGCAAGGTTGATCGTCACGTCGATGCCTCGTCATGCGCGTGCGCCAGCAATCGGAAGCTCGTGCAGTGTGGGGCTGCTCTCGAACCGTACCCGGCTCCGCACTCGCGCCGCCATACCGACAGGCCCTCGGCTGCCCTGGATGGCCTGGCACCCTGCGCAGCCTCAGCAGACGGAACAGGAACGACCGTTGAGAGAAGCGGACTGGGACGCCGCCGCGAGCACCCGGGCGACGGTGAGTGCCTGCTGAGCCGGATCGGTGGCGACTTGCTCGCAGAGGTGGCGCAGGACGTCACGGGCAAGGGGCGGCATCCAGCTGTCGTGTGCGTGGCGGTCATCTGTGGGCGGCGGCACGACCAGGTGGTTTCGGGAGTGCCAGGTGTCGCGCGGTGTGGGGTCCGTGGTGACGGACCCCTGTTCACCGATCACCGTGTAGATGGTGCGGCGGATGTCCGCTGTCCACGACAGCGTGATGTGGGACGTGACGGTGCCGTGCAGATGGAGCGTGAGTTCGGCCCGATCCGGGACGCCGGTGGGGTCTTGTTCCGTGTGGCAGGTGACCTGTTGGATGGCCCGCCCGGCAATCCATTCGCTGAGGTAGATGCAGTGGGGGCCGTGGTCGGTCAGGATGCCGCCGGAGGCGACGCTGCGCCACGTCGGCTGCCAGTCGGGGATGCCTCGGGCGGGCTGTGTCCGGTCGATGGTCATCTCGATGTGGGTGATGGGGCCGATGTGCTCGGGTGTGGTGTGCCGCTTCAGGTTCTGAAGTTGTGGGGAGAACAGGTAGTTGTGCCCCGGGTAGATGACGAGGTGGCGTTTCTGGGCGAGGGACATGAGCCGGCGGCCGGTGCCGGGGTCGAGGAAGGCGGGCTTCTCGCAGAAGACGTGCATGCCGAGCAGCAGTGCCTGCTCGATGTGGCGTTCGTGGGTGTCGTGCGGTGTGCAGATCACCGCCAGGTCGATGCGGGTGTCTATCTTGGTGAGGCTCCGGTGTACTGCCGTGTCCGGGAAGTGGTGTCGGGCGGCGTCGCGTCGTGCCGGGGTCGGGTCGACGATTGCCGCGATCCTGGTCGCAGGTAGGGCGTGGTAGCAGCGGGCGTGTGCCTCTCCGGCCCTCCCGTAGCCGATGATCGCGACCTGCGTCATCATGGCGCCGGGTGGCGTTGCAGGACGTTGATGAGGGCGTCGACGGCCGCGTCGAGCTCGTGGGCATCGGCGGTCAGGGGCGGGTAGAGCCGCAGAGTGTGCCCGCCGGTCATGACGAGGATGCCGGCGTGCAGGAGGCTTTGGAAGACACGGCGCAGCTGATCCTTGCCGGTGACGTGGAGTTCGACGCCGATGGCCAGCCCTCGGCCGTGTACGCCGGCGACCAGTGGCGTATCGGCGAGATCATGCCGTAACCGGTGCAGGATTCGGTCGCCGAGGCGACGCGCCCGTTCGGCGAGCTGCTCGACCCGTACCGTTTCGGCGACGACGGCGACGGCCTGGCAGGCCAGGGGGAAACCGCCGTAGCTGGAGGAGCTCGCGCTGGGGGAGCCGTAGGGCCCGGTCTCCATCAACGTGGTGGAGGCACAGACGGCGGAGACGGGGTATCCGTTGCCGAGTCCCTTGCCGAGGACCACGATGTCGGGTCGGCTGTCCGGGCTGTCGCTGGCCAGGACGGCGCCGGTACGTCCCATGCCGGTCAAGGACTCGTCGGCGATAAGCAGGGCTCCGTGGTCGTTGGCGAGTTGTCGGAGCGCGGCGAGATAGCCGGCCGGCGGGGCGATGTTCCCGGCGCGACCCTGGACGGGTTCGACCAGGATCGCGGCCAGTGATCCGGTGGACTGCTCCCGCAGGATCGCTCGGGTGAGCTCCACGCAGGCGAGACCGCAGCGGGGGTGGGTGAGCTTGAGGGGGCAGTGCGCGCAGTTCGCGTATGGGGCTTTGATGCTGCCGGGCGCGGTGGGTCCGAGTGCGGTGCTGGCTCCGCTGGTGTGGGCGAGGCTGCCCAGGGTGCGGCCGTGGAAGGCCTGCCAGAAGGACAGGACCTCGTATCGGCCGGTCGCGGATTTCGCCAGTCGGATGGCGGATTCCACGGCCTCGCTTCCGCCGCTGTAGAGCTGTATCCGGTTGAGGTGCGCCGGCAGCAGCTGACGGAGTTGTCTGGTCATCTCCAGGCGTGCGGCACCGGCGTGGGCGCCGATCATCCAGCTGCTCATCTGGCGGCCCATGGCCTCCAGATAGGCGGGGTGGCTGTGGCCGAGCAGGTTGACGCCGGCGCCACCCATGAGGTCGGTGACGCGGCGGCCGGTGGAATCGGTCAGGTGCATTCCCTCGGCGTGCTGGACGACGAGCTTCGCCCACTGCACCGCTTCGGAGATGCCGGGCCCGAGGACGGTGAGTTCGGCGTCCCAGTGGGTGTCGGGTGTCACCCTGCCGTCCCGTCGTCGGTAGACATCACTCTGAAGCCGTTGGCGGGGTGCCGTGCGGTGGCCCGTAAGCGGTTGCGGGTAAACGAGTTGGCGCATTCGGTGGCGTAGTAGAACGTGCCACCACGGATGACGTAGTGGGCATTTGCGCGACCGCTGTCGACCTCACGCCCGTCATCACCCCGGTAGGGGTAGCGGTAGGTGGGATCGTGTCCGCCGTGGCCCCACAGGCTGCGCGTCCATTCCGACACGTTGCCGATGAGGTCCTGGCAGCCGGTGACACTGTCGCCGGCAGGGGAGAAATGGCCAGGGCAGACGAGTCCGTGAATGCCGGTGCTGCGGATGTTGGCGTGCCCCGGATCCGGGCTGTCACCCCACGGGTGGAGGTCGCTGCGGCCGTTGCGGGCCGCGTTTTCCCATTCGACCTCGCTGGGAAGAACGATGCGTGCACTGGCGGGAAGACCTCCAGTGGAGTGGAGGTGGCGGGTCAGCCAGGCGCAGTAGCGTGCGGCATCCAGCCACGACACCATCACCACCGGAAGGTCGCCAGCAGCCCACAGCTGCCGGTCGGTGGCCCAGTGGTCGGGACAGGGACCGTCCTCTGCGGCAAGAAAGGCCAGGTACTGACGGTTGGTGACCACGGTGCGGGCCAGCCGGTACGGTGCCAGCCGGACGGTGTGCCGGGGACGGCAGCTGGGCTGCCCATCGGGTGCGTCGACGCCGATCACCGCCTCTCCGGCGGGCTGGGGCAGAAGTTGCGGCACCACCGGATCGGTCAGCGCCGCCTCATAGGCCTCACGAGGTATCCGACCGGTGGTGAGAAGCCAGGGCAGTGACGGCTGTTCGGCCTGTCGCACCACCACGTCGGCGTAGCTTCGTACCTGCTGCGCCCGGTCACTGACCGCCAGCCGGGTCAGAATCGCCCTGGCGAACGGGCTGCCATCGGCCACGGTCGCCAGATCCGCCACCGCATCGAGACGCGATCCGGGGTCGAGCGACGACAGGTCCTCACGCAGGTAAGCCGGCAGCTGCTCGACAGCGAAGACCGAGGCGAGGGCTGTATCAGCTGCCCTGTGGACCATCCGGGCGTCGCCACCGGCAGCTGCACACCGCTGCCGGGCGTCGTCGAGGAGGTCCGCCGTCGACCGTTGCGCACCTGCGGCGGCAAGGTCTTCCAAGACGCAGCAGACAGCATCGTGGCAGGTGAGGCTCAGGTCGGCCGGTGTCGTCCGACATGTGTACAGCACCGACACCCCCGGGGTCCTCGCCAGCGCTTCGGCTGGGTCCTGGTCACCGATCAGGTCCGCGCAGACGATGACCGTGGTGGCGGTGTCGACCAGGGGTTCCAGCAGGTCTGCGATGGCGAGCATGCTGCGCGGCCGTCCGGGAACCGATCCGGGTAGGGCCAGTGCGGCGAGCGTGTCGCGACCTCGGGTGAACTGTCGGTAGTGCCCCGCGACGGCTACCAGCAGGATGTCACTGTCGGCGAGGGTCTGCAGGGCGCAGGCGACGGCGTTGCGGGCCGCGCCGGGGCTGCCGAGCTGGTTGTCCTTGAGGCTGACGACGTTGGCCCGGTAGTGGTGGTCCAGTTGCCATCGCAGGCCGGCGTGGATCTCGCCGTCGGCGAGCCAGGGCACCGCCGGCAGATGCCGGTAGCTGGCGGGAGCGAGCAGAAGGGCACCGATACTTACAGGTGTTGGTGCAGCCATGAGACCGTCTCGTCGTACACGATCGTTCTCTCCTCGGGTCGTTGCAGGCAATGGTCGCCGTCCGGGACGGCGACGAGCCTGCCGTCATCTACCAGCTGCGCGGCGTGCACGCTCTGGGAGAACGGCACCTCCTGGTCGGCTTCGCCATGGATGAACAAGGTGGGGATCCGCAGGCCCCGCAGAGGAGCGCTGACGTCCTGAACGTCCTGCAACTCGCGGAGAAAGTCCACGCCGATCTGCTCTCCGTCGAGCTCCACGTAGCCGTCGCGTTGCGCGGCGCTGAGGTTGTCCGCGGTCACGTACGACTCGAAGGCACCGTCGAGGAGCCAGATGGCGGGCCAGAGCAGCACGACGGCACGGTAGGCCTGGTCGAAACCCCGCAGTCCGATCGTCGCACCGAAGCTCTCCCCGACCAGGGCCCAGGCCGTCGGGTGGTAGCGCCCGTCAACGAACCCACGCACCGCGCGCAGTTCCTCGACCTGCCGGTCGATGGTCATGTCGCGGTAGCTGCCGCTGCTTTCACCGCAGCCCCGGAAGTCGAAACGCACCGAGGCGACACCCGTGGAGGCGAGGCGTTCAGCGAGATCGAAATATAGGTTGTCTGGTCCGTTCTTCTGTCCTCCCGGGCCGCCGTGTAGCAGAAGGGCCATTCGGGAAGTGTCCCCGTTTGCTGGCGTCGTCACCACCCCTGCGAGCCAGTCATCGCCCAGTTTGACCCGGTGAGGAACGTGAGTGATTCCCGAATCCATTTCCTGATCCTCTTTCATTCCCACTAGTCGCCGCCGACGGTCTGGTCGGTGAATCTGATCCGCGGCCGTTGATAGGTGCGGAGCCACACCCACGGCAGAACCATCGCCGCTCGCGCGGACCGCCAGACCGCCTCGGCTTCCGCGCGTTCACCGGACAAGGACAGTCCGTGGGCGTTGGCCGCCGCTCGGTGGGCCAGGCGGCGGGCCCGCAGCATCCGGCCCTGGAACAGGTGGATGCGTGCCTCGGTCAGGTCGACTCGGACCAACTGCCGCACGTCGCGGTACTGCTCAGCGATCTTCCGCGCCTGCCTCAACAGCAGCTCAGCGTCCCGGAACGACCGTCTCATCAGGGTCACCTCGGCCAGGTCCCGGATCGCGTACGCTTTGCCCCGCTCCCATGGCAGTTGCTCACAGGCGTCCAGAAAACGACGTACGGTCAGCTCGCACCGGTCCAGTTGGCCCAGATGCCAGTGCGCCGCACCGACGAGCGACTGAATGTCGATCATGTTGTTGACGTCGCCGGCAACGCGGGCCATCTCCTCGGCGTCCTCGTGGTCGCTGCAGACCACCGCCAAGGCCTCTGCTGCCCTACCAGCCCGGAACAGATGGAAGCCGACACAGCGCAACTGCCGCGCGGTTTCCTTCACCGACCCGGCGTTCCGGGCGATGCGCAGGCCCATCTCGGACGTCTCCGCCGCCAGAGCATGCTCGCCGCGAATCGCATGGGTGGACGAGATCACCGACAGCGCCAACGACCGTCGTTCGTCGTCGCCGACGGCGGTGGCCGCCTCGTAGGCGACCCAACCCAACGAGATGCGATCGTCGAACAGCCCCAGAGTGAAGAAGATGTCCAAGGTGACTTCGAACAACTGGAAACACTGATCGTGTGATCCGCGCCGGTACAGGTCGGTGAGGAGAATCCGGATGGCGTCGATATGAGCGCTCGCGCCGGCCGCGTCCTCCCAGTCCCGACCGAACCGTCCGATGAAATAGCGGGCCAGGCGGTCGGCGAACACGCTGGTGTCCTCGACGGCGGTGTTGTTCAGTACGAACAGCCGAAGTGCGGCCGAACAGCGGTAGAACGTCGTCTCGTGCTGACGGTGGGACGACAGAAGGCCGTCGGACCACAACTGCTCCGCCGTTGCCTCGACCTCAGCGTCAGAGAGCGCCAGCGCAACCTGCAACTGCTCCGCATTTGCGCTTCCCGTCAGGTACGCACAGACCGCTAGAAGTCGTCTTCCCGTCTCGTCCACGTCCTGCCACACTGCACGGAACAACGCATCAGCCAGCCCGATGGATCCGCCCTCAAGCTGATTTAGTCGGCTCGCAAAGGAACGGCCTTCCCGCGAGGAGGCCAGCACGAAGAGCTCTATCGCACGGGGATTGCCGCCCAGGAGGTGATGGACTCGATCAAATGTTTGGATGTCTGCGCCGACAATGTCGGCAACACCGCGCCGCTGTGCCTCCCGTACCAGCAGCTCGCGGGTATAACTGAGCTGCAACTCCTGCAGCAGTACCCGCGGTGCCGGCAGCCTGCCCGGAGTGTTCGTGCTGACGAGAGCAAGTGAGCCGCTCGGAAGGTTCTTGAGGAAATCGACGAGATGTTGGGCGCCCGCCGCAGTCAGCCGAAGGTTGTCGATCACCATGACCGTCGGATGATCTGCCAGGTGTGCGCGCAGCGCCTCCGCCTTGTGCTCCGCCGGTGCGGCGGACAGCGTCGGATCGCCGGCCGCCAGGCTGAGGCTCCGCGCCAGGTCACTCAACGTCAACGTATCGTTGTGCGCGTCGAACCAGACCAGTGACGTGAACGGACCACCTCTGCGCCGGGAGGGCCGCCGCTCGGCCAGCCGATGGGCAACCTCCGTGGCCAGTGCACTCTTGCCCACGCCAATGCTTCCCTCGATCGATACGAGGTATTCGCCCCGGTCGAGGTGCTCCAGCACCTGGGCCACCTCGTTCACCCGGTCGATGAGCCGGATCCGGGAGGGCAGCAACACCTTGATGGTCTTTGCTTTCGTCTGCCTGTCCCGCCGGAGGTGACTGATCAGGGGCGGTAGTCCGAGCAGGGCCGCCAGCGCAGCCAGGGTGGCTGAGACCAGGCCGAGCCACTGGCTCAGCTCGGAGGCGATGCCACCCACAGAACAGACCCCACTTTCGTGTCGAAACCACGATCCGTCTCTGCATCGGGTGAAAGACTGTCCTGTCAGTTTGGTCGAGGGGTCTTCATGAATCAAATGAACCCGAAGGATTTAGGGGCATTGTGCCGGATGCGTCATCCGGTGATAGGGGTGTGACGGCTCCTCGCGGGATGTCAGAACCCGCTTCGCCGTCTCCACCACGGTCGGCGCCTCTGATCGATCGATGCAGGTAAGACGCTCGTTATGGGAGGCGTGGTCGCGCAAATATCCGTGACCTTGACCGGAATGGAACGTTGTACGTGGGAGTACCGCTGTGGGATTCTCATCTGGTAGTTCTCGTGGCTGCCAATCCGGATCGGCCCGGTCATTGCGGTAGCAGGATGGGCTCACCGCACGACGGCATCACGGGTCCGTCATCCGATGAGCTCGCCGACAACACGCACGGTCGGATCGAACGAGAACCGAGGGGATGGTGCGGGCTGGACGCGATCCTCACGCGATGTGGTACGCCGACCTCAGCTTCGAGCAGTGGAACAACCCCGTCCGACCAGACTGCCGCCCGGCGTCCCAGAAGATCGCCGCCGACCGAGACGATCCCACGGTGGCGCGTCCGACGGACACGTTCGCACCCCGTTTCACCTCGTCGCCATGGTCGGCGAGGCGCAACCGACCACTGACAGGCCCGTACCGAACTGCGCACGCCCGACTGATCGACGGCGCATTCACGCGTACATCCAGGGTCACGAACCCGGGTTCAACCTGACAGTTCCCTTTCAGGTCGCTCCGGCAGCGGTGGTACCTACCGGTGACCCGCCGGCAAGGGGCTGCGGTGAGAACCGAGATCCCATGTAGCCTAACCACGCTGTCACCAGTTGATCTCACGTGGTAGCGGAAGTATCGGTCGGTGCGGAGAAGCTGGCGCGGTAGGCCGCAGTTAGCCGGGAGGTAGCCTATGCCGAGCCCACCCCGACTGTGGTGGCAGGACATCGACCCAGTCGTGTGGCGATGCTTTGGCCAGCAGGAGGACCTGCCACGGGAACGCAACACCGCAGTGCTGGCGGCGTTGGAGGAACTCGCCACCCGTACGCCCATCTCGACGGGTCTGCTGCATCGTCATCAGCGGGACCGGCCCAGAGGCATCAGCGGGCAAGCTGACCGGATTCTGATCGTCCTGGCCACCGGTCGCCGCTGACCGGTGGCCCTGGTCGGCGGGGTCGCCGCCGACCAGGGCAGTTCGGATCCGAGCCACTAGTAGTGCTTTGTTAGGTCGTTGTGGCGTGTCGCTTGTATGCGGGTCGTGGTGGTGTTTGGGTGCGATGCGTGGATGAGCGGGAACTCGTTCGGGTGCGGGCGCAGTTGGAGGACTTCGCGGCCGGG
>NZ_WVUH01000174.1 GCF_017614955.1 Micromonospora echinofusca
CCCGCATGGTCACGATCGACACCGACCAACACGTCACCGACCAGACCGACCCCGCCCCGATCGCCGCATAACATCAGACCGGATCCCGCGATGGCCGTCTCTTACACCACTCGCGCGGACGCGACCCGGGCGTGGAGGAAGTCTGCTGCCGGGACTGGAAGTCACTGGTCACCATGGCGGCATGCGTAGGTGGGAACGCCCTTACATGCTCGATATCGCGACCGGATTCGCGGTTCTGACCCTGTTCTTGGTGGCTGGTGCAGCTACATTCCTGGTATTCATGTACGCGTTTGGGGTAATACCGGCGCCGGCGGCGATCATCTTCGCGGTATGGCTTGCTGCCGCCGTCGTCGTTACCGTGCGGCGGGCGATGCTCGGGGTCTATGTCAGCGATGACGGTCTCCGGTCCCGTTCCCTTCTGCGCACAACCACGTTGCCCTGGGCTGCGGTGTCGGACATCCGCAGTGGTGCGGCCACTGTGGCAGGCCTGGATATTGGCCGGTCGGCAATCGTAATTGAACGAATCGACGGGGTGTTGATCCAGACCCCGCTGCAGCGCGGTGACCTCTTCCGGCCGTTCACCTTCAGGCCCGAACTGGGACGCTTGGCCACCTGGCCGGAGCATTACGACGAAATCCTGGCAATACTGCAGGCGCACCACCGCGACGCGCAGGACCGTCGGCAGGCGGCGCCCACCTCTCCGTCGGTGCGACCCTCCACCGCAGGTGGCCGGCCGGCGAAGCCATCCGCCGGAGCCAGTCGGACGCGCACAGCCCGCAGGTCATCGAGCGACGACAAGCGGCGTGACCTCCACGCGCTGGCCCGACAACACCAGCGTGGAGCGCTCACCGACGCGGAGTTCGCCGTGGAATCGGCGAAGATCAACGGCGTCGACTAACGGAGATCAGCGGCGGCGCCATCTCCGTCTGCGGGCCGGTCGCCTTCCGGCGCAGGACGGCGATTTTGGTCGGCGAGATCGACGGCACGCTGCTCTGCGGCCTCTCGGCGCTGGACTTCGGCGATGACGGCCTGGGCGCGGTGGTCGATGGCGACCTCGCCCCGCGCTGCGATTGATCATCCCGTGGCGAGGCACCCACCCCGGGCCTCTTTGGCAAGGGCGTCAATGGAAGTACGCTCAGGGAAGCATCGAGGGAGGCGGATATGAGCAGCTGCCCACAGTGCCACCGCTCAAAGGACTACCCGGGCGAATGCATGTACTGCTGGGGCCGGGAAGCGGGAAATGACATAAACGCAGGGAACACTTTCCGGCTTCCGAACTCCGATTCGAGGCGTGACCTGGAGACCGGACAGACGTACCACCCGAACAACTCCGGTTGCCTCGTGCTTGCCATGGCCGCACTGTCGCTGTCCGGGCTCATCCCTGGCATGCTGCTGATGTGGCATCTGGGGATCTGACCCCACGGCGGGCCCTGGTCGGGCTGCGTGGCGACCAGGTTCCGACGGCGTCGGGAGGCCGGACGCCGGTGACCGCTCAGCTGCCCCGTGGCACGTCGACCCGCGCGGCCCCGCCGGAGGGCCCGGTCCGGGAGGCGGCGTCCCGGGCGGTACCACGGACGGCGTTGCGGGCGGTACGCCGCTGTCCGGCCAGCCGGGTCAGGTAGATCAGGGCGCCGGCCAGGACACCCATGTCGTCGAGGTAGATCGGGTCGGGCAGCAGGTCGACCGGGAACACGGTGTAGATCAACGCACCGTAGAACGCCACCCGGCCGCCCATGCCCAGCTCGCCGAGCAGTCGGCGGGTACGCAGCACGCGTACCGCCAGGACGACCGCACCGACCAGGGTGGTGACGGCCAGCACACCGCCGAGTACGCCGACCGCGATCCACGCCTCCCGTGACATGCGGAAACGGTATCCCGGGGAGGGGCATCCGGCGACCGGAGCGTGAGCCAGGAACCGTGGATTGGCCGCTGTGGCCCGGCCGGGTCCGGCCTACCGTCGCGATCATGGAGATTCTGCGATACGCCGCCTTCACCGAGGTGCCGGAGGGCGGCAACCCGGCCGGGGTGGTCCTGGACGCCACCGGGGCCGACGAGGTGGAGATGCTGCGGGTGGCCGCTGATCTCGGGTACTCCGAGACCGCCTTCCTCGTGCCGACCGGCGGGGACCTGTTCGACGTCCGGTACTTCAGCCCGCTGGCCGAGGTGCCGTTCTGCGGCCACGCCACCATCGCGCTGGCCGCCGCCTACGCCGAGCGGCACGGCCCCGGAGCGCTGCGGCTGCGTACCCGGGCGGGCGAGGTACCGGTCGCCACGGCGGTGACCGCCGGTGGACGTACCACGGCCACGCTGACCAGCGTGGCACCCCGGACGGTGCCGCTCCCGCCGGACGATCTCGCGGCGCTGCTCGTGGCCCTGCGCTGGTCGGCGGCGGACCTGGATCCGGCTCTGCCGCCCCGGGTGGCGTACGCCGGTGCCTGGCACCCGGTCGTGGCCGTCCGGACCCGGCAGCGCCTGGCGGACCTGGACTACGACATGGCGGCGCTCGGCGGCTTGATGGCCCGGCAGGGCTGGACGACCGTCGACCTGGTGTGGCGGGAGGCGGCGCACGTCTTCCACGCCCGTAACCCGTTCCCTCCGGGTGGGGTGGTCGAGGACCCGGCCACCGGGGCGGCGGCGGCTGCGTTCGGCGGCTACCTGCGGGAACTCGGGCTGGTCCGGCTGCCGGCAACGGTGACGGTGCACCAGGGCGTGGATCTGGGGCGGCCCAGCACCCTGAGGGTGGACATCCCGGTGGCACCGGGTACCGGCATCGCGGTCACCGGCACCGGTGTGCGTCTGCCCGACTGAGGGTTGCGACACCGGACACCCGACGCCTAACGCCCGACGCCCGACGCCCGACGCCGATACCGGACGCCGAATACCGGACGCCGACGGCGGCCCGACGGGGCATCCGGTCCCGTCGGGCGACCACTCGTCGCTCGACGGAACCGGATGCGGGTTGGTTCAGTTCGGTTCAGTTGTCCATCGGACCGGCTGTTCGACCGGTCCCGGCCGGCAGGTCAGCCGAAGCAGTTCTCCACATCCGCCCGGCTGCCCTTGCAGTTGGTCGGGCTGTTGCTGATGATCGAGGACTCGTCGTCCACGGTGACCCGGTGGTTGTCGGTGAAGATGCCACCCGGAGCCAGGGTCGACCGGTTGAAGGCGACCTTGGTCTCGGTGAGCGCGACGTGGCCGCCCTTGTTGAAGATGCCACCGCCCCGCGAGTGCCGCCCGATCGCCTTGTTGTCGACGACCTCGGTGTGCCGCAGGACCAGCGTGCCGTCCTTGACGAAGATGCCGCCACCGTTGCCGCCTGCGGTGTTCTCCTTGATCGCACCGTGCACCACGACCACCTGGCTGTCGAGCAGCTTGAGGCCGCCGCCGTCACCCAGCGTGGAGTTGCGGCTGACCCGGGTGTGCTCCAGCTTGAGCTGGGCCTTCTGCGCGGCGAAGATCCCGCCACCGCCCCGGACCGCGTTGTTGTCGGTGACCAGGCTGTGCGAGATGGTGGTCACCCCGGCCCAGTCGGCGATACCGCCGCCGAAGACGGCGGCGTTGTTGCTGCCGATGGTGCTCTTCTCGATCCGGACCGTACCGCCGGCGTTCTCGATCGCGCCGCCGTCGTCCCCGGCGTTGTTGTCGACCAGCTTGGACTCCTCGATCTTCAGCACACCGGTGTTGGCGATCGCGCCGCCGTCCTTGAGTGCGCTGTTGTCGCTGAGCGTGCTGTGGCTGACCGTGGTGATGCCGGCGTTGTAGATCGCGCCACCGCTGCCGGTGGCGGTGTTGTGGACCAGCGTCGTCTTGTGCAGGTGGAGTTCGCCGCCGGCCTGCACCAGGATCGCTCCGCCGCTGTCGCGCTCCTCGTCGCCGTGGCGGTAGGCGCCACCGATCGCGGCGGCACCCATGCCGTTGGCACCCGCGCCGTTGGCGGCGAGGACCGGACGGCTGGCGGCGGCCACGGTACGGTTCGCGGCGGCCACGGTACGGGCGGCTGTGCTGGGCTGGGCTGCGGTGCGGTTGCCGGCTGCGGCGTTGCCCGCAACCCCGTTCGCTGCCGCCCCGTTCGCCGCACGGTTCCTCGCAGTCGAGCCGAGGCCGGGGCCGTGGAGCCGGTGGTGCCGCCGGTCGCCGGCCTCGCCGCCCTTGATGGTGACGTCCTCCAGCGTGAGGTCGCCGCCGACTCCGACGTTGAAGATCCGGAACCCCTCCCGGTCCGCCGCGTTGACGATCTTGGAGTCGTGCCCCTTGATGGTGATGGGCTGGACGATCTCCGGCAGGCCGCTGCCGTGCTGGACGTCGTCGTGCTCGCGGCCGTTGCGGTTGCCGTTCTCCCGGCCCCGGTTGCCGTTCTCGACACCCCGGTTGCCGTTCTCCCGGCCCCGGTTGCCGTTCTCGACACCCCGGTTGCCGTTCTCCTGGCCCCGGTTGCCGTTCTCGGTACCCCGGTTGCCGTTCTCCTGGCCCCGGTTGCCGTTCTCCTGCTGGTACCCGCCCCGGGGCTTGCCCTTCCCCGACCGGTACTCGTCGTGCGCGGTCAGGGTGTAGGTGCAGTCCTTGGCGAGCTTCAGGACGGCGCCCTGCTGCGCGTTGGCGCGGACCAGCGCGTCGATCAGCTCGTCGGTGTCGCAGCCGACCTCCCTGACCTCGAGTTCCCGGCCCTTGCCGGACCAGTCGTCCTTACCCTCCTTCCCCTGCTCGCCGGGCCGTCCCCCCGGGTCCTGGCCGCCGTGTTCGTTGCCTTCCGCGCCCCGCTGGCCGCCGTCGGCCTTCTTGTCGTCGGCCTGCATGGCGCTGGCCGGGTTCACGCCGGCCAGCCGCTCCAGACCGGCGGCCTGCTGTGTGTCCTTCACGTCCACCACGCCGCCCACCGCAGCGAGGCTGACCACCCCCGTCAGGCCGGCCACGCCGGTGGCCACCCAGAGAGCACGCCGCCGACGCTTGGGCGCGGCTGAGGTGGTGCCCTGCTGGTTCGGTTGGTACTTGGACATTACAGATCCCTGCCCCTCACTGGTAACAGACAGGGCCGCATCGCCATAAGCGCTGCGACCAGCCACAAAAAGGATGTGACCTCTTGGGCACTACCGTAGGTGACCTATCTTCGCGATGGGCGCTTTCCCGAAAAACGTGCGCATTGGCATCACAACGGGCTAATGACCACCGGAACCGGCCGGATGGGTCCGCCTCCTCGGCCGCGTGCCGCCGGCGTCCGGGGGTGCCTCCGGGGCCGGCATCTCCCCGGCGGGACGCGGGAGTTCGAAGGTTTCCTACGTCATCGGCTCTTCGGGTGGTGCCAATTTCCGAGTCGCTGGTCTATCGTTCCGGTACCAAAAGAGTGAACATCTTCGATGTTCTGAGGAGGGTGTCCCATGCCGTACTCCCGAAGACTGGCCGGTCTCGCCGTACCCCTGCTGCTGATCGGCAGCCTGGTCGCGGCGGCTCCCGCCGCGTCCGCCGCCCCTGGCCGGCCGGCGCCGGCCACCCCGGACGTCACCGACGCGGTCGGTGCGAAGCTGCTCGGGCAGGCCGCCACCCAGGGGCGGTCCGCGACACCGGCCGACGTCCGGGTCACCCTCGACCGGGCCCGGGGACGGTGGGCCTTCGGTACCGCCGTCCTCGTCGCCCCGCACACCGAGGACGCCCACCCGACGGGCGCGGTCTTCGTCGCCCGGGCCGACGCCGGTAGCTGGCGGATCGCGTTCGACGGCGAGGCCGGATTCGCCGCCCTGGCGGCCGAGTCGCCGTTGGCGACCGAGGAGGAACGCCGGGTCTTCACCACCACTCCGACCACGCTGTACGCCGGTGGTGACTTCCGGACCGGGATGGCGCTGCCCTTCACCGTCGGTCAGACCTGGTACCTGTCCGGCGGACCCCACGGCTGGGGCGGGTACGAGCAGCCGTACAGCTCGATCGACCTGGCCGGCGGTGACCAGGTGGTGCGTGCCGCCCGGGCCGGTACCGCCTACACCATGTGCAAGGGCTGGATCCGGGTCATCCACGACCGTGGCTACGCGACCGACTACTACCACCTCTGGGACAACATCTCGGTCAACGGCGCGGCGGTCTCCCAGGGGAGCTACCTCGGCTACACCGGCACCGACGTGACCTGTGGCGGTGCCGCCAGCGGCCGACACGTCCACTTCGGACTCCGGCAGAACAACGCCTACGTACCGATCGCCGACCACGACATCGGCAAGTGGGTGTTCGTGGGTGGCGGCGCCTACGGCGGTGGCGCCCGGCACGGCTCGGCCTACGTCGCCGCCGGCGGCGCGGTGTACAACTACGGCGCGCTCGGCTTCACCCAGGGCGTCGTCGACACCAACGGCGGCGGTACCCTGACCCGCCGCTCAGGCCCCGGCACCGGCTACGGTGCGGTCGGCTCGCTTGCCGACGGTGCCACCGTCAGCATCTCCTGCTCCGCCAACGGCACCTCGCACACCGGCCGGTACGGCACCACCTCGCTGTGGAACCGGCTCACCGACGGCAGTTGGGTCTCCGACGCGTACCTCTGGACCGGGGTGAACGGGGCAATCAACGGCTGGTGCTGACCGGTCGGCCCCGGACCGCCCGCCCCGCGGGAGCGGGCGGGCGGTCCGACCGGCGGGCGGGTCACTGGCCGGCGGGAGCCCGGCGCCGGGCACCCGCCGGCCAGAGCACGACCACCGGCAACCCGCGCTCCCGGGCCACCCGGACCACGTCGGCGGTGTCCCCGACGCCCGCCGAGGGGCGGCCGTCCCAGACCGCCAGCAGCAGGTCGCACCGGTTCAGCAGCTCCTCGCTCGCGGCCAGGTACGCCTCCCGACCGGAGGTCGCGAACGGCATGTAACTGACCCGTACCGCCCGGTCCAGCAGCTCGTCGAAGGCGGCCCGGTTGGCCGGTTCGACCGCGTTACGCCGGTAGTCCCGGGCCGGGATGATCGCCTCGAAGGTCCCGCCCCGGGCCAGCACCGCCCGGGCGAAGAGCTGGTCCGCCCCGTCGGCCAGACAGGTCACCCCGTGCAACGACCCGTGCGGGTACCGCGCGAGCTGCCGGTCGAGGCAGTCCAGGACCAGCGCTGCGGTCCCCTCGGCGAGCAGCACGTGTCCGGTGACACCGATACGTGGCATGGCTGACCCATCCGTTCCCTCGTCACGCCGCCCGGACCCGGACGATCCGGAATCCCGCTTCGGCGAGGATGGCGGGCAGCTCACGCATCGCGTCGTGGTTGCGCTCGCGCATCTCCTCGTGCAGGTCCTCCCAGGTACGTAACGCCGGATGCAGCCGCCGGGCATCGTCGCGCTGCTCGGCGTACCGCCAGCCGGCTGCGGACCGCTCCTTGAGCCAGCGCTGGTGCTCCAGGACCGCGAGCTGCTCGATCTCGGACTCGGCGAGCGCGTACTCCGCACCCGAACCGACCCGGGGCGACAACGCGCAGCCCAGCTCCCGCAGCTTGCGACCGATGTCCTCGGCCTGGGACCGGTTGGCCTGACGCAGCGTCTCCGGCAGGTCCTCCCAGCCGACCAGGGCCGGGTTCCGGGCCGGATCCTCGCCGTGCCGCCGCCGGGACAGCACGTAGCTCTCGTGGATCACCCGGGCCAGCCGCTCGACCAGGTCGTCGCCGATCAACTCGGGGTCGCACGCGGCGTTGGCCACGCCGTAGAGCCGGAGCGTCCCGGAGAGGTCGTCGAGCACCTGGTGGTCACCGGGTCGGCTGTCGAACGCCGCCCGCAGGCTGGCCAGCCGGTCCAACCGGACCACCACCGACCCCGGACCGCCGTGCCAGAGCTGCTCGGCGGTCAGCGCGGTCTTCAGGGCGCGTTCCTCGTCGTCGTCGCAGATGAACACCCGGTCCGGTGGCAGCGGGAAGACCGGGTCGGCGAGCAGCTCGGCCAGACCCCCGTCGAACGGGACGATCCGGCACACCCGGGACAGGAACGGGTACCGGTGCGACAGCTCGGTCGCCGCGCCGGTGGCGTCCGCGTCGACCAGGGCGATCGGGACCGGCGACCTCGGCTGCGGATCGCGTACCCGCCAGCGGCGGGCCAGTTCCACCAGGACCGCCCGGCCGAAGGTGGTCGCGCCGAGCACCACCACCCGGGGCGGCCCGCCGTGCGTCGGCACCAGTGGTGCCTCGTTGAGCAACTTCCGGGCCGCCAGGTCGTCGATGTTGAAGAAGTCCAGCCGGGTACCCGACGGCTCGGCCAGCCCCAGGTGCCGGGCCTGCAACGCCAGGCACAGCTCCGGGTCGGAGACCTGCGCGTACACCGCCAACGGGCGGTGCCGGCCACGCCGGGCGGCGGCGAGCGCGATGGCGGTGTTGGTGGCGCTGTCGTCGGTACAGGCGTACAACGCCCGGGCCCGACTGATCCCGGCGGCGTGCAGCACCTCGGGATCTCCCGCCTCCCCGGCCAGGCCGAACGGGTCCCGACCGGTGACCACCGAACCGGACGGTACCTGCACCACCCGGTCGCCGGTCGCCCGCAGCCGCCGGGTCAGGATGTCGGCGACCATGCCGTCGCCGCAGACGATCACATGATCGCGGGCCTGCCGGATCCGCAACCGACGCAGCTCGGCGGCGAAGAGCAGCCGTCCGGCCTCGATGAACGCGTAGACGGTGACCGCCGGCGCGGTGAACCGGGCGATGTCCAGCAGCAGCGGGATCCGGCCGCTGCCCTCGTCCAGCGGGGGCGTACCCAGCACGAAGAGTTGGAGGTCGTAGTAGAGCAGGTCGAGGGGACGGCCGTGGAACTCCGGGTTCCGGGAGACGTACTGGGCCAGACCGATGTACCCGATCACCAGGGAGACCAGCGCGACGACGGCGAAGGTCAACCGCAGGACGTTGGCCGCCGGGGCGCGCGCCGGCTCGTCGGGAACGCTGCTGGGCACAACGCCTCCCTGCCGGTCGCCGGTGGTGACGTAGCGCCGCCAGTCGATCGACGATGGTGACGCAGCGCCGCCAGTCGATCGACGATGGTGACGCAGCGCCATCGTACCGTCGCTGTCCAGCATCAAGGAACGTGCAGCTCACCGGGGTCGGCGCCCCGCCGGCTCAGCCGGGCAGTCGGGGACCGGCCTCCCGCTGCGCCGCCAGCCAGCTCTCCACCTCGTCGGCCGTGCGGGGCAGCCCCGCCGACAGGTTGACCGCGCCCGACGAGGTGACCAGGATGTCGTCCTCGATCCGGACGCCGACCCCGCGCAGTTCCTCCGGCACCAGGTCGTCCTCGGGCTGGAAGTACAGGCCCGGTTCGACGGTGAGCACGTACCCCTCGCCGAGGGTGCCGTCCTTGTACCGCTCCTTGCGGGCGTTCGCGCAGTCGTGCACGTCGAGGCCGAGCATGTGCCCGAAACCGTGCAGCGTCCACCGGCGGTAGACCGTGGAGGACGGATCCATCGCCTCGTCCACGCCCACCGGCAGCAGCCCCAGGTCGGCCAGCCCTTCGGCGAGGACCCGCATGCAGGTCAGGTGGACCTCCTGGAACGCCACTCCCGGCCGGATCGCGTCGATGCCGGCCTGCTGCGAGGCGTACACGATGTCGTAGACCTGCCGCTGCAACGCGGTGAACCGGCCGTCGACCGGGAGTACCCGGGTCACGTCGGCGGTGTAGAGGTGGCGGTTCTCCACGCCCATGTCCATCAGCAGCAGCTCACCCGGGCGGGTGGTGCCGTGGTTGTGCACCCAGTGCAGGATCGTGGCGTGCTCGCCCGCGCCGACGATCGAGCCGTACCCGACGTCGTTGCCGTCGTGCCGGGCCCGCAACGCGAAGACCCCCTCCAGCAGCCGCTCGGAGACCCCCCGGTCGGCCGGCAGGATCCGGGCCACGTCCTCGAAGCCCCGCACCGTGGCGTCGACCGCGTCCTGGAGCTGGGCGATCTCCCACTCGTCCTTGGCCAGCTTCAGCTCACTGATCACCACGGCCAGCTCGCGGTCCCGCCCCGGCTGCCCCTGCTCCCGGGCCCCGTCGTAGGGGCGTACCGCCGCGTCGACCCGCTGGTCGAAGCCGCGCAGCACCCGGGTGTGGCCGGGCGCCAGGTCGGCCAGGGCCGCATCCAGCCCGGTCAGGTCGGCCGTCTCCACGCCCAGCTCGGTGGCCTTCTCCTTCAGCGTGTGCCGGCGGCCCACCCACAGCTCACCGTGCCGGCTGCGGAAGAACTCGTCGGTCAGCCGGGACGACCGGGGGCGCATGTACAGCACCGCGTCGTGCCCGGAGCCGTTCGGCCGCATCACCAGCACGCTGTCCGGGTCGTGGTCGCCGGTCAGGTAGACGAAGTCACTACCGGGACGGAACGGGTACCCGGTGTCGTTGGCGCGGACCTTCTCCGGACCGGTGGGGACGACCAGCGTCTCGCCGGGGAACGCGGCGGAGAGGGCGGCCCGGCGCTTGGCGTGGTTCGGCACCTCGGGCCGGGGGCCGACCGGCAGTTCGCTGTCCCGCCAGCCCTCCCGCATGAACGCCAGGAAGCGGTCCGGGAAGTCCGGATCATGGGACTCGGTGCCGTCGGCCCGCCCGCCGGTGGTTCCCGCCTCGCTCATCGTCCGCTCCTTCCGCTGGTCCGGGTACCTGCGCCGACGGTACCCGGTCGGGTGTCCGGCGGGACCGTGCGGTGCCGCGACAGTGGCCGGGCTCCGCGTGGAAAGATGATTCCCATGTGCGGACTCCTGGCCTTCTTCAGCGCGCGCGGCGACGCCGGCGCGCACCGCGACAACATCGCCGGAGCGTTGGAATGCCTGCATCACCGCGGGCCGGACGAAACCGGTGTCGAACTGGTGGGGGACGCCACAGGGCGGTACGCCGACGGGGTCTTCGCGCACAAGCGGCTGGCGATCATCGACGTGGCGCTCAGCCACGAGCCGCTGCCCTACGCCAACGGTCGCTACCTGCTGACCTTCAACGGCGAGATCTACAACTACATCGAGCTGCGGGAGCAGCTGATCCGCGAGCACGGGGCCCAGTTCGCGACCAACGGTGACGGTGAGGTCATCGTTGCCGGTTACCACTACTGGGGCGAGCAGGTGCTCACCCGGCTGCGGGGCATGTTCGCCTTCGTCATCTGGGACCGTCAGGAGCGGCGCGCCTTCGGCGCCCGGGACAACTTCGGCATCAAGCCGCTGCACTACCTGGAGACCGCCGACGGCCTCTACCTCGCCTCGGAGAAGAAGGCGCTGCTCCCGTTCGCCCCGTCCGCGTACGCCGGGGACGCCGGGGTGGACACCGCGAACCTGTCGCACTACCTGACCCTCCAGTACGTCCCGGAGCCCGGCACGCTGCACCAGGGCATCAACCGGATCGGGTCAGGGGAGTACCTGACCTGGACCCCGGGCGGGCGGATCGAGGTGCGACGGTGGTACCGGCCGGTGTTCCGGCCGAGCCCGGTCGACGACCCGCAGCGGCTCTACCACCAGATCCGCGAGACGCTGCGCGAGAGCGTACGGATGCACATGCGCTCGGACGTGCCGGTCGGCTCGTTCCTGTCCAGCGGCATCGACTCCACCGCCGTGGTGGCCCTGGCCCGGGAGTTCAACCCGAACATCCTCACCTTCACCGTCGGCTACGACGTGCCCGGCTACTCCGAGATCGACGTCGCCCAGGAGTCCGCCCGGCACCTGGACGTCACCACCATCCCGACCAAGATCGGGCCGCAGGACATGATGGAGGCGTTGCCCCGCATCGTCTGGCACCTGGACGACCCGGTCGCCGACCCGGCGCTGGTGCCGCTCTACTTCGTGGCCAAGAAGGCCGCCGAGCACGTCACCGTGGTCCTCTCCGGTGAGGGCGCCGACGAGTTCTTCGGCGGGTACACGATCTACCGGGAGCCGCTCTCGCTCAGCAGCGTCAACGGTCTGCCCGGCGGGGTGCAGAAGGGGCTGCGCGCGGTCTCGAAGGCCATCCCGCAGGGGGTCAAGGGCAAGAGCTTCCTGGAGCGCGGTACCACCCCGATCGAGCAGCGCTACTACGGCAACGCCCGGATGTTCACCGAGGAGGAGAAGCAGCACCTGCTGCGCCGGTACGACCCCTCGGTGCGGTACACCGACGTGACCGCCCCGGTCTACGCCGAGTGCACCGAGCTGGACGACGTGACCAAGATGCAGTACGTCGACCTGTACACCTGGCTGCGCGGCGACATCCTGGTCAAGGCCGACCGGATCTCCATGGCCCACTCGCTGGAGGTCCGGGTGCCGTTCCTGGACCGGGAGGTCTTCGACGTGGCGGCCACCATCCCGGTGGACCTGAAGCTGCCGCCCCGCTCGGACGCCACCAAGTACGCCATGCGCCAGGCGTTGCAGGGGGTCGTCCCGCCGGCCATCGTCAACCGGAAGAAGCTGGGCTTCCCGACCCCGACCCGGGTCTGGTTGCGCGGCGAGATGTACGAGTGGGTGCGGCACGTCTTCGCCACCTCCGGTGCCGGTGACCTGCTCGACCTGAACTACGCGATGCGCCTGCTCGACGAGCACAAGCGCGAGGAGGCGGACCACTCACGCAAGGTCTGGACCGTGCTGATCTTCTGCATCTGGCACGCGATCTTCGTGGCGAAGACCCTCAACCCGGGCATCCAGCGCAACCAGTCCGCGCTGCTGACCAAGCCCGTGGTCGGCTCGATGGTGCACTGACCCACCGACGGCGGGTGGCCTGCGCGTCCTCCTCGCAGGTGTAGTCGGACGGCGGCCGGTGGCGGGCCGCCGGGAAACGGCCAGGGGGCCTGCGTGGACCGACCGGAGTCGGCCGACGCAGGCCCCCTGTGTCGGCTCCGCTGTCCCGGCCGGGCAGCGGAGCCCCCGGTCACGGGCTGGTGCAGGTGACCGTCGGCGCGGTGTTGCCGCTGCCGGTGGTGGCGAGGAACCCGAACGTCGTGGTGCCGTTCGGGTTGACCACCCGGTTGTAGTCCATCGGCTTGACCGTCACCGTGTTACCGGAGACGGTGTGCGTACCGCTCCAGATCGTGGAGATGGTCTGCCCGCTCGGCCAGGTCCAGGTCGCGGTCCACCCGTTGAACGCGGTGGTGCCGTGGTTCATGATCGTCACTTCGCCCTGGAAGCCACCCTGCCAGGAGCTGACCACCCGGTACCCGGCCATGCACGGGTTGCCGGGGTTCGGCGTGGTCGGCGTCGGCCCCGGCGTGGTGGTGGTCGGCGTCGGCGTCGGGTTCCCGCCCGGACCGACCCCGGTGACCTCACCGTTGCCCCCGTCGAAGGTGACGTCCGAGCAGCCGAAGAAGTTCTCCTGGCTGTCCGAGCGGACCCAGCGGGAGTAGATGATGTGTCGGCCGTTCTTGTTCGACGGCAGGTTCCCGCTGAAGTAGTAGTGCCCGTCGTTCGTACCCGACGAGCCGTTCTGCGGCGGGTTGGTCACCTGGAGGAACGGCTGCTCCTCCAGGTCCGACCAGGCCAGCGGCCGGGTCGGGCTCCAGCTGTCCTTGGTGACGTAGAAGTAGAACGTCCCCGGGTGGTGGGCCCAGTTGCTGTACCGGAAGCTGAAGTTCCTCCCGGCGGTCAGGTGGGTCAGCGGCCAGTCGGTGCGGGCCAGGTCGTACCCGCTGAACCCGGGGTTGCCGCCGCTGCACAGCTGTCCGTCCGGGATGAAGCCGACGGTGCGCCCGCCGGCGTCGGAGCGGAGCACGCTGAACCAGTTGTAGAGCGAGTTCGCGCCGCTCTGCGCCACGGCGGCGGCGCAGGCGGGGTTGTCGGGCTTGATCTCACCGGTCTGGCTGAGACCGTCCTGCCAGCAGAGGTAGGTGCGACTGCCGGGGGCCATCGCCGCGCCGTGCGCCTGCGCGGCCTGGCCGGTGATCACCGTCAACGCGGCGGCGGCCAGCATGGCCGCGGCGGCGAAGACGGAGGCGGTACGGAGGGATTTCACCGGTTCTCCTCACTTTCGTGGTGCGGCCGGGGCCGTACCACGGTCGACGGGGATCACCGCGCCGGAGCGTGGCCGTGGACCCCGGCACGCGGATCGGCGAGCGGGCCGGGAGCACGACGGCGTACGCGGTCCGGTCGCGGACCTGCCCTCGCGTGGCTCATACCGGCATCCCTGGAGGTGGTGCGTCAGCCCCCGCACCACCTCGGTACGCGCCATCGCATCACGGAAACCGGACAGAATCAATAGTGCAGGGTCAATATCTTTGCCGGGTCGGGCGGTACTGCCCGGCGGCAGGCATGCTGGGACCGGCGGGGCGGCCGACGGCGTCCCGGCACACACGGGACCGGTCCCGGTGGGCGGGCGGTACCGGCCCCGGTCGGACGGCTGCGGAGCAGGAGGACACATGGGGTACGCGGTGGTGCTCGGTGAGGCGTTGCTGGACCTGCTGGACACCGAGTACGCGGGGGAACCGGTGTACCGGCAGGCGATCGGGGGCGGTCCGTTGAACGTCGCGGTCGGGGTGGCCCGCCTCGGCGGACGGGTGCAGTTCGTCGGTTCCGTCGGTGACGACACCCCCGCCGGACGGATCCGGGACTTCCTCACCGCCAACCGGGTCGGCGTGGACGGGCTGGTCACCGTGGCCGCCCCCACCGCCCTCGCGGTGGCCACCTTCGCCGGTGCCGAGCCGGAGTTCCGGTTCTACGGCGAACCCCCGTCGTACGGGCTGCTCACCGCCGAGGCCGTGGACACCGCCCTGGTGACCGGTGCCGACGTGCTCTACTGCGGGTCGATCGCCCTGCTCCGCCCGGACAGCCGGCAGGCCGCCCGGCACGCCTGGGCCCTGGCCGGCACGGCGCTGCGGGTCTTCGACCCCAACGTCCGTCCGGACCTGCTCGGCGGCGGGTCGACGCTCGACGACCTCCGGGCCCTCGTCGCCGCGTTCGCCGGCAGCGCCCACCTGGTGAAACTGAGCGCCGCCGACGCGGAACTGCTCTACCCCGGCCGGACACCCGAGCAGGTCGCCGACCGGCTGCGGGACCTGGGTACCCAGGTGGTCGTGGTCACCCTCGGCGCGGCCGGTGCCCTGGTCGCGGCCGGCGCCGATCCGGTCCGGGTACCGGCACCGCAGGTCGACGCGGTGGACGCGACCGGGGCCGGGGACTCGGTGATGGCCGCCCTCGTCGCGGACCTGCTCGCCGACGGGGCGCCGGCCCGGCCCGAGGAGTGGGCCGGG
>NZ_WVUH01000175.1 GCF_017614955.1 Micromonospora echinofusca
GGGCGTACCGGTCCTGTCCGACCTGCGCGCGGCGGACATCGCGGCGGGTGGGCAGGGTGCCCCGCTGGTCCCGGTCTTCGACGCGCTGCTGCTGGCCCGTCCGGACGGGCCGCCCCGGGCGGCGCTGAACCTCGGCGGCATCGCCAACCTCACCGTGGTCGCGCCGGGCGCCCCGGTCGTCGGGTACGACATCGGACCGGCGAACGCGCTGATCGACGCCGCCGCCCAGCGGTTCCACGGCCAGCCGTGCGACGTCGACGGGCGGTACGCCGCCGCCGGTCGGGTACACGGGCCGCTGCTGGACCGGCTGCTCGCCGAGCCGTACTACGCCGCCCCGCCGCCCAAGTCCACCGGCAAGGAACTGTTCCACGCCGGCTACCTGGCCGACGTGCTGGCCGGCCTGGGCGAGCAGGTCCCCGCCGACGACGTGCTGGCCACCCTCACCGAGCTGACCGCCCGGATCGTCACCGACGCCTGCGCCCGGCACGGGGTGGACGAGGTGGTCGCCGGTGGGGGCGGCCTGCGCAACCCGGTGCTGCGGTCCCGGCTGGTCGCGCTGGCGGCCGACCGGTGGCGGCTGCGGGACACCGACGAGCTGGGGGTACCCGCCCAGGCCAAGGAGGCGTACGCGTTCGCCCTGCTCGGCTGGCTGTCCTGGCACGGCTTGCCCGGGGCGCTGCCCTCGGTGACCGGCGCGCGGTACGGCGCGGTGCTCGGCTCGTGGACCCCGACCGGCCCGGCGCCGGTACACCCGGCACCGGTGGCGCCCCGGTCACTGCGGATCGACGGCTGACGGCTCCGCCGGCTGGTGCCGGTGCCGGGCGTCCGCGTCGTCCCGGTGCCGGGCGGGGACCTCCGGCCTGTCCCGGCGGCGGTCACGCAGCCGGATCCAGGCCACCACGAGGGCCAGGAGCGGGAGCAGTGGAAGAGCCAGCAGGGCGACCAGGAGCAGCGCCAGCACCTGGCCGGTGGCGTACCGGCCGGTGCCCGGCCCGGGAGCGACGGGGGTGGTCAACGCGTACCACCTATCGGACGGGGACGGGCGGTCAAGCGTAGCCGGGGGCCGCCAGGGCGCCCCTCCGGTCGGCCGGGAACGATCTCGGCCCAGGCTGCGGTTGTGGCCGGGGCCGATAGACTCTGCCGCTATGAGTGTTGACGACGGTTCGGCCAACCAGGGTCGGTTGCTGGCCAAGGTACGCGGTCCACAGGACGTCAAGCGGATGTCCGTCGAGGAGTTGACCGTGCTCGCGGCCGAGATCCGCGACTTCCTGGTCGCGAAGGTCTCCCGGACCGGTGGCCACCTCGGCCCCAACCTCGGCGTGGTCGAGCTGACGCTGGCCATGCACCGGGTCTTCGACTCCCCACGGGACAGGTTCCTCTTCGACACCGGCCACCAGGCGTACGTCCACAAGATCGTCACCGGCCGGCAGGCCGGCTTCGACCAGCTCCGCCAGCGGGGCGGCCTCTCCGGGTACCCGTCGCAGGCGGAGAGCGAGCACGACCTGATCGAGAACTCGCACGCCTCCACCGCCCTGTCCTACGCCGACGGGATGGCCAAGGCGTACGCCCTGCGCGGCGAGCAGCGCAGCGTGGTGGCGGTGGTCGGTGACGGCGCGCTGACCGGCGGCATGTGCTGGGAGGCGCTGAACAACATCGCCACCGCCGGCAACCCGCTGGTGATCGTGGTCAACGACAACGGCCGGTCGTACGCCCCGACCATCGGCGGTCTCGCCGACCACCTCTCCACGCTGCGGCTCAACCCCGGCTACGAGAAGGTCCTCGACGTGGTCAAGGACGCCCTCGGCTCCACCCCGCTGGTCGGCCGCCCGATGTACGAGGTGCTGCACGCGGTCAAGAAGGGCATCAAGGACGTGGTCGCCCCGCAGGCCATGTTCGAGGACCTCGGCATCAAGTACGTCGGCCCGGTCGACGGGCACGACGTCACCGCGGTCGAGGCGGCGCTGCGCGCGGCGAAGAACTTCGGCGGCCCGGTGATCGTGCACGCGGTCACCCGCAAGGGGTACGGCTACCGCCCCGCCGAGGAGGACGAGGCGGACTGCCTGCACGGTCCGGGCGCGTTCGACGCGGAGACCGGCAAGCTGCTCGCCGCCCCGTCGGTGAAGTGGACCGGGGTCTTCGCCGACGAGCTGGTCGCGATCGCCGACGAGCGGCCGGACGTGGTGGGGATCACCGCCGCGATGGCCGAGCCGACCGGGATCGCCAAGCTGGCCCGGAAGTACCCCGAGCGGGTGTACGACGTCGGCATCGCCGAGCAGCACGCCGCCACCTCGGCAGCCGGGCTTGCCCTCGGCGGCCTGCACCCGGTGGTGGCGGTCTACGCGACCTTCCTCAACCGGGCCTTCGACCAGGTCCTGCTGGACGTGGCGATGCACAGGCTGCCGGTCACCTTCGTGCTGGACCGGGCCGGGATCACCGGACCGGACGGGCCGAGCCACTACGGCATCTGGGACATGTCGGTCTTCGGGGTGGTGCCCGGCCTGCGGATCGCCGCCCCCCGGGACGCCGCGACCCTCCGCGAGGAACTGCGCGAGGCGGTCGCCGTCGACGACGGGCCGACGATCCTGCGCTTCCCGACCGGTTCGGTCGCCGCCGACCTGCCCGCAGTCCGCCGCGTCGGCACCGTCGACGTCCTCGCCGAGTCGGCGCGGCAGGACGTGCTGCTGGTCGCGGTCGGCTCCTTCGCCGGGCTCGGCGTGGAGGTCGCCAACCGGGTCGCCGAGCAGGGATACGGCGTCACCGTGGTCGACCCGCGCTGGGTCCGCCCCGTTCCTGCCGAGTTGGTCGAGTTGGCCGCCGCGCACCGGCTCGTCGTCACCGTCGAGGACGGTGTCCGGGTCAACGGGGTCGGTTCGGCGCTCGCCCAGGCGATGCGGGACGCCGACGTGCGGGTCCCGTTGCGGGACCTCGGCGTACCGGCCGACTGGCACCCGCACGGCACCCGCGCGCAGATCCTCGGTGACCTGGGGCTGACCGCGCAGGACGTGGCCCGGGACGTCACCGGCTGGATCTCCCAGCTCGACGCCGAGCCGATCGAGCCGGTCCGGCTGGCGGCCGGCGGGCTCGGCACGCCGGAGCGCAGCGCACAGAACTGACGCCCGTGACCGGCGGGGGCCGGAGGTCCGGTCCCCGCCGGCCAGCGGTGCTCCGGGCGCCCGGCCCTTGCCGGGGCGCAGCGGACGCGGAGGTCAGCCGTCGCCGTCCACCGAGCGGTCACTGGTCCGCCCCGGCTCGGCCAGGCGGAACGTGGTGTCCTCCACCGGCGCCGGCAGCACCACCAGCCCCGGCCGGTCGACCAGCCGGGGCAGCTCCGGTGGCACCGCGAGCGCGACGTCCGGGCCGGGACGCCAGGCCAGCACGACCACCGGCCGACCGGGTACGGGCACCTCGTACACCTGGAGCGGGTTGGCCCGGTCGGCCGGGGAGACCGCCACCGGCCCGCCGGGGGCGGCCCGGTACATCACCGCCGTCATGGTGCCGGTCGCACTGCGCCAGCTCAGCTCGTGCAGTTCACCCACCGGCCCGACGCCGGCCGGCAGCTCACCGAGCGGGCGGAGGGTGACCGAGCCCACCGGCCAGGATTCGGGTGCCGCCGCCGGGACCTTCCGCTCCCCGTCGCGGCGGACCAGGCTGCCGAACGGCCCCTCCTCGGTACCGAGCGCGCAGGTGTCCAACCCGGCCAGTGCCTCCCGGCCGGTGCCGGCGACGTCGTCGACCAGCGGGTAGCGCGGCGCCGGGACGGCGGAGCCCAGGTCGAGCAGGCGGTGGGCGGGCTGACCCTGGGGCAGCGACTCGGTGGCCCGCAGGCTCGCGGTGACCGGTACCGCCGCGCAGGCCGGCACGGTCACCGGACCGGTGAGGCCGTCGGTGCCGGTCAGGGCGACCCCGTCCGGACCGGTCAGCCGGTCCACCCGGGCCGAGGTCAGGTAGCGCCGGCCGTCGGCCGACTGCACCGGCAGCACGTCGGAGTAAACCAGGTAACCGGGATCGGTGTACTCGACGGCCCGGTCGACCGTGTACCGGCCGTCGGCGCCGGTGAGCTGCAACAGCCAGGACGCGCTACCACCCGGCACGTCGGCGGCGACCAGGGCGAGCGGGCGGCCGTCGACCGGCCCGGCCCAGAGGATGCCGGAGGACGGCAGGTGCACCTGGTCGTCCACCGGGGAGCGCCAGTCCCGGACCGCCTCGGTGATCGCGGTGACCGCAGCCGGGTCACCGGTCAGCCCGCCCCGGGCCGGCCAGACCCGCAGCGACCCGTCGAGGGTGTCGTAGCCGACCGGCAGGGTCGCCGGCCGTTCGGGGACCGGCCCGCACGCGGCGGCCACCAGCAGGGTCAGGGTCAGCGCCGCACCGACCCGGGGAGCGGTGCCGCCCCGATCGCCGTGACTCGTCCCTCGGCTGCCGTCCCGACGACGGGCTGAACCCACTGGTGCGCCCCCGATCCTCGCCTGCTCTGCGGAAGCCACATCGTACGAGACCAGAATGTGGGCGAAAGGCGGCACCTCGACCGCCGGTGCGGGGCCGGCCCGTACCGGACGGAGAGGCGGCACGACCACCACAAGGGACAGACGCACGAATTTAGGGGAATTCCCGTGCTCCGGTAGACTCCGCCGACTGTGACGCCTGCCCAGCCCCGTGTCGACACGATTCCGACCCCGGGGACCACTCCGGCCGGTACCCCCGGCGACCGCGCCGGAGCGCGGACCCGGACGGCGCCCGGACCCGCCGAGCGGGTCGAACCGGCGGCCACCGACGTGGCCGCCGGCACCGACGCGGCGTCGGCCGGAACCGGACCCCGGCGGCGCTGGCCGCACCGGCGGCGGGACCTGGCGGTGTACGGCGCCTTCCTGCTCGTCGCGGTCTGGGTGACCAGTCAGCTCTGGATGGACCCGGCCGGTCGGGTCGCCTCCCTCTACAGCAGCGACCCCGCGCAGGTGCAGTTCTTCCTCGCCCACTCGGTCCGGGTGGTGCTGCACGGCGAGTTTCCGTTCTACACCGACCAGTTCAACCACCCCGACGGGGTGAACCTGATGGCCAACACGGCCATCCTGGGTCTCGGCATCCCGATGGTCCCGGTCACGCTGCTCTTCGGCCCGGCGGTGACCTTCGTCCTGCTGGTCACGGTCGCCCTCGCCGGCACCGCCTCGGCCTGGTACTTCGTGCTGTCCCGGCACGTCGTGCGGCACCCGGCGGCGGCCGTGGTCGGCGGCTGGCTCTGCGGCTTCTCACCGGCGATGCTGTCGCACGCCAGTTGGCATCCCAACATCATCTCCCAGTTCCTGCTGCCGTTCATCGTGTGGCGGGTGCTGCTGCTCACCCGGGGCCGGCGGCCGGTCCGGGACGGGGTGGTGCTCGCCCTGCTGGTCACGTACCAGGCGTTCATCAACGAGGAGATCCTGCTCTTCACCGCCCTGGCCTGCGGCGCCTTCCTGCTCGCCGTACTCGCCCAACGGCGGCACCTGTGGTCGGCGACCTGGCGTCCGCTCGGCACCGGCCTGGCGGTCTGCGCGCTGGTCGCCGGGACGTTGCTGGCGTACCCGCTCTACATCCAGTTCGCCGGGCCGATGGCGTACCACGGACTCAGCGCCACGGTGCAGGGCTACGGCAACGACATCGCCGCCTTCTTCGCGCCCGGGTCCCCGACCATCGGCGGCGACCAGGGGGCGAACCTCGACCTCGCCCCCAACTACTCGGAGGAGAACGCCTTCTTCGGCTGGAGCCTGGTGCTGATCGCCGTCGGGATCGTGGTCTGGCTGCGGCGGGAGGTGGTGGTCCGCGCCCTCGCGTTCACCGCGCTCTTCTTCGCGGTGCTCTCTCTCGGCGAGCGGGTCTCCTGGTGGGACCGGGAACTGGTCACCGGCCCCTGGGAGTGGCTGGTCCGCCTGCCGCTGCTGGACGCGGTGGTACCCACCCGGTTCGGCCTGATCACCACCGTGGCGATCGGGCTGCTCCTGGCGCTGGCCGTGGACCGGGCCCTGGCACTACCGGTCGCCGACCCGAGGACGGTCCGTACCGTCGTGGTGGCCGCCCTGGTGGTCGCCCTGCTGCCGATCGTGCCGATGCCGTTGCAGGTGGTCTCCCGGCCCGCCGTGCCGGACTTCGTCACCTCCGGCCAGTGGCGCCGGTACGTCGCCGCCGACCAGACCCTGGTGCCGGTACCGGTACCCAGCATGGGCGCCACGCACGGGATGCGCTGGGCGGCGTCGCAGAACCTCGACTTCAAGATCCCCGGCGGCTACTTCCTCGCACCCCGCAGCGGCAACACCGGCGACGCCGGCCGGTTCGGTGGCCGGCCCAGCGGCATCGGTGACCTGCTGGCGGAGGTCGCCGCCACCGGACGGGCCGAGAACCTGGACGACCGGCGGCGCCGCCGGGCCCTGGACGAACTGCGACACTGGCGGGCGGCGATCCTGGTCCTGCCGGTGGACCAGCAGCACGCCGGACCACTTCGCCGGACGGTCGAGCAGATCGCCGGGCCGGCACGACGGGAGCAGGACGTATGGATGTGGGACGTACGGTCGCTGACCGACCAGGGCACGACGAGCTGACCGGCGGCACGCCGGCCCCGGCCGACGGTGCCGCCCCGGCCGAGGCCACCGGCCCGGCTGACCCGGACCGACCCGGCCGACGCCTGCCCCGGTGGGCCCCCGACGCCCTGGTCGTCGCCGGTTACCTGGCGCTGGCCCTCTTCGTCACCAGCGGGCAGTGGGGCCGGTCGGACCGCCTGTTCCACCAGACGAGCGACCAGCCCCTGTTCGAGTGGATGCTGGCCCGGACCGCGCGGGCCGTGGTCGACCTGGACCACCCGCTGTACAGCACCCAGGTGGGTTACCCCGACGGGGTGAACCTGATGGCCAACACCTCGGTGCTCGGCCTGGGCATTCCGCTCACCCCGGTGACCCTGCTGTTCGGGTCGCAGGTCGCCTTCCTGGTGGCGGTGGTCGGTTGCTTCGCCGGTACCGCCACCGCCTGGTACCTCCTGCTGCGCCGACGGCTCGTCGACTCCCGGGTGGCCGCCGCGATCGGCGGGCTGTTCTGCGGCTTCGCCCCCGGCATGATCTCGCAGGGCGCCGCCCACCTGCACATGGTTGCGCTGTTCCTGATCCCGGTCATCCTCGCGGTGGTGTTCGACCCGCGCACCGACCGGGTGCCGCGCCGGGGGGTCGTGCTCGGGCTCCTCGTCACCTACCAGGTCTTCCTCGGTGAGGAGGCGCTCTTCTTCTCGGTCATGGCGGCCGGCCTGTTCACGGTGGTGTACGCCCTCACCAACCGGTCGACCGCCCGCCGGCTGGCCCCGGCCTTCCTGCGCCGGCTCGGGATCGGCGCGGCGACCGCGCTGGTGCTGCTGGCGTACCCGCTGTGGTTCCAGTTCCTCGGCCCCCGGCACTACCGGGAACTGCCGTTCCACCCGCACGCCTACCCGATGGACGTGTTGTCCTTCCTCACCTACTCCGCCGAGTCGATCGGCGGTTCCGCCCGGGAGGCCGCCCGACTGTCGCCGAACCCGACCGAGGAGAACTCCTTCTTCGGCCTGGCGCTGCTGGTCCTCGTCGCGGTCGTGGTGGGCTGGCTGTGGCGTCGGCCACCGGTCCGGGCGCTGGCCGTCACCGGACTGGTCTTCGCGCTGCTCGGGCTCGGGATCCAGGTCCGCTTCGACGGTCGGGAGACCGCGCTGCCGGGTCTGTACCGGCTGGTGGCCGACCTGCCGCTGCTCGACCTCGCGGTACCGGCCCGCTTCCCGCTGGTCTGCATCCCGGTGATCGCGATCCTGTTGGCGCTCTCCGTCGACGAGGTGTACCGGCGCGCGCCGGGAAGCACCGAACCCGGCCGGCTGCCGGTCCGGCTGCTCTGGACCGGGGCGGTGGTGGCGGTCCTGCTGCCGTTGACCCCCACCCCGATCCGGACCGAACCGGCGCTGCCGGTGCCGCAGTTCATCGCCAGCGGCGAGTGGCGCGACTACGTCCCGCCCGGCCGGACGCTGGTGCCGGTACCACCGACCAGCGGCGGTGAGGGACTGACCGGGATGTTCTGGTCCGCCCGCACCGGCGTGGAGTTCACCGTGGTCGGCGGCTACTTCATCGGACCCCGGGGGCCGCAGAACCCGCGCGCCCGGTGGGGTACCCCGAACCGGCCCACCGCAGCGCTGCTCGCCCGGGTGGCACAGAGCGGACAGGTCCCCCCGATCACCGACGCCGAGCGCGCCCAGGCCCTGGCGGACCTGCGGTACTGGCGGGCGGCCGTGGTGGTGCTGGGCCACCTGCGCCACGGCTACCCGGTGAAGGACACCCTCGACCAGTTGCTCGGTCCGGGTCGGATGATCTCCGGTGCCTGGGTCTGGGACGTCCGCGACCGGGTCGGCTGACGGCCGACCCGGCAGACGCGGAAGGCCCCCGGGAGATCCCGGGGGCCTTCGCTGTCGACCCCGGCTGTCCGTCCGGGGTCAGCCGGCAGCGGTCAGTCGACCAGCGGGCGGACGTCCCACACCCACGCGTCGCGTACCCGCTGCGGCGAACCGAGCAGGGCGGTCATCAGGTCCCGCAGTACCCGCTCGCGCGGGTGGGCGCCGAGCACCACCACCGAGGCCCGCCAGTACCGCAGGTCCTCGACCACCTGACGGCGGTTCTCCTCGGTCAGCGTCGGGACCACGTCGGTGTCCATCGCGGAGTAGATCAGGGTGCTGGTCGGCCGGTTCGGTGCGCCGAAGACCCCCTCGCCCTGCGGGCCGGGGCCGATGAAGTACCCGCCGGGCACCGGGAACTCGTGCTGGGTCAGTGCGCTCCACCGCAGCGTGGACAGTCCGTGCACGTTGCTCGGCACCGGGACCGGGACCAGGGTCCGCCCCTGGGGCACGTACGGCCGCCAGTCGCCGGAGGTGATGAACTCCGGGGGCGCCTCGACGTACTGGGCGGGCAGCGACCGGGGGAAGAGCGGCAGCAGCGCGAGCGCCACCGCGGCGTACCCGACGACCCGGGCCCGGCGGGCCGGCCCGGTCTCCGTACCGGCGCTACGGCTGCGCGCCACCTCGTCCCAGGCCAGTGCGACCAGTACCCCGACCGCGCCGGCCACCACCAGGGTCAGCCGGGTCGGCATCATCATCTCCACCAGCGGCAGGTCGTCCCGGATGTAGTGCCACGGGCCGTAGACCTCGGTCTCCACGCCGTTGTACCGGATCCGGGGACCGAGTGAGGCCACCGTGAAGACCACGCAGAGCACGGCGGCGATCCGGGCCACCAGCGACGACCGCCACAGCAGCACGACGGCCAGCACGGCCAGCCCGACCAGCGGCCAGCCGAACCAGGTGTTCTGCTCGGTCAGCCCGATGGTCCGCTCCACCGCCTCCACCCCGGCGATGCTGTCCCGGGGGAAGGTGACGAACGCGGCGAGGTCCTCGCCCCAGCTGTGGAACACCCCACCCTGGAGGCCCCGGTAGGACTGCGGCCCGTTGAACTGGAACCAGATCGGGTACCCGGTCAGCAGCAGCGCCAGCCCGCCACCGGTACCGAGGGCGAGACCGAAGGGACGCAGTCGGGCCAGCGCGGCCCGGGGGCGCTGCACCGCGTACGCCACCACGATCACCAGGCAGGCGAGCGCGGTGAGCAGCAGCATCTCCTCGTTGATGAAGATCTGGTACGCCACCAGCAGGCCCAGCACGATGCCGTTGCGGAGCCAGCGGCCCGGCTCACCGAGCCGGAGCACCCGGACCACGATCAGTGGCAGCAGGAAGTTGGAGACGAAGTTCGGCTGGCCGTTGGCGTGGTGGATGATCCCCGGCGCGAAACCGAGGAAGGCGCCCCCGGCGAACGCCGCACCCCGGGACCGCACCAGGTGGCGGGAGAGCATCCAGTACGAGGTGGCGGCGGTCGCCGCCAGCGCACCACCCAGGTAGAGGCTGTACACCACCTGCGGACCGAGCAGCATGGTCAGCGGCGCCAGCGGCAGGGTCACCCCGAGCAGCGAGGTGTTCGCCATCATGTTCACCCCGTCCGGGGCGTTCTGGCGGGCGGAGAAGAGCGGGTTCTCCAGGTGGCGCAGCGAGTACGCGCCGTGCGAGAAGAGCCACTCGAACCAGCTGTGGTCGGTCGGCAGGTGCGACGACACCCGGTGCGAGATGTCCGCCCAGTAGTTCGCGCACACGAGAACACCAATGAGGACGTACGCTCCGATGGCGAGCAGATCGGCCCGCGCCGGCCGGGACCAGCGTCGTGGCCGGCGTTCGGCGGGAGCGCGTCGGCTCTCCTGCTTCGGGTCGGTCTCTTGGGTCAGGGAAGGATCCACCACCGGCACAGCCACGACGCGACATGCTACAGGCGCACCGATGACGGTTTGCCGGCCCGTGACGCATTCGACGGTTTTGCCGCAGCGGTCTGGTCACCGTTCGTGACCTCGGTACGGGGAGGGCCGGTCGTGTCGCTGATCGATCTGGGGGAACTGCGGGACGACCCGCTCCCCGACCCGGGACCGCGTCCCGTCCGGCGGGGTACCCGGCTGCTCCGGGTCGCCGGGGTGCTCGTCCTCACGCTGCTCGCCCTCTCCGCCGCCGTACCGCCGCAGCCGCTGCCGGAGGCCACCGTGCCGGCGCGGCTCGGTGCCCGGGTACACCTCGCCGGTGACCTGCTGCTGCTCGCCGACCCACCGGACCTCACCGGCAACTCGGACAACCCGCCCCCGCAGCTCGTCGCGTACCGGCTGCCGCAGGCCCACGAGGTGTGGCGGATCGCCCTGCCCTTCCCCGTCACGGGCGAACTCCAGGGCGTGGACCGGACCGGTGACCTCCTGGTCCTGTTCGGCAGTGGCGGCCCCGGACCGGACGCCAGATCGTGGAGCATCGCCGTGGGTGCCGCCGACGGCGCCACCCGCTGGAGGTACCCCGGCTGGGCGCACGGTTTCACCGCCGCTGGCCTGCCGCTGTTCTGGGAGGGCGACGCCGCGACCGGTGCCGAGACGCTGCGCGCGGTCGATCCGCGGAGCGGTCAGGTGCGCTGGACGCTGCCCCTGCCGTCGGGCGTGACCGTGACGATGCGGCCCCAACCACAGGGTGTCGAGACGCTGCTCACCGTCGACCTCACCGGGACGTTCACCACCTACCGGACCGACTCCGGTGCGCGGACCGGAACGGGGCAGCTGCCCGCTCCGGAGCCGTCGCGGGGGTACCGGGTCGTCGTCGGCGTGCACGACCTGCTGGTCGCCACGGACACCGGCGGCACGGTCACCGCCTACCGGTACCCCGACCTCCAGCGGCGCTGGTCGCTCCAACTCGACGGGCAGTTGAGTGAGTTCCACCCGGCACCCTGCGGCCGGTACCTGTGCACGTTCCACCTCGACGGTGGCATGCAGATCCTGGATCCGGCCACCGGTCGGGTCCTGGCGGCCGACCGGCGCTGGCAGTTCGTCCTGGCCGCCGGGGACCGCCTGCTGACGACCTCCGCCCCCGACGTCGCCACCTCCGCCGGCCCGGTCTGGGTGGTCGACCCGGGCACCGGCCGGGTCGTGGCCGACCTCGGTCGCTGGCGGCTCGCCATGCTGGCCAGCATCGGGGTGCACGACACCGACGGCCCGGTGGTCGGGATCCGGATCGATCCGGTCTCCCGCCGGATGCTGGTCGCCGTGCTCGATCCGACCGAGTCCCGGCCCCGGGTGCTCGGTGCCGTCCGGGACATCTCCGGGGAGTGCCAGACCGGCTCCGGGGTGCTGGTCTGCCGGCGGATGGACGGCTCGTTCGGGGTCTGGCCGGTGTCCTGAGCCGGGCCGCGCCAACTGCCTGCCGGTGCTACCAGTTGGCCTGGGCGGGGGCGGGCGGCAGCGGCACGCCCGGCGGCCGGATCACGTACGTCACCCCGCCACTGGCCCGTACCTGCCAGGCGTGCTCGAACCGGGCCCGGTCCACCGTCCGGCGGACCGAGGCGTCGTCCGGCGCGTACGGGTCGTTGAGCACCGGGTCCCCGTCGCCCGTGAACCCGACCAGCACCAGCAGGTGTCCACGGGTGTCGTAGTCCAGGCCGGGCACGTCGCCGACCGCGTACGCGACCGACAGCACCAGGGGCAGTCCGGCGGCGACGAACGGTTCCGCCTCGGCCAGGCTGCGCAGCCGGGTCACGAACGCGTCCATTCCGTACCGACCGGCGTAGGCGGTGTTGAACGGCCAGTTGCCGGCCCCGGCATAGGCGTGGTCGAAGCAGTGCCGGGCAGCGTGGTCGACGACCGGGCGGGGGTCCGCCGGGTCGACCCAGGCGTACTCCTCGGGCACCGGCCCGGCACCGTGCCAGGCGAGCACCATCGACACCGAGGTGGGGCTGCACCAGGAGTCCCCACCACCGCCCCACTGCGGGTGGTGCCCGGCGTGCAGCCGCTGGGAGAACCGGGGCACGTCGAGGACCGTCCCGTTCGCCGGCCCGGTCTGCGCGTCGTCCGCCGGCCCGGTCGGTGCGACAGACGTTCCGCCGGTTCCGGCCGTCCCGCCGTGCTCTCCGCTGGCGAGCGCGCCGACCGAGCGCAGCACCGGGGTACCGGTCGAGCCGGTCGGGCGTAGCAGCGTCACCCGGACCTGCCAGCCGGGCACGTCCCGGGTACCGGCCAGGACCAGCACGTCGGTCTGCACCCGACCGTCGTCGTCCTGCTGCCCGGGTACCGAGGTGGGGTGGATGGTGCCGTCGTCGCCGGCCCAGCGGCCGAGGACGTACCAGCCGGTGACCCCGGTGGTGCCGTCGTGGCCACGCAGTTCCACCTCCAGCCAGCAGCCCGGCGGCGTGTCGGCGGTCCAGGACGGGATGACCTCCCGGACCGGGAACCCGGTGAGCACCGGCGGTGAGGTCCAGCTCGCGTACTCGTACCGGCCGGTCCGGCCGGTGTGCGGGTCGGTGTACTCCCGTGACCCGGTCGGCCGGGCGAGGAGCAGGCCGGTGGCGTCGACCCGCAGCCCGTCGGCGGTCCCGGTGGCGAGGTCCGGGAGGGTGCGGAACCCGTGGTAGGCGAGGTTCCGACCGGTCGGGGCGGGCGCAGGGCCGGACATGACACTCCCGGGGCGACGTGTAGGAGGATGCCGCGAAGCATGTCGTACCCGAAGATTTTTTGCAACGGTCTCCAGGGTGCGCGGGCCTACCTGCGGTTTGCCGGGCCGGACTAGGTTGTCGTCGACGGGTGCGGGAGGGAGACCGGGGTGCGGGTACTGGTGGTCGAGGACGAACGTCCGCTGGCCGACGCGATCGCGCGGGGGCTGCGCCGGCAGGGGATGGCGGTGGACGTCGCCTACGACGGATCGGCGGGCCACGAGATGGCCTTCGTCACCCGCTACGACGTGGTCGTCCTCGACCGCGATCTGCCCGGCATGCACGGCGACCAGATCTGCGCGGAGCTGGCCGCGTCGGGCACCCTCACCCGGGTGCTGATGCTCACCGCGAGCGGCACCGTCGCCGACCGCGTCGAAGGGCTGCAACTCGGCGCCGACGACTACCTGCCCAAACCGTTCGCCTTCCAGGAGTTGGTGGCCCGCGTGCAGGCACTCGGCCGGCGGGCCACCCCGGCCGCACCGCCGGTGCTCGCCGTCGCCGACCTGGTGCTCGACCCGGCCAAGCGGGTGGTCACCCGGGCCGACGTCCCGCTCGACCTGACCAACAAGGAGTTCGGGGTACTGGCCGAACTGCTCAAGGCCCGGGGTGCGGTGGTCTCCAGCGAGGAACTGCTGGAGCGGGTCTGGGACGCCAACACCGACCCGTTCACCACCATCGTCCGGGTCACCGTGATGACGCTGCGCAAGAAGCTCGGTGAACCACCGCTGATCGAGACGGTGGTCGGCGCCGGCTACCGGATGCCCGAGGCGTACGAGCGATGACCGTCTACCTGACCCGCCGGCTCCGCTCCCGGCCCCGGTCCCGACCCCGGTTCCGCCTGCCGTCCGGGCTCCGCCTGCGGCCCGACCTGCGGTTCCGACCCACCCTGCGGCTGCGGCTGACCCTGCTCAACGGGGTGCTCCTGGTCGGCGCGGGGGCCATCCTGGTGGTGCTGGCCTGGCTGCTGGTCCGGGACGCGTTGCGCCCCACCGACGAGTTGCAGCCCGGCACCATCGTGGTCCTCGCCAACGGCAGCACCGTCGACGCCGGACAGTGGCAGGAGCAACTGGTCGCCGCCGCCTCGCAGGAACTGCTGGTCAAGGGACTCGGGGCGCTGCTGGCCATCAGCGTGGTCGGGGTGGCGGGCGCGTACGTCGTGGCCGGTCGGGCGCTGCGCCCACTGCACCAGGTCACCTCGACCGCCCGCCGGCTCGGCGAGGCCACCCTGGACCAGCGGATCGGCTACGCCGGTGCGGACGACGAGGTGGCCGAACTGGCGGAGACCTTCGACGCGATGCTCGACCGGATCGCCGAGGCGTTCGAGTCGCAGAAGCGGTTCGTCGCGAACGCCTCGCACGAGCTACGTACGCCGTTGGCGGTGATGCGTACCGAGATCGACGTGACGCTCACCGACGACGAGGCCGACGTGGCCGAGTTCCGGCGGATGGCGACCGTGGTCCGGGACGCCTCGGAGCGGGCCAACGGGCTGGTGGACGCGCTGCTGGTGCTGGCGCGCAGTGAGGCGCAGTCGGGTCGGCGGCTCGGCCGCAAGGTGGAGACCGACCTGGCCGACGGGGCGCGTAACGCGCTGTCCTCGATGCGCCGGGAGGTGGACCGGATCGGCCTCACCGTGGACACCGCGCTCCGCCGCGCCCCGGTGGTCGGCGATCCGGGGCTGCTGGACCGACTGGCCGGCAACCTGGTGGAGAACGCGGTCCGTTACAATCACCTGCACGGGCGGCTCTGGATCCGTACCGGCTCGGACGGGATCGAGTCCTGGCTGGTGGTGGGGAACACCGGCTTCGAGGTCGACCAGGCCGACGTGCCGGGACTCTTCGAACCGTTCCGTCGTGGCGGCCGGGAGCGTACCGGCGCCCGTGGGTCGGGTCTCGGCCTCTCCATCGTGCGCGCGGTCTGTGACGCGCACGGCGGCAGTGTCCGGGTGGTGGCCCAGCCCGGTGGTGGCC
>NZ_WVUH01000176.1 GCF_017614955.1 Micromonospora echinofusca
CTGGTGGGGGGCGTTGCCGAGGGGGTCGAATTGATCGTTGCGGGCGTCTGCGGATGGTGTTCCGGGGGCCCACAGAGGTGGTTGGGACTGTAGTTCTTACAGCAGATGTTTCGATGCCACTGCGGCGTGTAACGGTTCGGTCAACCCGCTTCTCGGGGTCTTCCTCACCCCCCGTGATTGGGATAACGTCCGGCCCCAGACCGGCGACGACGGTCTGGTTCGCCCGCCCCGCAATGGCCAATTGGCAGCGGGTGGTTCGGACCATTGGACGGAGGAGGGTTCGGCCTTGAGGCAGAAGCTCGCACGCGTGTTCGGTGGCGTGGCCATGATGGCGCTCGTCGCCGGTGGGGCCACCGCGTGCTCCAGCGGTGACGGCGGCGATGCGTCCGGTGGCGACGCCTGTGGCAACAAGATCGCGTTCTTCGGCGCGCTGACCGGCAGCTCGGCCGCGCTGGGTATCAACGAGAACAACGGCGTCAAGCTGGCGGTCGACAAGTACAACAAGGAGAACGCCGACTGCAAGGTCGAGCTGGTTCCGCTGGACTCGCAGGGCAGCCCGGACCAGGCGCCGGGTCTGGCCCAGAAGGCCATCGACGACGCGAAGATCCTCGGCATCGTCGGCCCGGCCTACTCGGGTGAGTCGGAGGCGGCCGGTCCGCTGTTCAACGAGGCCGGTCTGGTCACCATCACCCCCTCCGCGACCCGGCCGAGCCTCTCGCAGCAGGGTTGGAAGACCTTCTTCCGGGGTGTCGGTAACGACTTCAGCCAGGGCCCGGCGGCCGGTAACTACATCAAGAACGTGCTGAAGGCCGAGAAGGTCTACGTCATCGACGACCAGTCGGCGTACGGCGCGGGTCTGGCCGACGAGGTCAAGAAAGTCCTCGGCGCCGGTGTCGTCGGCTCGGACAAGGTCCAGGGCGAGGGCAAGCAGGTCGAGTTCTCCGCCGTGGTGACCAAGGTCAAGGCGTCGGGCGCGCAGGCGGTCTTCTACGGTGGCTACTACCAGGAGGCGGGTCTGATCCGTAAGCAGCTCACCGCTGCCGGGGTCACCGCGCCGCTGGTCGCCGGTGACGGCGTCAACGACACCGCGTACATCACCTCCGCCGGTCAGGCGGCGGCCGAGGGCACCATCCTGACCTGCCCGTGCGCGCCGGCCACCGAGGCCCGGGGCACCTTCGTGCAGGAGTTCAAGGCGCTGAACGGCTCGGACCCGGGCACCTACAGCGACACCGCGTACGACGCGGCGAACATCCTGCTCGCCGGGATCAAGGCCGGTAAGACCACCCGTCCGGCGCTGCTGGAGTTTGTGAAGAACTACAGCGGTGAGGGTGTCGCGGCGTCCTACAAGTTCGTCGAGGGTGGCGAGCTCGACCCGGCGCAGGTCAAGGTGTGGGCGTTCAAGGTCACGGGCGGCAAGGTCGTCCCGGACCAGGAGATCCCGAAGTCCTGACAACCGTCGCTGCTACAGCGGTTCAGATGTGATCGCGGGTGCGGCTGGGAGCGCGCGCGCTCCCGGCTGCACCCGATTTGTTTCCAGACCTGATGGAGCATCCCTCCCTTGGACTTCGACGGACTGTTCTCCAATTTCGGGGAACTCACCACGACCGGCCTGACGCAGGGCGCCATCTACGCCCTGGTCGCGCTTGGCTACACGCTGGTCTACGGCGTGCTGAGACTCATCAACTTCGCCCACTCCGAGGTCTTCATCGCGGGTGCCTTCGCCGCGTTGTGGACGTGGAACGGATTTGGCCTCGACCAGAACTCGCAGGTCGCCGGGATCGGTTCGATTCTGTTCTACCTGCTGGTGGCGATGCTCGTCGCCGCCATCGCGTCGGCGGGTACCGCCACGGTGATCGAACGGGTGGCCTACCGGCCGCTGCGTAAGCGCAACGCCCCGCCGTTGGCCTTCCTGATCACGGCGATCGGCGCCTCGATCGTGATCTCCGAGGCGTTCGGCATCTGGACCCGCCGGCTGCCGCAGGGCGCGCCGAGTCTGGTCAGCACCAAGCCGCTGTTCAGCATCTTCGGGGTACCGATCGACGCGGTGCAGTTGCTCACCATCGGTGCCGCGCTGGTGATGATGATCGCGTTGGACCTCTTCATCAACCGCAGCCGGGTGGGTCGGGGTATCCGGGCGGTGGCCCAGGACGCCAACACGGCCGCTCTGATGGGTGTGAACAAGGACCGGATCATCCTGATGGTCTTCATCGCCGGTGGGGCGATGGCCGGGGTGGCGGGTCTGCTCTACGACGTGCGGATCGGCACGTTGACCTACAGCGTCGGTTTCCTGCTCGGGTTGAAGGCGTTCACCGCCGCGGTGCTCGGTGGTATCGGCAACCTGCGGGGTGCGCTGGTGGGTGGCCTGCTGCTGGGTGTGGTGGAGAACTACGCCTCGGGTCTGTTCGGCAGCCAGTGGAAGGACGCGGCGGCGTTCGCGGTCCTGGTGGTGCTGCTGATGTTCCGTCCCACCGGTCTGCTCGGCGAGTCACTGGGGAGGGCGCGGGCATGACGAGTGTTGTGGACAAGGTGCGCGACGGCCGGCAGGCGGTCGGCGCCCGGTGGCGGGGTGCGCCCCGCTGGGTGCGCTGGGTGACCCTGGCCGCGGTGATCGCGTTCTTCTACGCCCTGCCGAATCCGGGCTTCTACCAGTACCTCGGTCCGATCCCGACCACGGGGTCGAACTTCACGCAGGTGCTCTTCACCGTCTCGATCTACGTCCTGCTGGCGGTGGGGCTGAACATCGTGGTCGGGTTCGCCGGTCTGCTGGACCTGGGCTACTTCGGGTTCTTCGCGGTCGGTGCGTACACGGTGGCGGTGCTGACCTCGCCGACCAGTGACCTGAAGACGCTCTGGCCGTGGCTGCTGGCGGTGCCGGTGGCGATCGGTCTGACCATGGTCTCCGGGGTCATGCTGGGTACGCCCACCCTGCGGCTGCGGGGTGACTACCTGGCGATCGTGACGCTGGGGTTCGCGGAGATGATCCGGATCGCGGCGGTCAGCTCGGAGTTCCTGAAGGGCCAGCGGGGCTTCAACCAGATCCCGCACCCGCCGGGGCAGTACGCCGACGGTCGGCCGTTCTTCGGGGTGCTGGACGCCCGGCCGTACTACTGGCTGGTGCTGACGCTGATCATCCTGGTGGTGCTCGGGGTACGGAACCTGACCAACAGTCGGGTGGGCCGGGCCTGGGTGTCCATCCGGGAGGACGAGGACGCCGCCCAGCTGATGGGTGTGCCGACGTTCAAGTTCAAGTTGTGGGCGTTCGCGGCGGGTGCGGCGATCGCCGGTCTGGCCGGGGCACTGTTCGCCGGTAAGCAGAACTTCGTCAACTCGCAGAACTTCGAACTGCTCAACTCGATCATCATCCTGGCTGCGGTGATCTTCGGTGGTTCCGGCAACATCTTCGGGGCGATCGTCGGCGGCGGCCTGGTGGCGTACATGATCGAGCGGTTCCGGGGCATCGAGTTGCTCGGCATCGAGCTGTACGAGTACCGCTTCCTCTTCTTCGGTGGGGTGCTCGTGCTGATGATGATCTTCCGTCCGGAGGGTCTGATCCCGAACCGGCGACGAGCGGCGGAGTTCAAGGACCGCCGCAAGGAGGTGACCGTCGGTGAGTGAGACCGAGCAGAAGCCGACCGTACCGGCGCAGGCGTCGGCTCCGGCGGCGGAGAACCTGCCGGCGGGCCGGGAGCCGCTGCTGGAGGTGGACCACGTCACGCTGCGCTTCGGTGGTGTGGTCGCGCTGAACGACGTGGACTTCACCCTCTACAAGGGCGAGATCCTCGGTCTGATCGGCCCGAACGGGGCCGGCAAGACCACCTGCTTCAACGCGATGACCGGGATCTACCAGCCCACCGAGGGGGAGATCCGGTTCCGGGGTCAGCGGATCACCGGGAAGAAGCGGCACCAGATCACCCAGATGGGGATGGCCCGTACCTTCCAGAACATCCGCCTCTTCCCGGAGATGACCGCCCTGGAGAACGTCCAGGTCGGCGCGGACGCGCACCACAAGACCAGCGTCGTCTCGGCGCTGTTCCGGCTGCCCCGGCACTGGCGCGAGGAGCGCGACGGGATCGAGAAGGCCGAGCGGCTGCTCGACTTCGTCGGGATCCGGCACCGGATGCACGAGACCGCTCGCAACCTCTCCTACGGGGAGCAGCGCCGGTTGGAGATCGCCCGGGCGCTGGCCACCGACCCGGTGCTGCTCTGCCTGGACGAGCCGGCCGCCGGCTTCAACCCGGCGGAGAAGGAGGATCTGCTCCAGCTCATCCGGCAGATCCGGGACCAGGGGGTGACCGTGCTGCTGATCGAGCACGACATGCGTCTGGTCATGGGGGTCACCGACCGGCTCGTGGTGCTGGAGTTCGGAAAGAAGATCGCCGAGGGGCTCCCCGCCGAGGTGCGGGAGGACCACCGCGTGATCGCGGCGTACCTGGGGGTACCGGACGATGCTGCTTGAGATCGACAACGTCAGCCTGCTCTACGGGCGGATCCAGGCGCTGCACGGCATCAGCCTGACCGTCGGTGAGGGGGAGATCGTCGCACTGATCGGCGCCAACGGCGCCGGGAAGTCGACGACCATGCGGGCGATCTCCGGGATCCGGCCGATCGCCACGGGCAGCATCCGGTTCAACGGTGAGGACATCTCCAAGCTCCGGGCCGACCTGCGGGTCCGCCGGGGGCTCTGCCAGGCCCCGGAGGGACGGGGGATCTTCCCCGGCATGACGGTGCTGGAGAACCTGGACATGGGTGCCTACACCCGGCGGGACCGGTCGGGCATCGCCCAGGACCTGGCCCGGGTGCTGGAGCTGTTCCCCCGGCTGGCCGAGCGGCGCAAGCAGCCCGGCGGCACGCTCTCCGGCGGTGAGCAGCAGATGCTCGCCGTGGGGCGGGCGCTGATGAGCCGGCCGAAGCTGCTGCTGCTCGACGAGCCGTCGATGGGTCTGGCACCGATGCTGATCCAGCAGATCTTCCAGATCATCACGGAGATCAACGAGCAGGGCACCACGATCCTGCTGGTCGAGCAGAACGCCCAGCAGGCGCTGGCCCGGGCGCACCGCGCGTACGTGCTGGAGACCGGTCGGATCGTCAAGAGCGGGACCGGCGCGGAGCTGCTGCACGACCCGGCGGTCAAAGAGGCGTACCTCGGCGTGGCCTGACCGGATCCACCCCTGTAGTAAGGAGTCGTCACATGTTCATCAGCAACAGCAGCCGGCGGGCTGTCGTCGGTGCGGCCGGTGCCGCACTGCTCGTCCTCTCCCTCGCCGCCTGCGGCGAGAAGGAGAGCACCGAGCAGCCCGGTGCCGGCCCCTCGGCGACCACTGCGGCCGACGCGGCGCTGGCGGCGAAGGTGCCGGACGCGATCAAGGCCGACGGTGTGATCAAGGTCGGCACGGACTCGACGTACGCGCCGGCCGAGTTCCTCGACGCCGACGGCAAGACGGTGGTCGGCTTCGACGTCGACCTGTTCAACGCGGTCGCGGCGAAGCTCGGGCTGAAGGCGGAGTTCGAGTCGGCGCCGTTCGACGCGATCCTGCCGGGTGTCGACTCGGGTAAGTACGAGGTCGGTGTCTCCTCGTTCACCGTCAACGAGGAGCGCAAGAAGAGCGTCAACATGGTCAGCTACTTCTCCGCCGGCACCCAGTGGGCGACGAAGTCGGGCAACCCGAACAAGGTCGACCCGAACGACGCCTGCGGCAAGAAGATCGCGGTGCAGACCGGCACGGTGCAGTTCGACGACATCACCGCCCGGTCGAAGAAGTGCACCGACGCGGGCAAGCCGGCGATCACCATCGACCAGTACCAGGCGCAGAGCGACGCGACGGCCGCGGTGGTCAGCGGCAAGAACGACGCCATGCTGGCCGACTCGCCGGTCGGGGCGTACGCGGTGAAGCAGACCAACGGCCAGTTGGAACTGCTCGGTGACATCTACGAGTCCGCGCCGTACGGGTACGTGGTGAAGAAGGACCAGACGGCGTTCGCCGAGGCGCTGCGGGATGCGGTGCAGGCCGTGATCACCGACGGCTCGTACAAGACGGCGTTGAGCAAGTGGGGCGTCGAGGCCGGCGGCATCAGCAACCCGGCGCTCAACCCGTAACCATGTCAGTGGAGACACAATCGGAGCGGGCACGGCCGGAACCCATCAGGGCCGTGCCCGTCCGGCATCCCGGCCGCTGGGTCGCCGTCGCGGTGATCGGCGTGCTGGTCGCCATGTTCGTCCACCTGCTGGTCACCAACAAGGCCTTCAACTGGTCGTTCATGGTCGACGAGATGTTCCGGCCGCCGATCGTGGCGGGGTTGCGCGGCACCATCGCGTTGACCCTGCTGGCGATGCTGATCGGGGTCGGGCTGGGCGTGGTCATCGCGGTCATGCGGCTGTCGGCCAACCCGATCCTGCGGGGCGTGGCCTGGGGGTACACCTGGTTCTTCCGGGCGGTGCCCCGGCTGGTGCTGGCGATCCTCTTCGGCAACCTGGGCATCCTCTGGTCGCGGATCGAGTTCGGTCTGCCCTTCGACCGGCAGATCGGTGCGCTCTTCGGCATCCAGGACTTCGAGGCGCGGCTGTTCGGGTTCAGCGCGGTGGACATCCTCACCGGGTTCGTCGCCGGCCTGCTCGCGCTCGGGCTCTCCGAGGCGGCGTACATGGCCGAGATCGTCCGGGCCGGCATCCAGTCGGTCGACGAGGGGCAGACCGAGGCGGCCCAGGCGCTGGGCATGCGGCGTGGTCAGATCCTGCGCCGCATCGTGCTGCCGCAGGCCATGCGCGTGATCATCCCACCGACCGGCAACGAGACCATCGCGATGCTCAAGGACACCTCGCTGGTCGCCTTCGTGCCGGTCTCCACCGAGCTGTTCTTCCAGCTCAAGGCGGTCGGCAACCGGACCTTCCAGGTCTTCCCGATGCTGGTGGCCGCCTGCCTGTGGTACCTGCTGCTGACCAGTGTGCTGCTGGTCGGGCAGTACTACCTGGAACGGCACTTCGCTCGGGGTCACGGCCGGGCCGGGGCGGCCCGGGTGAAAGTGCGGGGGCTGGCCGCCGAGGCCGGCGGGACGACCGGAGAGGCGGTGACGCGGTGACGGCTCCGACGGGGGACACGACGACGGCTCGGACCGGGGAACGGGACGTGATGGTCCGGGCCGAGCAGGTGCACAAGTCGTTCGGGGCGTTGGAGGTGCTCAAGGGCATCGACCTGGAGGTCCGCTCCGGTGAGGTGTGCTGCCTGCTGGGCCCGTCCGGGTCCGGCAAGTCGACCTTCCTGCGCTGCATCAACCACCTGGAGAAGATCAACGCCGGCCGGATCCGGGTGGACGGCGAGCTGATCGGGTACCGGGAGCGGGGCGGGAAGCTGCACGAGCTGCGCGAGTCGGAGGTGGCCGCGCAGCGGCGCGCGATCGGCATGGTGTTCCAGCGGTTCAACCTGTTCCCGCACATGACCGCCCTGCAGAACGTGATGGAGGCGCCGCTGCGGGTGCGTGGGGAGAAGAAGGACGTCGTCCGGGACCGGGCGGCGGCGCTGCTGGAGCGGGTCGGGCTGGGCGACCGGCTCGGCGCGTACCCGTCGCAGCTCTCCGGTGGCCAGCAGCAGCGGGTGGCGATCGCCCGGGCGCTGGCCATGCAGCCGAAGTTGATGCTCTTCGACGAGCCGACCAGCGCGCTCGACCCGGAGCTGGTCGGTGAGGTCCTCGACGTGATGAAGGACCTGGCCCGCGACGGGATGACGATGATCGTGGTGACCCACGAGATCGGCTTCGCCCGGGAGGTCGGCGACTCGCTGGTCTTCATGGACGGCGGTGTGGTGGTCGAGTCGGGGGTGCCCCGTGAGGTGATCGCCAACCCCCGGCACGACCGGACCAAGGCGTTCCTGGCGAAGGTGCTCTGACCGCGACCGGATGTGGCGGTGCGGCCGGCGTGGGGGCCGCACCGCTGTCGGCCGGCGGGTGCCGCCGTGCCGGTGTCCGAAGCTGTCACAGCGGCCGACTAGAGTCACCTGCTGTGACAGCTTCGACCCCGCGCCTGCTCCTCGTCGACGGCCACTCGCTGGCCTACCGGGCCTTCTTCGCCCTCCCGGTGGAGAATTTCTCCACCACGACCGGGCAGCCGACAAACGCGGTCTACGGCTTCACCTCGATGCTGATCAACGTGCTCCGGGACGAGCAGCCGACCCACATCGTGGTGGCGTTCGACGTCTCCCGCCGCTCCTTCCGCACCGAGAAGTACGCCGAGTACAAGGCCGGCCGCTCGGAGACCCCGGCCGACTTCGCCGGGCAGGTCAGCCTGGTCAAGGAGGTGCTCGCCGCGCTGCGCATCCCGGTGGTGGAGAAGGAGGGCTACGAGGCCGACGACGTGCTCGCCACGCTCGCCTGCCAGGGGCGTGACCAGGGCATGGACGTGCTGATCAGCACCGGCGACCGGGACGCCCTGCAACTCGTCGGCGACCGGGTCACCGTGCTCTACCCCCGCAAGGGCGTCTCCGACCTGGCCCGGATGGACCCGGCGGCGGTCACCGAGAAGTACGGCGTGCCCCCCGAGCGATACCGGGACCTGGCCGCCCTGGTCGGGGAGACCAGCGACAACCTGCCCGGGGTGCCCGGGGTCGGGCCGAAGACCGCCGCCAAGTGGATCAACCTGTACGGCGGGGTGGAGGGCGTCGTCGCCCGGGCCGACGAGATCAAGGGCAAGGCCGGCGAGAGCCTGCGTGAGCGGCTCCCCGACGTGATCCGCAACTACGACCTCAACTGCCTGGTCGCCGACCTCGACCTGCCGCTGCGTCCGGAGGACGCCCGCTGGGCCGGCTGGGACCGGGAGGCGGTGCACCAGGTCTTCGACACCCTCCAGTTCCGGATCCTGCGGGACCGGCTCTACCAGTACCTCGACGCCGTCGAGCCGGAGGCCGAGGCCGGTTTCGACCTGGCCGGTGCGGTACTCACCGAGCCGGGTGCGGTGGCGGCCTGGCTCGCCGGGCACACCCCGGCCGGTACGCCGGTCGGGGTCGCGGTGACCGGCACCTTCGGCCGCGGCACGGGCACCCTCACCGGCGTGGCGCTGGCCACCGCGGACGGGGCGGCGGCCTGGTTCGACCCGGCCGGGCTGGACCCGGCCGACGAGGCGGCGGTGGGCGCCTGGCTGGCCGACGCCGAGCGGCCCAAGGTGCTGCACGACAGCAAGCCCGCCCTGCTGGCGTTCGCCGCGCACGGCTGGGGGCTGGCCGGTGTGCTCCGCGACACCGCGATCGCCGCCTACCTGGCCCGTCCCGACCAGCGGTCCTACGACCTCACCGACCTGGCCCTGCGGTACCTGCACCGGGAGCTGCGGGTCGACGCACCCGACAACGGTCAGCTCACCCTGGACGGGCTGGGCAACGACGGGGAGGCCGAGCAGAACCTGATGCTCCGCGCCCGGGCCACCCTCGACCTGGCCGACGCGATCGACGCCGAGCTGTCCCGCGACGGCGAGCAGTCCGCGAAGCTGATGGCCGGGGTGGAGCTGCCGCTGGTGCGGGTCCTCGCCGGGCTGGAACGGGTCGGCATCGCCGCCGACAACGACTACCTGTCGGAGCTGGAGGCGCACTTCGCGGCCGAGGTGAAGGCGGCGGCGCAGGCGGCGTACGCGGTGGTCGGCCGGGAGTTCAACCTCGGCTCACCCAAGCAGCTCCAGGAGATCCTCTTCACCGAGCTGGGCTTGCCCAAGACCAAGAAGATCAAGACCGGGTACACCACCGACGCGGACGCGTTGCAGTGGCTGCATGCGCAGAACCCGCACCCGGTGCTGGCCCACCTGCTGCGTCACCGGGACGTGGCCAAGCTCAAGTCGACCGTGGACGGCCTGCTCAAGTCGGTCGCCGACGACGGGCGGATCCACACCACCTTCAACCAGACGGTGGCCGCCACCGGGCGGCTCTCCTCGACCGACCCGAACCTCCAGAACATCCCGATCCGCACCGAGGAGGGCCGGCGGATCCGCCGGGCCTTCGTGGTCGGCGACGGCTACGAGTGCCTGCTCACCGCCGACTACAGCCAGATCGAAATGCGGATCATGGCGCACCTGTCGTCGGACGACGCGCTGATCGAGGCGTTCAACTCGGGGGCCGACTTCCACGCGGCCACCGCCTCGTCGGTGTTCACCGTGCCGCTCGACGAGGTCACCGCCGACCAGCGCCGCAAGATCAAGGCGATGAACTACGGCCTGGCGTACGGGCTGAGCGCGTTCGGGCTCTCCCAGCAGCTCGGCATCAGCACCGAGGAGGCCCGGGCGCTGATGGAGGACTACTTCAGCCGCTTCGGCGGGGTACGCGACTACCTGCACGAGGTGGTCGACCGGGCCCGCCAGGACGGCTACACCTCCACCGTCCTCGGTCGCCGTCGCTACCTGCCCGACCTGGTCAGCGACAACCGGCAGCGCCGGGAGATGGCCGAGCGGATGGCGCTCAACGCACCCATCCAGGGGTCGGCGGCGGACATCATCAAGCTGGCCATGCTGCACGTGGACACCGCCCTGCGCGACGCGGGGCTGCGGTCCCGGATGCTGCTCCAGGTCCACGACGAGCTGGTCTTCGAGGTGGCGCCGGGTGAGCGGGCGGCACTGGAGGCCCTGGTCCGGCAGGAGATGGGCGGGGCGTACCCGCTGTCCGTGCCGCTGGAGGTGTCGGTCGGCGAGGGCCGCGACTGGCACAGCGCCGACCACTGACCGCGGGCACGCCCGACCCGGCCGGCGGGATCCGCACCGACCGGCCGGGCGCGGGCGTCGTGCAGGTTCGGGCGGCAGCCTGCCGGTCAGCGTTTCAGCGGGTCGTGGCCCCAGTTCATCAGCGACCAGCGCCACTTGGTGTCGCGTACGTCGCCGCTCGGGCGTTGGGCCATGTGCCGCCGCACGTACCCGACCACCTTGCGCATGTGCTTGTAGTCGGCCTCGGAGAGTTCGCTGCGTTTGCGGCGCAGCAACCCGATGATCTTCCGGCCGGATTCGTGGCCGACCGACTCGCCGCCACCGGTCCGGCCGCCCTTGTGCCAGCCGACCGTCTTGGACTCCTCGCTCTCCAGCCAGGACGACAGTTCCCCGGGTTTCATGTTCACCGCGTCGGTGAACTCCCGGTACGTGTCCCGGCCCCGGTCGTCCCGACTGTCCCGGTCATCCCTTTTCATGGCGCAGTGCCTCCGGCTTGTGGGCGACGTCCCGGCCCGAGTCGTCGTTGCGGATCCGGTACTGCGGGTGCGCCGTCGACGCGTCCACCGGGTGCCCCCGCACGTGGGTCCGTTCGGTGAGTTCCTCCTTGACCACGCCGTACGCGCGACCACTGTGACTGGCCCAGGAGACCCGGTCACCCGGGCGGAACGTCCGTTGCTCGGCCATGACCGTTGGCTACCCGGGCCGGTTGCCCCGAAACGGGCGGGGTGCCGACGGGGTCAGGGGGTGATCTCGTCGACCGCCAGCTTGGTCTCGAACGGTTCGGTCAGCTCGACCAGCTCCGCGCTGTCGGTGATCAGTTCGTACTGCCGGTCACCGCTCGGGCCGATCTGCCCGCCGAGCCGGTACGCGTACACGTGCACCGGGTCCAGCTCGATGCGCCAGTAGTACGGGATGCCGGCGGCGGCGTACTCGCCGGGCCTGGTGAACCGGTCGGTGCGCCGGGTACCGGGCGAGACGATCTCCACGGCGAGCACCACGTCGGCGGGGGACAGGTGGGCCCGGTCCAGCGCCACCCCGGCCCGGTGCAGCAGTACGTCCGGTTGCCGGCTGGAGTTCGCGGAGAGGACGACCCCGACCGCCTGGGCGGCCCGCAGCCCGGCCGGCGCGTGCTGGACCAGCCAGCGGGTGAGAAGGAAGGAAACACTCTGGTGGCCCAGGGTGGGGGAGGGTGTCACCTGGAGGACTCCGTCGACGAGTTCGACACGGGGGGCGTCGTCCGGCAGGCGCAGCAGGTCCTCGACCGTGTAGTCGGCCCGCTGCTGCCGGACCGGGTCCGGTTGCCACAGCCGGGTGGACCGGGCACCGGGGGCGGCGGGCCCCGAACCGGAGCCGGCGGACCTGGGAATCGGCTCAGCGCTCACCTGCGTCAGGGTACGCCCGCGACCGGCGTCGGGCGGCGCACCGCAGGTGCGACGTGTCGACCTGCGGGCCACCGGTGCGACGGCGGCGGTCGGTGTCGACCTGCGGTCAGCCGGCCGGCTTCTCCGCCACGAAGATCGCGGTACCCGGGAAGAGCCGGCCGCGCAGCGGGCTCCACTGCCCCCAGATCTCCTCGTGCCCCTCCGGCCACTCCGGTTCCACCAGGTCGACCAGGCGGAAGTCGGCCCCGACCAGCTCCCGTACCCGGTCACCGAGGGTGCGGTGCTGTTCGACGTAACTGGGTACCCCGGCGTCGTCCTGCTCGACGTAGGGGCGCCGGTCGAAGTAGGAGTTGACCGCCACCAGTCCCGCCTCCCCCGGGTCGTCGGGGAAGATCCACCGCATCGGGTGGGTCACCGAGAAGACCCACCGGCCGCCGGGGCGCAGCACCCGGTGGACCTCCCGCATCAGCGCGGCCGAGTCGGCGACGAAGGGGATCGCGCCGAACGCGGTACAGGCGGTGTCGAAGGCCGCGTCGGTGAACGGCAGGGCCAGCGCGTCGGCCTGGACCAGCGGGACGCGTACCCCGGAGTTCCGGGCCGCCGCGGCGGCGTGCCGCAGCATGCCGGCGGAGAGGTCCAGGGCGACCGGCCGGGCCCCCCGGGTGGCCAGCCAGCGCGCGGCGGCGGCAGCGCCGCAGCCGAGTTCCAGGATGCGCCGCCCGCGTACCTCGCCGAGCAGCCCCGCGTCGGCCTCACGCAGCCCTTCGGGGCACCAGACGAAGTCCACCTCGCCCAGGAAGTCGCCGTGCTCGGCCTGGTAGTCGTCGGCGTCGGAGTCCCACCAGCGACGGCTGGCCCGGCGGGCGTCGGTGTCGTCGACCGGCCGGCGGGTGACGGTGGGTTCGTCGTTCTGCACCCCGCCACGCTAGGCCCCTGGTCAGGGCGGCCGGCCGGCGGGCGCGGGTGTGACCGAGCAGACATCTTTGCGGGATACTGGGCGATTTCGCGGGTTACGCACGTTGACCAGCGGTCGAACCACCGGGAGGGCTTGCACGCTGTGGTAATGCGCACGGTAGGCTGTTCGATGCGCTCGCGGATAGCGTGCCTCGGCAGGGAGCAGGCCCGCGGTCGACGGAGCCACCTTACGATCTCGCCGCCGGCGTCGAGCCGGTGCGGGTGATCGTCCGGTGCGCCCGACGGCGAATCCGCTGGCGCGAAAAGGTCACCGCGCGACGCCTGCTGTGACACACCATCCGACCGGAGCAACCGCCCACATGACGAGCAGCATCGAGGCCTCCTCGAGCGCCACCCGGGTCACCCACGACGATCTCGGTTCCGAGGAGGCTTTCCTCGCCGCGATCGACGAGACCATCAAGTACTTCAACGACGGCGACATTGTCGAAGGCACCGTCGTCAAGGTCGATCGGGACGAGGTCCTGCTCGACATCGGCTACAAGACCGAGGGTGTCATCCCCTCGCGCGAGTTGTCGATCAAGCACGACGTGGACCCCGCCGAGGTGGTGACGGTCGGCGATCACATCGAGGCCCTGGTCCTCCAGAAGGAGGACAAGGAGGGTCGCCTGATCCTCTCGAAGAAGCGGGCGCAGTACGAGCGCGCCTGGGGCACCATCGAGAAGATCAAGGACGAGGACGGCGTCGTCCGCGGTTCGGTCATCGAGGTGGTCAAGGGTGGCCTCATCCTCGACATCGGGCTGCGTGGCTTCCTGCCCGCCTCGCTGGTCGAGATGCGCCGGGTGCGGGACCTGCAGCCGTACGTCGGCCGGGAGCTCGAAGCCAAGATCATCGAGCTGGACAAGAACCGCAACAACGTGGTGCTGTCCCGCCGGGCGTGGCTGGAGCAGACGCAGTCCGAGGTGCGCACCGAGTTCCTCAACAAGCTCCAGAAGGGCCAGGTCCGCAAGGGCGTCGTCTCGTCGATCGTCAACTTCGGCGCGTTCGTCGACCTCGGCGGGGTGGACGGTCTGGTGCACGTCTCCGAGCTGTCCTGGAAGCACATCGACCACCCGTCCGAGGTGGTCGAGGTCGGCCAGGAGGTCGAGGTCGAGGTCCTGGACGTCGACCTGGACCGCGAGCGGGTCTCGCTGTCGCTGAAGGCGACCCAGGAGGACCCGTGGCGGCAGTTCGCCCGGACCCACGCGATCCAGCAGATCGTGCCCGGTAAGGTCACCAAGCTGGTGCCGTTCGGTGCGTTCGTCCGGGTGGACGACGGCATCGAGGGTCTGGTGCACATCTCCGAGCTGGCCGAGCGCCACGTGGAGATCCCGGAGCAGGTCGTCCAGGTCGGCTCGGACGTCATGGTCAAGGTCATCGACATCGACCTGGAGCGGCGGCGGATCTCGCTCTCGCTCAAGCAGGCCAACGAGGGCTTCGTCGAGGGCGAGGAGCACTTCGACCCGACCCTGTACGGCATGGCCGCGACCTACGACGCCGAGGGCAACTACATCTACCCGGAGGGCTTCGACCCGGAGACCGGGGAGTGGCTCGAGGGCTACGAGAAGCAGCGCGAGGCGTGGGAGCAGCAGTACGCCGAGGCCCGTCAGCGGTGGGAGGCGCACACCAAGCAGGTGCAGACCTCCCGGGCCGCCGAGGCCGAGGCCGCTGCCAACCCGCCGGCGGCTGCGGCCGGTACCGGTGGCGCTACCTCGACCACCCCGGCGCCGTCGCGTCAGGCCGAGGAGCCGGCCGGCACCCTGGCCACCGACGAGGCGCTCGCCGCGCTGCGCGAGAAGCTGGCCGGCGGCAAGTAACAAGCGGTAGGCACCACCCGGGCCCCGTCCCGCGACCGGTTCATCCGGTTGCGGGACGGGGCCCGTCCCCGTTCCGCGCGCCGGTGCCGGCCGGCGGGGTGGGGGCCGGGTGCGGTCGCCCGGACCGGTCGGGTTGACTGGTGTGGTGC
>NZ_WVUH01000177.1 GCF_017614955.1 Micromonospora echinofusca
GTGGGTGGTGGCGGGGGCGCACGCATCGTGCCGAAGCTGTAGCTTTCTACCGCTGGCCGTCCTGCTGCCGGCGTCGATTGGGGTATGCATGCCGGAGTTGGGTGGCGCTTTGGGTTCGAAAATCCGCTCTGGTTTTTGGTTGCTCCTCGGCGGCGTTGGTTTGGCCACGCTTGGTCATGCGCTGGCTATCATGGCGATAAAGATCCCTCTGGAGAAGTATGGTGCCCGCAGCCCCGATGAGGACCTTGACGCCGGTGGCCGGTTCGCCGTTCTCTTCTCCGTGCTGGTCACCTACGGCTTCGCACACATGCTTCTGCTGGCCGCCGGCCTCTTGATCATCCTGTCCAGGTACGGGAGACGACGCCTTATGCAAGGGTTGATTGCGGGCTGGGCCGGCGGTTGGTTGCTGATCATCGGCGCAGCTGTTGTGTGGGGCGTTCTCGCCAGACCATAGAGCGGCTTGCTGGGGCGTGCCCGATCCGTGCCCGATACAGCGGTCAATACGGGCGCGCAACGGTGCGCCCACGGGTCGACTTTCAACGGGCCGTGGCGCGTGTCCAGGTAAGACGGCTAAGCACTGTGCAAGTCAACGCGATTCCCAAGCTGACAGTGACCTAAGAATCAGTTCGGATCGATCACCTTGACCGCTCACGACGCGCGTCGCCGGCCGCCAGTCCCCGGTCGAACGCGGCCAGGAAGTCCAGTAACTGACGCCGCGCGGCGTCGTCATGCGTGCGGTGGTTCAGGAATGTCGACGTGACGCGGTGCGAGCGGTCCTCGACCACCTCGATCAACTCGGCGAGTTGAAGCTGAGCCTCGACCACCGCGACCGACCCCACCTGACGGCACCAAGCTTCGATAAGGGCGGGATCGGTAGAGACGGCGTCGATCCCGCAGCACGCGCGGACACACTCAACCTCGCAAAAAATGATGCACTTGCTCAGGGGCGATGGTATTTCGACCGACACATCCACCATTGCCGCTCCTTTCGCTGAGCCCACCGCAACGGTGACGGGTAGCCGATGCTAGCGCCCGTCACCGGACCGTACTCGGCGTTGGAGTCGGCCACTCGACAGCAACGGTGACAGCAACGGCCTTGGACGACCGCAGCCGTAGCGGGCGGCCGGCGGACGGTTGTCCGAGGTGACAGACGTGCACAGGCTAGGGCAGACGAAGCGCTCAGAACTTACAAGCGAGGGATCGGCTACTCCGTCTTCGGAGGCGGGGTGAGCCAGGTGAGGGGTTGTCCGGCGAGTGCGGCGTCGGCGAGACGGTGCGCGGATGTGGTCTTGAGTGCGGCGCGGGAGCTGTCGATCCAGCGTTGGATGTTGTCGATGCCCTGGTGGCGGTACTCGACGGCCTGGACGAGGCATTCAAGCTTGTCGGCGTCGCGGGCGACGATCGCTTCCAGGGTTTCGCCCGCTTCGTACTCGGTGACGGCGGCGGTGATGGTGTCGGCAACAGCGGGTGGACAGTCGGCGACCTGGTCTGCGGTGACGGTGATGTTGGGTGCGGCGGTGAGGTAGCGCTTGGCGATGTGGGGGATGTCGGTGACGCGCGTTTCCTGGGTGTCGTGCAGGACGCAGAGCATCGTGACCCGGGCGGGGTCGGCTCCTTCCATGGCGGCGAGGATCATTCCGATCAGGGCGGTGCGGTGGGAGTGCTCGGCGATGGACTCGGGGTGTTTGACCCCGGCGAACCACCAGCCGGTACGGGCGGCGCGTTTGAGGACGCCGGCTTCGAAGATGAACGTCATCGCCCCGGCGGCGTCCTGGTCGTCGCTCATCCCACCATCCCTGTGCTGGTGATTCCCTCGGTCCGCAGGCTGTAGACGATAGACGTTAGTTCCTGCCGGGACTGTGCGGAGATCCGGTCGCTGTCGAGGATCGTGGTCGCGCGATCGGCGAGGGCATGTCCGGTGGTGGGGTCGTCGTGGACGAGCCCGCGTCGGGCGGCGAGCAGTGCCCACAGGTTGTGGATGTTGAGGTCTATGAACGGGTGGTCGGTGTTCAGGCGTTCGACCAGGTGGCGGAGGAGTCGGGTGCCGCGCCAGTCGATGGTGGTGGGCATGAACGAGTCGTCGGGTTGGCGGTACGGGATCTCGCCGACCCAGTAGGCCGAGTAGTTGAGGGCCGCCCGCTGGCAGGCGTCGTCGGGGTGCGCGCGGGTGATGAAGTCCCGCAGGGGTTCGGGGTCACCCTGGTTGGCTAGGGAGGTGACCACCGAGCGGACGTCAGGCCACAGCGGTGACCAGGTATGGAAGGCGGCCACGCGATGCGACCTCCGGGCGTTGCTCTGGGCGAGCCAGGCAGCGGAGTCGCCGGTGGGATCCATGCCGGCGAGGAAGCATGCCTGCCGGTGGAGCAACACGTTCGGGCGACGCGGGTCTGCGGCGCGTTCGGCGAGTACGTGCAGGTTGGTGAAGAACGCGCGCTGTTCCTCGGCGCAGAGGGTCGGACCGGTTGCCACGGGGCCGCGTCGGCGCGGGGCCGCTGGGAGGCTGCTGATGAAGGTGGGTGTCTGGCCGAGGACCGCCCAGAGGAGCAGGTCGGCTAGTCGATGGGTGAGCACCGAGCATCCGAGAGGCTGCTCGGTGAGGTCTGCCCGCTCGATCCTGGGCTTGAGCGTCGTGGCAAGGATGAGGTCCGCTTCGGCGGCATCCGGGAGCGCATCGATCAGAACCGGGTGTGCCCCGAGCCTGCTGAACTTCTGACGGAGCTTGATGGCTTGACCGAACGGGACAGCGAGGAACGGTCGCCGTCCCGACTCCCAGCTCTGCACGGTCGCGCGGTCAACGTCGAGGTCCACGCCGAGTTGTTCCTGTGTCCGGGGGATGGACTCCCGGATCAGCTTCAGTAGGTAGCCGGTCACGTCGCCGCGCACCAAGGTGGATCGTTCGAACTGTGTCATCGACATCCCAACGTTGACCGGTAGTCGACTTTTCCCGTCGCGGGGCAGCCACCAGACGTGGCCCCTGAGCAGCTCACCCGTACCGCTGGTGAGTCCAGCATCTTCCGCCGTGATCGTAGCGTCACGGTTACCGAACGTGCCAGAGCTGGTCTCCGTCAGGACCAGGCTGTTGCCCAAGGGAAGGTGATCCTCTGTGCCGACACACAAGGCCGTCTCGCCACCGTGGACCTGTGATTGTCGCGGCGGAACCTTGTCCTGGCTGCCTGCCGGTGCGCCCCACCACCCGACCCTCGGGCGGACGGCATGAGCGCCAACCGACTGGATGCCCTGCCGATCGGTCGGCGGGTGGCGTACTGGCGTGGTCGGCGGAGGTTGTCGCAGCAGGTGTTGGCCGATCGGTTGGGGAAGTCGAAGAGTTGGGTGGACAAGGTCGAACGCGGTGTGCGGTCGTTGGATCGGGTGTCCACGATCGAGGACATCGCGCGGGTGTTGCGGATCGACACTGCCGTACTGCTCGGCCGGGACACCCAGCCGCCGATCGTGGTCGAGCAGCCGGGTGGTGTGGATCTGGTCGGGGCGGTGTTGTCGGCGTACGACACCGCGCCGGCAAATGAGGCGGGGTTGTCCGTCGGCCAGGTGGCGGCCAGCGTGCAGCATGCGTGGACGGCCTTCCAGCACGGCCGGTACCCGCAGGTGGTGACGTTCCTACCCGGTCTGCTGACCGCCGCGCAGCGCGTCCACGCCGATGATCCGGTGTCGGGCCATCCGCTGCTGGTGGAGGTGTACCGGGTGACGGCGGCGGTGCTGCTGAAGCTGGGTGTGGTGGATCTGGCGTGGTTGGCCGCCGACCGGGCGATGACCGTCGCGGCCGGGGACCGGGTGCGGGTGGCTGCCGCTGCGGTGCAGCTCGGGCAGGTGTTACGGGCCGCCGGCCGGTCCAGGGTGGCGGTGCCGGTGCTGCGGAAGGCGGCGTACCGGATCGCCCCACCCGACCTCGACGGTGGCCCTGCGTCGGAGGTGTCGTTGTGTGGGACGCTGCTGGTGCAGGCGGCCCTGTCAGCGGCCGGCTGCGGTGACGACCGTGCTGCCGCCGGGCTGCTCGGGGAGGCTGCCGACCTGGCCGCCCGGGTGGGGGACGGTCACGACCACCATCGGACCGGGTTCGGGCCGACCGCCGTGGATCTGGCCCGGGTCACCGCCGCCGTCGACCTGGGGCACGCGGACGACGCGATCGTCTGGCACGAGAAGACGCTCGGTCGGGACGGGTGGCGTTGGCTCGCCGCTGAGCATCGCGCCGCGCATCTGGTCGACGCGGCGCGGGCGTACCTGCTGGCCGGCGACCCGGTCAACGCAGGCCGCGTTCTGGTCGACGCCGAGCGGACCGCCCCGGCCGAGATCCGCCACCGACCAGCCGCCCGGGAGATCGTCGCCCAGGTCGCCCGCGACCGACGCGCCCCCACGCAGGCCACCCGCCTCGCCACCAGCATCGGCGTCACCTGACCATGCCGGAGCTGCGGTACAGCAGCGGAGTACCGCAACCGTGCCAGCCCTGGCGGACCGGAACAACCCGCAACAGCCCGGGTGACCTCGGACGATGCCTCATCCGAACGCCTCGCCGACAGTTCGGGACGAAGAGGTCGTCGGTTCGAATCCGGCCACCCCGACCAGAGGCAAAAACGCCAGGTGAGACACCATCTCACCTGGCCCTTTTGCATCGTGTCCGTCGATTGCCGGCCTCCATTGGCGGGTTCACTTTCGCACCCCCATGATCATTCCAATTTGCTGGATATTGGGGTGTCCGGCAGGCTGGGACACCCCAACATCCAGCAAATTGCAGAACCGGGTCGGTGCCGGTCCGCCAGCACAAGCAGCGGCACCTGGCCGGGGAGCAACCCACGGTACGAATTCGGCAGTTGACCCGACCGGGGCCGAGCAGGGCCGACCGGGGCCAAGCAGAACCGACCGGAAGCCTACGGGTTGCCGGCGCTCAGGGCGATCGCGTCCAGGTCGTCGTCGTGCAGCACGTCGTCGGCGTCCGGCGCCCGGAGCTGGTGACGTACCGCCCGGTAGAACTCCTGGAGGGCGTCGTTCAGCCGGCTGACCGGCGGGTGGGTCTGGTACTGGGCGGCCCTCGGATCCTCACCGGTCTCGGCCTGCGTGCGGACCGCGTACCCGTGTTGCAGGATCCGTCGGGCCGCTGCCTGGACTCGGATGTCACCGACCAGCCGGAGCTGCTCCGAGGTGATCCGCAGCCGCTGGTGGACCTCGTCGAGCCGGGCGGTCTGGGCGTCCCGGTCGACGCACTGCGGGTAGCCCTCCGCGAGGTGGCGCAGGGATCTGGTGGCCTCGGTCAGATCGTTGGCCTTCTCCAGGAGCGCGGCGTCCCAGCGGGACCGGATGTCGGCCGCCATCTTGCTGCGGTTGGTCCGCACCGTGATGATGGCCGTCACCGACGCCGCCACCACACCGCCCAGGAAACCCATGATCGGCGCCAGCCACTGCATGGAAGATCAATCTAGGCTGCCGGGTCGGCAGGGTGAAGCCCTTCGGCATGCGAGCAGGAGATGAGCTGGCGAAGATCCGCCCGACAGTCGGTCTTCGGCTGCGGTCAACGGCCGACGCGTACCCGGTCGGCTGAGTACAGCTCGCGGGAGCCGTCGGCACGGAAGACCACCAGCACCGGCACACCGTCCCCGGCGCCGAGTTCCCGCTGCTCGACCGGGGTGGGCAGGCGGGCGGAGACGGTGTCCCCCTTGAGCAGGGTGACCGTCTCGGCGGGTTCACTCGTGCAGACGAAGGCACCCCGGGTCGGGTCGATGCTGACCAGCCCCTCGGTCCGCAGCAGCGCCATCGCCTGCTGGACCGCCGTCCGGCTCAGGCCGTACTCCTCGGTCAGCCGGGCCTCGCCGGGCAGCAGCGCCCCCGGTGCGAGGTCGCCGGAGCGGATCCGGTCCCGCAGCAGGTCGGCGAGTTGTTCGACTATCGCCTGGTCCGCATCCGGGTCGATCACGGAATCATGCTAAGCAGCCCGGCGCGCGTCCAGCGGCCGAACACCGAATCCGGCCGCCGCCGAAAGCAGGCTACGGGAGCGGGCGCCAGGAGTAGCCGACGCCAGTACCCTCGCGGGGTGACGTCTCCCCACGTTCCCGCACCGGTCAGGGCGATGGAGCAGTTCCTCGCCGGGATCGCGCCCTTCGACAGGGTGCCCGACCAGCCGGTCATGACCGTCACCATGCGGGTCGGCCCGGCGGACCGGACCTTCACGTTGACCCATCGGGCGGCGTCCGCCCTGGTCGAGGCGCTGAGCCGGTACACCGACCCGGACGACTGTGGCCGGTGCGGCGGCTGCGGCGGCTTCCTCGACCCGAACTTCCAGTGCCGGAGCTGCGGCCGGCTCGACGGCGTCTTCAGGACGACCGTCGCCCGTCATCTCGCCAGGACGGATCACCGGGACGAACAGTAGGTACACGCTGGTCGACAGTCGATCGAGACTGAGCGGTGACCGGCGGAACCGGTCCGGGAAAATACACTGTGCACATGCGGGGGCAGCGGACGGTTGCACTGTGGTCGGTGTTCGGGGTGGTCGCGGCCGTCTCGTCGGTGCTGGTGCTCCGCCGGCCAACCTGGGACCGCCTCTCCGACCTGCACATCTACTACGGTGCGATCAGCCATCTGCACGACGGTCAGCCGCTCTACGAGTTCGTTGCGGAGAACGGTGGCCCGTTCACCTACCCACCCTTCGCAGCGCTCGTGCTCTGGCCGATCGGCCTGCTGCCGGAGGTGGTCGTGCAGGCCGGGTGGCTGGTGGCGACCTGCGCGGCCGTGGCGGCCATCGCGGTGGCGACCGGTCGGGCGCTGGCGCATCGCAATCCGCCCACCGGTCGGGCGCTGGCGTCCCGCAACCCGCTTACCGGGGCCAGCACCGCAGAGCAACGCCGACAGTTGCTCGTCCCGGCCGCCGCCTGCGTGCTGATGATCTCCGCGCCCGTGCAGAGCAACCTGCGTTTCGGGCAGGTCAGCATCTTCATCGTGCTGCTGGCCCTGGTGGACGGGATGGGGCTGACCCCGGCCCGCTGCCGGGGCGTACTCGTCGGAGTGGCCGCCGCGATCAAGCTCACCCCCCTGCTCTTCGTGGTCTACTTCCTGGCCGCCCGACGCTACCGGGATGCCGGGCGGGCCGCCGCCGCGTTCGTCGGCTGTGCCGCGCTCGGTGCGGCCGTCCTGCCCGCCGACAGTTGGACGTTCTGGACCGGGACCGTGGTGAACACCTCACGGATCGGCAACCTGGCCTCCCTGGGCAACCAGTCCCTGCACGGCATGCTGCTCCGGATCGGCGTCACCCCGGACGACCTGCCCCCGCTCTGGGCCGCCCTGGTCGCCGTGATCTGCGGTGTCGCCCTGCTCCGCGCCCGACAGCTCGACCGCGCCCGACAGCCCGCGCACGCGGCCGTACTCGTCGGGTGCGCCACGGTGGCGGCCTCCCCGGTCTCCTGGACCCATCATCAGATCTGGCCGGTCCTGGCGGCGATGCTGCTGATCGGTGCGGCCGGCGTGGTACAGCGGGTCGCCGGGGCCGCCCTGCTCGGGGCGATGGTGTTCTCCCTCGGCGCGCTGCTCAACCAACTCTCGGTCACCACAGGGATGCAGTTCCTCTTCGAGAACGCCCGGACCGTCGGCACGCTGACCGTGTGCCTGGCCGGCTTCGGCGGGATCGCGGTCGCCACTGTGGGCGTGCACCGGCCAGCGCCAGGCCGCAGGACCGCGCTACGGGTGGCCACCACCGCGATGGTGACCCTGGCCTTCTTCGCGGTACAGCCGCTACCGGCGGGCGCCGATCCGACGTTCAAGGCGTACACGCTGGCCGATGCCGGCAATCCGCGCTACTTCTTCGTCTGCCGAAGTCAGGCCGAGTGCGCCGAGTTCGGGGCGGGTGCGGCGATCAGCTTCGGGGTCACGGCGGAGAAGACCAAGGTACGGGTCAACGGCGTGGTCGACGGCCGGGTCACCCGTCTGGAGTACCAGTCGGCCCCGGGTGGCGCCGCCCGCCGCATCCCGCTGCTGCCGCTCTACCCCGGGCAGCGGGTCTTCTCGTTCCGGTCGGCGAACCTGTCGCACGGCCGGCTGGTCGCGTACGGCCCGGACGGCGCCCCGCTGGCGACGTACACCGACGAACTCGACATCAACCGCAGCGAAGCCACGCAGTGAGTGGCGCCGGCCCTCGAACCGGGAGCCGGCGCCTGGCCCACCGCCGGCGGTCGTTCACCGGCCTCCGGTAGGTGACAGCAGTGGCGGACGGTCAGCAGAGACCGTTGCACCCGCCCCCGGCCGGCGGACCGGCGGGCTCGATCGGGCTGGGCAGGTCGGGCCGCACCTCGGGCTGGGCCTTGGTGATCCGAATCGGTTCGACCAGCAGGTAGTGGTCCGCCAACTCGGGGTCGACCAGGATCACCGCGGCGGGATTCTGCGGATCCCTGGGCTCACCCTCCAGGCCCGGTGCGGTCCAGCCCTGGATCACGTTGATCGCCGCGCCCCGGGTACGCAGCACCCCGTCGACCGCCTCCTGGGTCACGATCGTCGGGTTGCCCACCTCGGGATCGACGTACTCCTCTTCCTTGGGGTCGTCGCTGTCGCTGTACTCCGAGGAGGTCGTCGTGCAGTTGGCACCGTCGGCGTCGCACGATTCGACGGTCTGGGCACTGGACCCGTACTCACCGTCGGCCGAGATGTACGAGACGGTGGTGGTGATCCGGGTACCCGTCACCTTGCCGTTGTCGTCCCGGATGAACTCCTTGGTGACGGACATCTTGTTGACCGCCCCGTCGGACAGGCGCTGGACGGTGGTGAGTGTCGAGCTGACCAGGTTGCCCTGGGGATCGGTGACCGTCTCCTTGGTCCTGCTCTCGGAACCCGCCTCGCCGTCCTGCTGGATGGTCCTCGTGTTGCCTTCGGACCCGTCCGGGTTGGTGTGTTCGATCGTCACCGTCCCGTCCTCGGAGTCCTGGTAGGTCACGTCCCGTGACCCGTCGTTGTAGTCGGTGACCCAGCCGCCGCCGAACCAGGCGGGGCGGTGGCTCTTGACGCCGCCACCGGCGACGTGCCGGGTGGGGTTGTCGAAGCCGGCGCTGATCAGGCCGACGTCGATGCCGGCGACCCGGACGCCGGGCGGGCCGTCCTTGGTGCCGAGGGTGTCCAGGCCGATGGTGAACCCGTCGCGGTCCGGGGACAGACCGTACTCCTTGAGCAGGTCGAGGGAGATGCCCATCCGGGTCAGCATGTCGCCGCGGGCCGGTAGGGGGAACGCGCCGACGGGTTCGATGCCGGCTTTCGCGCGGATCTCCAGGATCTCGGCCGGCAGCACCACGAACGCACCGCGTCCCGCCTCGAAGGACGGGAGCTGGCGTGCCATGGTCAGCTCGGCGATGTGCTTCAGCAGCGGTCGGCTCGCCGGGTCGTGGGGGTCGCTGCCGGCGGCGAGTTCGTCGGCGTCACTCGCCCCGTCCTGGTCGGAGTCGATGACCCGCCATGCGGTGTAGCAGGCGGTCGGATCGCAGATGCGCAGGTCACCGAAGCGGAGGTCGGTCGGTTCCTCGGCGTTGGCGGGAGCCGCCGCACCGACCACGGTGGCCAGCAGGGTGCCGGCGACGAGCGCCAGCGCCCGGTGAAGTGGTCTCGTCGTGGTGACTGTCCGAATGGGAAGAGTGGCTTGTCCAGGGGTCATGGAGTGACGGTGGCACCCGCGCGCAACGGACGCATCGGATGAACTGGTGGGCGGGTCCGGACCAACAGGCCGGAGGCAGGGCCGCTGCCCGGTTCCGGTGGTTCAGAAGACGCCGATCACTCCTGAGGTGTGGCTGACCTGCACGATGTGCGTGACGCAGTGGGTGCCGGCGAGCCGGTGTAGCAGGAACGCGGTCGGTTCGGCGACCCAGCCGAGCTGCTCGTCGGGGTGCATGGCGAGGGAGACCTGCCGGAAGGTGCTCGGCGCGGTGGTCAGCACCGTACCGGCGAAGGCGGTGGTGGTGGCCCGGTGCAGGTGTCCGGTGGTGACCCGGACGACGTGCGGATGCCGGCCGATCACCTCGGCGAGCGCGTCCCCGTCGCGCAGCCGGATGCCGTCCATGAACGGGATGCCGACCGCCACCGGCGGATGGTGTACGCAGACCACCGCCGGCACGTCCGAGCGGCGGGCGAGCACGCCGTCCAGCCAGGTGAGCTGTTCCGGGCCGAGCCGGCCGCAGCCGGCCAGTCCGGGGCGCTGCCATTCCGGGCGGCCCTCGGTCAGCGAGTCGAGCACCACCAGGGTCAGCTCCGGCTCCTCGACCACGTAGTGCAGGTCGTGTCCGCCGCCCAGGCAGGCCGTCCCGCCGAAGGCGTCGATCATCGCCTCGCGGCCGTCGTGGTTGCCGGCGGCCAGGTGCACCGGGAGCGGGTAACGGGTGATCATCTCGCGGAGGGTGGCGTACTCCTCGGGGCTGCCGTGTTCGGTCAGGTCGCCGCTGATCAGCACCCGGTCCGGCCGGGGTGTCAGGGCGAGCACCCGGCCGAGGGCCCGGTGCAGGCCGGCGGCGGCCTCGGTCGCCAGCGCACCGGTGGTCAGGTGCGGGTCACTGAGCTGGGCGATGAGCATCGGCACCTCCACTCGCGGGACATTCACGCTAGTCCCCGCCGATCGTCTGCGCAGTCGTCCTGCGACGACCGCCACAGCATCGTCGTGGGCGACGCCCACCGCTACCCACAGGCCGTGTCCACAGCCTGTGGATAGCACATGTGTACGAGGAAACCGGTCCACCCGCTGGCCGTGGGTACCCTTGGTCGCGGCCATCCTCCCCTGCCCCACCCATCGTGACCTGGAACGACGCCGACGTGGATCAACAACGGGTGCTCCGTGACGTGGCGGTCCGCCTGCCCATGGCGTCGACCGCGCTGGAGGCGTGCCAGTCGACGGTCACCGCACTGGGCCGGTACGTCCCGGCCACCATCTCGGTCCTGCTGCACGTGCACGACCGGCTGCGGTGCGTGGCGGCCACCGGATCGTGGCAGGTCTTCTCCACCGTGTCGCCGGAGCAGGGGATCGTCGGGCGGGTCTACTCGACCGGTACCGGGGTGACCGTACCGGCCGTCGCCGACGACCCCGACTACCTGCCGGTACGCCCCGACGTGGTGGCCGAGGTGTGCGTACCGGTCCTCGACCCGGCCGGTCGCCCGTTGGGCGTGCTCCACCTCCAGTGGAGTGGACCGGTCGAGCTGGGCCCGTGGCGGGAGACCGCCGAGCGGGTCGCCGCCCGACTCGGCGCCCGGATCATCGCGCTGGGCGGCCCGCCGGCCGAGAGCCGCAGCGAGAAACTGCTCCGGCACGCCTCGGCGCTCACCACCGCCGGTACCGAGTGGGAGCTGAACGAGCGGGCCAGCTGCGCGGCCCGGGAGGTCTCCGGGCTCTCGGCGGCGGTGCTGCTGCTGACCGACCCGACCGCCGGGCTGCGGCTCGGCGCCCCGGCCCGCGCCCCCGGGGAGTTGGAGTCCCGGATCCGGGCCGAACTCGTCGAGGCCGGCGAGGTGCCGTTGGGCCGGATCATGGCGCGGGCGCACCGGCACGGTGCCGCGTACACCCTCGGGGAGCCGGGGCAGCCGCCGGTGGCGGACTACCTGCCGCTGGTCCGGGCGGGGGTCCGCACGCTGGTGGCCGTACCGGTGGGGCCACCGGACAGCGGCGGGGTGCTGCTCGTGGCGGACGAACGGCTGGGCCGCCCCGATCCGACCACGGTGAACCTGATGGAGCTGCTCGCCGGGCAGGCGTGGACCTGCCTGGACCGGCTCCGGACGCTGGCCCGGCTGCGGGAGCGGGCCAGTTCGGACCCGTTGACCGGGCTGGGTCATGCCGGGCCGTTCGGGGAGCGGATCGCCACCGCCACGCCGGGGCGTACCGCCCTGCTCGCCATCGACGTGGACGGCTTCAAGTCGGTCAACGACACGTACGGCCACCAGGCCGGTGACCAGGTGCTGGTCGGTCTGGCCCGGGCGTTGCAGGGTGCGCTGCGGCACGGCGACGAGTTGTACCGCACCGGCGGGGACGAGTTCGTGGCGGTGGTGGAGGTGGGTCAGCCCGGCGAGGCGGTGGGGGTCGCCGAGCGGCTGGTCGAGGCGGCCCGGGGTGTCGGCCGGACGATCAGCGTGGGGGTGGCCCTGCCCCGGCGCGGTGAGCCACCGGAGTCGACGCTGCGCCGGGCCGACGAGGCGCTCTACGTGGTGAAACGGCAGGGCCGGGACGGGGTACGCCTGGCCGCCGCCTGAGCCGGCCGACAGGACTCACCGGCGGCCGGACTCAGTGGGCGGCGGCCCGGAACTCGGCGGCGAGCAGCTCGGCGATCTGGGCGGTGTTCAACGCGGCGCCCTTGCGCAGGTTGTCGCCGGTGACGAAGAGGTCCAGCGCCCTCGGGTCGTCCACCGCGCGGCGGATCCGGCCCACCCAGGACGGGTCGGTGCCCACCGCGTCGATCGGCATCGGGAACTCGCCGGTGGCCGGGTCGTCGACCAGGATCACCCCGGGTGCGTTCCGCAGTGCCTCGCGGGCGCCCTCGGCGTCCACCTCGGAGCCGAAGACGGCGTGTACGGCCACCGAGTGGCCGGTCACCACCGGCACCCGTACGCAGGTGGCGGAGACCTTCAGATCGGGTAGCCCGAGGATCTTGCGGGTCTCGTTGCGGATCTTCATCTCCTCCGAGGACCAGCCACCGTCGAGCAGGGAGCCGGCCCAGGGGACCACGTTGAGCGCGAGCGGCGCCGGGAACGGGCCCATGTCGTCCCCGACGGCCTGCCGGACGTTGCCCGGTCGGGAGCCGAGCAGCCGGTCCCCGGCGATCTTGCTGAGCTGGTCGTGCAGGGTGTCCACGCCGGCCTTGCCGATGCCGGAGGCCGCCTGGTAGGAGGCGAGGACGAGTTCGCGGAGGCCGTACTCCCGGTGCAGCGGGGCGATCGCCACGATCATCGCCAGGGTGGTGCAGTTGCCGTTGGCGATGATGCCCCTGGGCCGGTTACGGATCTGCTCCGGGTTGATCTCGGGTACGACCAGGGGCACGTCCCGGTCCATCCGGAAGGCACCGGAGTTGTCGACCGCGATCGCGCCCCGGCTGACCGCGACCGGCGCCCACTGCGCGGAGATCTCGTCCGGTACGTCGAACATCGCGACGTCGACCCCGTCGAACACGTCCGGGGTGAGCGCCTGGACGGTCAGCTCCTCGCCCCGGCAGCGCACCGGCCGACCGACCGACCGCTCGGAGGCGATCAGCCGGATCTCGCCCCAGACGTTCTTCCGCCCGGAGAGCAGCTCGCACATGACCGTGCCGACCGCGCCGGTGGCGCCGACGACAGCGAGGGTGGGCAACCGCCCCACCGCCGTTACCGCCCGGTACCCGCGTAGACGACCGCTTCCTCCTCGCCCCCGAGTTCGAACGCGTCGTGGATGGCGCGGACGGCGGCATCGAGGTCGGTGTCCCGGCAGACCACGGAGACCCGGATCTCGGAGGTGGAGATCATCTCGATGTTCACCCCGGCGGCACCGAGGGCGGCGAAGAAGCTGGCCGCCACGCCCGGGTGGGAACGCATGCCGGCACCGATCAGCGAGACCTTGCCGACGTGGTCGTCGTAGAGCAGGCCCTTGAACTTGACCGCTTCCTGGATCTTGCTGAGCGCGGCCATCGCGGTCGGCCCGTCGGTCTTGGGCAGCGTGAAGGAGATGTCGGTGCGGCCGGTCCCCTCGGTGGAGACGTTCTGCACGATCATGTCGATGTTGATCTCGGCGCCGGCCACCGTGTCGAAGATCCGGGCGGCGGCACCGGGCTCGTCCGGCACGCCGACGATCGTGATCTTCGCCTCACTGCGGTCGTGGGCGACCCCGGTGATCAGTGCTTGCTCCACGGGAAGGTCCTCCATCGATCCGGTGACCATGGTGCCGGTGTTGGTCGAGTATGACGAGCGGACGTGGATCGGCAGGCCGGCCCGCCGGGCGTACTCGACGCTGCGCAGGTGCAGCACCTTCGCACCGCAGGCGGCCAGCTCCAGCATCTCCTCGTAGGTGATCTGCTTGATGTGCCGCGCGTTCGGCACGATCCGCGGGTCGGCGGTGAAGACCCCGTCGACGTCGGTGTAGATCTCGCAGACGTCGGCACGCAGCGCGGCGGCCAACGCCACCGCCGTGGTGTCCGAGCCGCCCCGGCCGAGGGTCGTGATGTCCTTGGTGTCCTGGGAGACGCCCTGGAAGCCGGCCACGATCGCGACCGCGCCCTCGTCGAGCGCGCCGAGCAACCGCCCCGGCGTGACGTCGATGATCCGGGCCCGGCCGTGCACCGAGGTGGTGAGCACGCCGGCCTGCGAGCCGGTGTACGACCGGGCCTCGTACCCCAGGTTGTGGATCGCCATGGCGAGCAGCGCCATCGAGATCCGCTCCCCTGCGGTGAGCAGCATGTCCAGCTCACGTCCGGCCGGCACCGGGCTCACCTGGTGGGCCAGGTCCATCAGCTCGTCGGTGGTGTCGCCCATCGCGGAGACCACGACCACGACGTCGTCACCGGCCTTGCGGGCGGCCACGATCCGCTCGGCGACCCGCTTGATCCGTTCGGCGTCCGCGACGGAGGATCCGCCGTACTTCTGCACCACGAGTGCCACGACGGCGCACTCCCTCCCGCAGCCCTGAGCGTGCCGACGCCGCCGGATGATGCCGGCGGCGCCGTGTCAGACGACATCAGGGTATCGGGCGCCGCTGACGGGCGGGACGGGTGATCCCACCATCCGGCGGTCCCGGCCGACCGGGGGTGGCGCACGACACGCCACCGGACGGTGGCCCGGGTTGCCCCCCGGGAACGGCCGGCGCCCCGGAGAATGGGCGGGTGCCCGCCGGTGCCCGTACCCACGTCCCGAGTACCGCCCGTCCCGCCGTACCCCCGGCCGTCC
>NZ_WVUH01000178.1 GCF_017614955.1 Micromonospora echinofusca
CCCCACAATGACCCCCACCCCAGCACTCCATCCGACTGGACCACCTGGACCGAGAGCGCCAGCCAGGGCCAGGCGGTTCATCCGGAGCAGGGCTTTGTTGCGCAGTACACGCCCGATGGCGGGGCGGTGGCCATCGTGGCTGACGACAGCGCAGGCCAGCCCTCGCTGGTGGTACGCCCGGAAGTGCTGTCCCCGTTGGAAGGTGCGCTGATCGTGTTCGTCGATCAGCGGCTTCTCGTGGAAAACCCGTTTGTCGACGCTCAACTCCTGGTCGCGGCCTTCGAGCGGGTGATGGGAAGTCTGCAGCAACATCATGCCGTGGTGGTGTTGGCAGGGTTCGCAGCCGCCAACGAGATCGCGCTTCCCCAGATTTCCGGCAGGTACCCGGACACCATCTTCGTCGCGCCTGGCCGTCCCCTGGTGGTCTCGGACGACCGGCTTGCCGTTGACCGGCGACGGGACAGCCTCTGGGTCGAGTATCACGGCGGGCGGCGAGGGACGAGAGATTTCCGTGAGTTGACGCAGACGGTGATAGCCGAGATTCGGGGCGTACGGAACCCGGAGTCATCGTTACCGGAGCAGGGGGTGTTCGCCGCCGGCCGCCTGTTGTGGCTGGCCGACCGACCGGAAGCCGACATCGCACCGCTCGTCCCTGGCATGGTCACCGTGGTCTCGCAACCCGGACCTCGTGTCGCTGCGGGGCATACGGCGAGCGCCCCGCGAATTGCGGTGGGCGGGGAGTTCATGACCGCTGTCGAGTTTGCCGACTATCTGCGGGGGATCGATGGATGGCCCGAGGAGGGTGGGCCGGACGTCCTGCTGATGGCGGGGGATTCAGGCGTGGTACCGGGTGTGTCCTTTGCGGCACAACTGCGTGATGCTCTACGTGTTGGCGTTCTGGCCTCCCGGACACCGGTCTTCACCCGCGCCGACGGTGATGTGCGTGCGGGGATCGGCCTGTCCATGGACGACGGGCAGATCCGGCTGCAGATCGGCGTGGCCGGCTGGGAATGGTATGCACCGATCCCGAGGCTGCCGGTCGACAGGATGTCCGCATCTCTTGCCGACACGCTGCGCGCGTTGGGCAGGCAGCAGGTTTCGTGGCCGGCGCTGGGCATGGGCCAGAACGACATCTCCACCTGGGGCGGCCACGAGCAGTGGCTGGGGGCGAGTTTCGCGGCGACCCCGGCTGCGGTGGCACCGGCTGCGGTGGCGCCGGGGCTCCCGAACGCCCGAACGATGGAAGCAGTTGATGAGGCGGCGTTTGCCGCAGATCTCGCCGAGGTTCAGGAGAGGATCGCCGCGCTGGAGGCGGGGAACGACGGTCTTTCCGCCGCACTCGCTGACCTGTCCGAAGATGACCTTGTCACGTTGTGGCGATACCTCGCCGACCGGGCCGACACGTACGAGCTCAGCCCGGTGGCGCTCGAACACACGCCCGAAGACCGACTCGTCCTCGCGCATATTCTCGATCCTGCCTGGGATGCATGGGTCCAGCTACCCGGGCATCCCGACGAGGATGGCCTCAGTTACGCCTACGTGAAGGTGTCGCCGGGTCTTCTCCCGCTCGAGTCGATTCTGCGGTACGCGAACAATGTGCATGCTGGCCCGATCCTGACCGGTGCGCGACGTGTTCGTCCGGAGGGCAGCGTCGAGATCGCGATAAGCAATCAGTATGTCAAAACGATTGCCGGACTTCATGATGATGTCTCCGGCCTGGCCAGCCTTGCCCACGAGAACTGGTGCTTGACGGTCACTTCGGGCAGCGATCCGACCTATGTGTTCACCCCATTTTCGGAAGAGCTTGACCTGCGCGCCAGTGTTGAGGCTATGCGGATCACTCCGCATGCAGGTCTCCAGGAGTCGGCATTGAAGATGGGCCGGGTGTGGGACCCGGATCTCAACAAGCACTTCTACCCGATCTTCCTGCACAACTATCTCCAACTCAGATACGGAAACGAAAGCCACGTCAGTGGGGTAGCGGCCGAGCTGCGGATGAGGCGGGATCTGTGGCGGGACAAGACTCTGGTTCTTGTTGTGGAGTCGTCCCACAGCTCCGGCAATCCCTTCGCGCAACGACTGGCAGACCTGCTCGACCAGGTTGTCGTCGCGGCAACCGGTGCAATCATGGTTCTCGACAACAAAATCGAGTCGGGAGGTTTGGCCACCTTCCGGGACGCGGCCAGCGGAAAGCTGAAAATGGGGCTGCTGAGGAATCGGCAGGGGTGGCACGCGTTCTGGCCCCGTACCGGGCGGGGGTTGCTGATGGGGCCATTTCCCGCCAGGCCTGACATCGCGCCGGTTGAACTGCCGGGTGTTGGAATGGAAAATGTGCAGGCGCCGTTGGCTCACGAGTCGGACCCGTTGAATCAGGTGATGCCGACCTACGATGTAGGGGCGGCTTTGCCTCGTCAGCAGCCGCCGGTGGGGCCGCTGAGTGACAGCGCTCAAGCGATGTATGATCAGAGTATTGCTGTGCCCGGAATGCGCATTTTAAAGGGCAATCCGGTGGCAGGGGAACTGCTGGAGGAGGTCGTGTGGGCGGTCCGTGCGCCTACGGTTTCTCAGATGTACACCATCGACATGCACGGCGGCGAAATGGTAGTCAAAGTTGGTGATGCGGGTTTTGACCCCTTCTACCTGGCCGAGGTGCTTGTCAATGACCCGTACTGGCAGCCGGGCGACGACGGGAAGCGGCCGGATCTCCTGCTCGGATTCTGCAACCCGTATGCCCAGTCTGACAGCACTGACCAGATCCCGTTTCTGCCGGTAGCGCAGAGATGCGCCGATGCTCTGGTGCAGAAGCTCGACGGGGACATCGCCATTTATGCGGCCGGCGGCTTGGTGTCCTATGACCAGGTGGATCGCGAGTTCTATGTGAACGTGATGGTCCCCGCATCGGGGGGCGAGTCGGTCAGACTGGTGACTGACCACCCGGCGGCGAAATTCTACAAGGTTGCTGGTCGACGGATCGGTGAACACCTGAGCGCTCCTGTACCCTCGCACCCACGATTTCCCGTAAGTGCGCACGCACGACACTATGAAGAAGAGCTTTCTGAACCTCCGGTACGCGTGCCACTGGACCTGGAGTTCCCGGTGTCGGCGCAGTGGCGGGCGCAGCCTGCGGATCTGATGGCCGCCGAGCTCGTCGGTCTTGGGGGTGACTTCGGCGGAGACCTTCAGAGCCTGCGAGTTTCCGCGCCCGACCAGCTCGGTCTGTCCTCCTGGGAAGCCCGGGCACTCTGGCGACTTTTGTGGGAATACGAGGATGTCCAGCGCAACACCGCGATCCTGGACACTGCGACATCGCTCGAGCGGTACGAGGCTGGCCTGTGGCGTGGCCTGGTACGTACCGCCGTTTCGGCGGTGAACGCCCTGCCGGATCGAGGCTTCGGGGAAACCGGATGGGGCTACGTCTCGATACCCGCGCGGGACGGTGTGGACCCCGTCCGGCAGGTGGAGGACTGGCTGCGCGACCCGGGCCCCGGGCCGGTGCGGGTGCTGAGCTCCCTGCGGCCGCAGCCCGACCAGATCCTGATCGGGATAGGCGGAGGCATGGTCAAGGACGTAACGGTCCTGGCGCCCGATATGCCGGGCAGCCAGGCAATTGGCTTGGCCAATCTACGTGGTGTGCGCCTCGACGTGCGCCCGGCGAGCACGGAGCAGAGCTTCGTCACCGTGGTGCCACATTCCTCACCGGCGCCGAGCGTGCACAGTCTCGCCGAATCAGATGACACCGCCTCGTCGATCTACGCCCTTTTCGGGCACGTCGAGCCTGCCGCGTCGGAGGGCAGGGAGCCGGACTCCCTGCCCGATCCTGTCGCCGGCCGTCCGGTAGCGGCGGGTGCCCAGTTGTCGGCCGCGGAATCAGCCGCCGTGTTCGACTATCTGATGGATTGGTCATCAACGCTGGCTCTTACCGAGGAGACCACGGGGGAGGGTGGGCGCGACAGAGCCATGTGGGAGTCCATCGTCGAGCCCTTCCGGGAGCTGAGTCGAAGGTTGCCGTGGCATGCCGAGCAGGAGGCCCACAGTTATCTCTACCTCGACGCGGTGCCGGACGAGTTGCCCCATGACTCCATCCTTCGATGGCTGAACAACCGGGGACTAGGTCCGTTCCCGGTCGGTGACCGTCAACTGCCCCCGCCGCCTCGCACCATCGAGGTGGCGGTCACCAACAGGTTCGTCCGGACGACGGGCGACCTCGGCTTCCGCTTCGCGGACCTTGTTCGTTCGCCCTGGGTCCTGACGCGCAGCCAAGCAGCGGAAGCCGAACCCGCCTACCGCCTGGTAGGTGCGCCGCGAGAGGAACTGCCGAACAGGTTCGGTGCCGGTCTGATGCTCGACTGGAGCGGCGGCGAAGGCTCGGACCCCCCTGCACAGTGGGCGGAGTGGATGGCGCCACCCCCGGACGCCTATCCCGTCCTCTTTCGTAGCGGGTCCTACAACGCCGAGTCCGAAAACATCGCCGCAGGTTTGCTCGCCGCCGGCCTGCGGCCCCACCACCCGCTGTGGCAGGGCAAGACCCCGGTCCTCGTCACTGATCTCGCACATGACGACGCTGCGTCGCTGGCCCGCCAGGTGGCTGAGCTCGTCCGACACCCCGTGCGGACCGCTGCGATCTCATCCGCGGCCGTCAACGACGGCATTCCTGCGACGACTCGCTCCCCTGCCGATGGGCCGGGTCTAGCGGAGATCGAACCCGCGACGTTCCGGTCGATTCCGGGGGCCGCTGAACCAGACAGCGGTGAGGCCATTGTGCGGCCCGACCCAGGCCCGACGGACCAGGTGGAGCCGACGGAGCAGGTGGTACCGAGGGAGCCGGCGGTACCGACGGTGCAGGTGGAATCTGTCGGGCGGGACGAACCGGGAGCTGGTTCCCGAGCAGGCGTACACCAGGTGTTGTGGCTCGGCAGTGCCGAGCCGGAGGTGGATCCTGCGGAACAGGCGGCGGTGCAAGCGGCCCCTCGCGCGGTGGGCATGGTGACGATCCTGTCCCATTTCGATGTGGCCGGGCAGCGGATCCAGGTTGGCGAGAAGTACCTGAACGCGGTCGAATTCGCTGCCTATCTGCGGCGGGATCATGGCTGGCCCGAGCGGGGCGGCCGAGATGTGGTTCTGGTCGCCTGCGAGACGGGCCGCGCTCCGCGTTCCTTCTTGGGCGGCGGAGAGTCGTTCGCCCGACGGTTGAGGGCGGAACTCCAGGTCGGCGTACTGGCCCCTCGAAGCGCGGCGTTCACCCTGGCCGACGGGCAGGTGATCACCGGCGGGGTGAGCCTGCACGCCGTAGGTGGCCGGCTCAGGCCGTTGCTGGACCGGCCGTGGTCGGCGTCGGTGTGGAAGTGGTACGACCCAGATCCGACAAAGCCTTCGAGGCTCCTCGACTCGTCGCTGACCCAGGCGCTGGAGAAGGGCCTGGGTAAGGTTGTCGTCGTACCGTCCAGCGAGGTGCCGCTGACACCGGTCCGCTGGTCCGGCCGCCCGCACGGGCCCGGCGCGGTCGACTCCCTGCAATCACCGGCACCGGCCGGATCGACCGGGACCGGAGCCCCGCTCGGCGTCGGGCCGCACCACCTGCCAGGCGCCACCGCCACATCGGCGCCGACCCATGACGCCGCGAACAGCGGAGCGGTCTGGGTGATCAACCACGAGCCGGCCTTCGCGTCATCCGTCCAGCCTGACTCTGCGACGACCCACCCACAGGCGCTGCCGGACACCACGGTGCTGTACGTCGTGGAACGCGACGGGGAACATTCAGGCGACGACGTCGACCTCAACCAGATCGTCGACGATACGGATGCGGCTTCCCGGCCGGTCGTTGTGGTTGCGGTGCGGGACGCGGCACACCGGTTCACAGACCAACTACGTCGACTGGCCGACACGCATCCGGAAACCTGGTTCCTCGCCCCGAACGGTGCTGTCTCCGTGTCCGACGGACTCATCCACGCCGGGCCGTCCGGTACAGCCGAAACCTGGGAATCCTTCCACCACGGCGTCGAGCCCCGGGCCGCGCTGGTGGGCGCGATCACGCCCACGGCCCTCGCTGCCTGGCGGGCGGCGATCAGCTCCGCCGTGGTGGAACCAGCGACGGCAGCAACCATCGAGCTGACGGCGCCGGGCCCGGTGCCGGTCGGCAACACCCCCGCGTTCGCCGCACCGGATCGCGGGAGGTCGACGGGTTCGACCAGCACGCCGAGTGAGGGCGAACAGCTCGACGTCGCCTGGGCGGTCGACATGTTGCCGGTACTCGAAATGCGACTGCGCCATGCGGAGGAACTGGCCTCACCGGACGCCGTGGAGATCCAGGCGGTGGCGGAGGCCCTGACCGAGCTGCGCGTGCTCGTTCAGCAGGCGGAGGCAGCAAACGAACTGCCCACCTCGTCGCTGGCCAGGCTGATGGCCACCGCGACCGTCGAGCAGATGCGGACGTGGCAGGAGATCGGACAGCGGCGAGCCGTCGAGGCGTCACAACCTGCCGACAACACCGGCACGCAGCCTCGCCAATGGCTGAGCAGCGTGCTGTACCGAGAGTTCCCGATCTGGACCGGCGTGCTGAACCGGGCACCGGACGCGCTCGTGGACGCGGACTTCCTGCCGGTGGTGCAACAGGTCCTGGACCCGGCGGCCACGGTCGTCACCGCAGCGCACCTGACCACGCTGGACAACCACATCCGGACGCTGGTCGACGGCGGCCAGCAGGTCACGGTGGACGCGTTGATCCGGCGGGCGGCGTTCGACCGGCTCAAGGCGGAGCTTGGTGCGCTGCCCACCGCCGCCGGACGGGCCGCGGAGCTCGACCAGCAGGTGGTCGAGGTGATGAACCGAATCGGTGGGTTGCCGGACGACCGGCGACTCGAGATGCGCGGGCTGATCCGCGACCTCCTGGTCGAACGGGAGGAGCACGTAGCTCCCACCGAGGCGAACCTGCGGATCCTCGACACGTTGATCAGCGCGGCGTACCGGCGATATGCCAAGAGCAACGACGGCGCCAGCCCCGACGGGCCGTTGGGGTTGAGTCACCTCCAGGACCTGCTCCAGCACAAGCTCGGCGACCGGGCGCAGCTCACCTGGCAGAACATGACGAGGCTCGCTGACCGGGCCGACGCGCGTGAGCTGTGGCGCAAGCGACACCCGGTGCAGGCCCAGCTGGCCCAGGTCGCGCGCGCCTTCACCGTCAAGGTGCCCGCGGTGCGCACGTCGGGGGTCTACCGGACCGTGCTGTCGCGGCACGAGCGCACCCTCCAGAAGCAGCCGGGCCAGGTCGACTCTCCGGCGGAGCGCCTGCGCGAGACAAACGAACTGTGGAACACCATCTCCGCCGCACCCGCGGCCCCTCAGTCGCGTACCCCGATCGCGGTCGACCGGGCGGATCTCGCAGCGCTGGTGCGGGTCCGGCGCACCGTCTATGCCGACGCACGCGACCGCCGCTACACGGGGCTGTCCGACTACCAGGCGATGGCGACGGAGTTGCTGGGCGCCGACGGACGGGTCGGCGCCGCCGAACTGGCCCAATTGGCGGCGCTGGTACGCGAGGCCCGCGCCAACGGGGTACCCGGATGGCGCGCCAACCTCGTGCCGTCAGCGGAGCGGTACGGCCGATCCGTGCTCCGCAGGCAGCTGACCGAGTCGGCGCTCTCCCGATGGCACGACGGGCGGCCGGGCCCCCGGCCCATCCCACCCGGCGTCGCCGGGGACCACAGCAGGCTGGTCAGTTCCTTCCACGCCATCGGGGAAATGCCCTTCGTTCCGGCGCTGACCGCCTGGCTCAACAGCGCGCTGCCCTTCGGTACCGGTGCGGTCTCCGAGGACGTCGTCAGCCGAACCCTGATGTCGTCCTTCGCTCAGGTGCTCGATGACGGAGCGGTGCTGACCGTCAACGCAGGGGGCCGGACGTACGACATCCGGTTGTGGGCGGTGCCGACCGGGGCGCCGACGGTCGAGGACGGCAGTCTTCTGGAGGCCAAGCAGGAGGGCAGCACCCGGTTCCCGGGCAAGCAGGAGCTCCGCATCTACCGCTACGAGGACCGGGCGACCGGGCAGGCGTCGGGGCGGGGCCGGAACTGGGACGCGGGAATCACCTATCGGAACAGCTTCGGTGATCCCGACACCGTCGGTGCTGGCCGGGTGGACGCATCCGCCACCTACGGTCGGGCGAGCACACAGGGCCGGCGGCAACTCGCCGCGAGCGCCCTGTCCGACTACCAGCAGCTACGGATCAAGGAACCGTTGGGCTGGGTGCGGCTGCCCGTCAACTGGGTCGCCCGGGTGCAGGAGAACCAGGGTGAGCGGCCCGGCCGCTGGCGGGACATCGAGTTCCGGACCGAGGACGGCACACCACGACAGGACGACGTCCGGTACGCGGTCGCACAGTTCCAGTTGCCCTACTCCGCCGAACAGAGCCAACGCGCCGAGCTGGCACCCAACGTCGATCCGGGCTACCTCCAGGAGAAGGAGATCACGACCCCGGAGCAGTTCCCGGTCTGGGACATGGACCACGCGGTGTCGCGCCTGCAACTGGCAGACCGGGTGCTGACCGAGGTCCGGCGGATCCTCGATCCGGACGACTACGCCTTCTGGAAGCCGGCCGTCGAGGCGTACCTGACCAACGACCAGATGGTCATGGGGCTGCGGGACATCCTGCGGCCACGCGACCAGCGGGACTATCAGCAGGTGTTCCGGCAGACGTTGCAGCGCGACGGACGGTACCTGAGTTTCAGCCTCACCGCCGGTGACCTGCCACAGCCGGTCAACGCCGTGACGAAGATCAGCGAGGTGAGCCGGAGTGGGGAGACCCGGTTCGACAAGGTGTCCGCAGTCGTGCTCAAGACACTGCTCAGCGTCGACGATTCCCGATCGGGCCGGGGCACCCTCACCGGAGGGCTCCGCGTCCTCGCGCAGTACCTCAGACTGAACGGACGCGCGCAGTACACGCGCCGCACCGCCGAGCAGCACATCCGCCACCACCGGGCCATCCTGACCCGTGCCTCCCGGGTGGGGGGCACCCTACAGGTCCTGCTGGCCAACTTCACCGTCCAGCTGGACGTTCACCACCAACGCGGCACCGCCCCACCGGTGACCGGCTCGGCGGCGGTGCCCGGCTACGCACACTTCCTGCTGCACTCCGCAGACCTACGTGCGCTGCCACTGGACTGGGCGCCCGCGCGCAGCGAGCAACACCGGCAGCAGGACACGGCCGAGGACGTCAAGCTGGCCCAAGACGCGACGCCGGACCCGGACCGGAGATGGTGGTCCCCGGGCGCCGGGTTCGGCGTGACCATGGACTTCGTGGAGCGCCTCGACGGCGTGCAGGACCTCTACGACGCCATCGCCGACCGCATGGTGCAGGAGGGTCACCTGCCAGCTGACGCGTCGCCCCGCGACCGCACACCCTGGGAACATCTGCAAACGTTGGCTGTGACCGGTGCGGACCTCAACCGGCCCGGACAGGGGTACGCGAACTGGCAGACCCTGCTCAGTCAACTCTCCGAGCAGTCCCTGCGGACCCGGGCCGACGACGTACTCGGTGCCGACGCCGACCAGCCGGGCGTGACGATGACCTTCCCGCATCCGTCGGCCCCGGCCGACCTGAGCCAACGGCTCACCATCGGGCTGCGGGCCGAGGTCGTCGGTGACGGTACGCACCAGGGCATCACGAAATACCAGGTGCAGTACGGTCACGCCAGCGTGGACACCATGGCGGCCAAGGGAGCCGGCACCACCAGTACGGACATCTCCGGGGCCGCCGGGCTGGGCGCGACCGTCAACGAGGCCGGTCTGCTCCAGGGACAGCACGGACGCCAGCACAACACCTCGTCCAGTACCAAACTCGGTCGTACCCAGTCGACCTCGGTGGCCTCCGACACCGACGGACAGAAGATGCCCAGCTCCCGTTACGTGGTGCCGATCCGGTGGACCTGGTTCGCCGAACTTGGTGACCAGCGCGTAGGCGACGGTAGCCGCGACTCGCGGGCCACTCTGTTGCAGCCCGACAGTCTGCACGCCCGGGCCAGCGATCGGCCGTTGCCGCCGCTCAGCGTCGTACCCGTCCAGCCGACGCAACCGCCGGTCACCATCGACACCGGCGGGACACCGCCGCCCTGGCTCGCCACCGATCAGCGGTTCCGTTCGCCGCTGACCACCATGGGTACGGCGATCTACACGACCATCGGGGTCCGTGGCGTCGGGGCCCTGCAACAGGAACTCATCGCCGCGTTGCCGGATCTACCGAAGGCAGCCGTCTGGCAGGGACTCACTTCGACCGTCTACAAGAGCGCCCTCCTGCGTGCCCTGTCCGCTGCGGCCACGATCCCGATCGGTGACCGTCAGATCGCACTGACGGCCCAGCCGGTCGGCCGCCCGGAGGTCGTCAGGGTCTGGTTCCCCTACACCCAGCAGGTGCTGGAGAGCCAGGTCGGCCACGAGCAGGGCACGGAGGCACTCACGCTGCGCGGGCGCAGCGGACAGGCCAACCTCGGTGGGACGTCCCTCGGCTCCGACGGGTCCGGGATGGCAGCGGGCAACATCGCCATCTCGGACTCCACCGGCGCCGGTGAAGGGCAGGCGTCGTTGTACACGGTGGGCAGCTACCGGGGCATCTACCAGGACACCGAGATGGCCGTGGTCCGTACCGTGGTCGTCAACCGGATCACCATGCCGGCCGGCCCCGTGGTCGAGACCTTCGGCGAGGTGCTGCTCAACGTACTGCTGGCCGACGTGCTGGCCCACCGGGACGCCTTCGACCATGCCGGGCTGCTCGACAGCCATCCAGCGGGTCCCACCCAAGCCTCGACGCCGCCGCTGGCCCGGGCCCTGACCACCAGACTCGACCCGCCGGTCAGCCTGCAGGACGGACTGTCCTGGGCGGTGGTCTGGCCCATGGTTCTCGACGGCGGCGCCACGGAGGTCGGTTTCGGTGCGTTGACCCGGAAGCTGACGGAACAGGCAGCCAGCTTCGGCGAGCCGGACCTGGTCACCCAGGTGCGCTCACTGCCGTCCTGGCTGAGCCCCTATCTGGCCAAGATGCGTGACGGTGGCGCGACATGGACCTTCAAGGCCGGCGGACGGACCTTCGAACTGGTGATGACTGCGGAACTGGTCGGACCGGCCCGGGACAGCCGCCCCGGGGCAACCGGTGAGAAGATCTACGATCGCGGCAACGCCTACCAGGACACCAGCCGCCGTAACGTCACCTCGACGAACGTGACCATCGGAGCGTCGGGCGCCAACGGACTGGGACAGGCCGACGGGCACTGGGGGCTGAACCTGACCGAGTCGCGCTCGAAGCGGGTCGACCAGGCCGACACCCGAGGCTCCAACCTCCTGTTCATGACCGGCCTGCGCGCCAACAAGCTGACCGATTTCACGCAGGCGGTCCGCTTCGACGCCAGCATGCGGGAGATCACCGACCTCGGCACCCGAATCGTGGACGGCCTGCGCAAGCTACCGGGTGGCGCCTTCGGCGCAAAGGCCCCGGTCCGGGACTGGTCGATCACCGTGACCGAGGACCATGTGGTCAGTGTGCCGACGGAGGGCACCCTTGCGCATGGCGCCCCACGCCAGGATTTCGGGATCACGCTCCGAAACCGGCTGCCGGCCACCTTCCGGATCGAGGGAATGCTCGGCCTGCAGGCGATCTTCGACGCGGTGGCATCCACCGGGCGGGGCCGCACGCTCGACCCGGCGACCGTGACGCCGACGTCGGCACAGCTCACGTTCGAGTCGATCCGCGACAACCTGGCTGCCATGCTCACCCACGAGGGCGCGCGGTTCGACTCGGTCGCCACCGCCACCGAGGTCCGGCACGTCGGTGCCCAGGCAATCCTGGTACGCGCCCGCTTCGACCGGATCCGCCAGCTCTACTACATGGAGAAGGCCGAGCTGGAGAACTACGACCACGCGACAGATCTCGCCGCCCACAGCACCGGTAGGAACAACCGGCACAACACCGGGGTCACCGCCGACCTCGCGGTCGAACTACCGGCAGGGATCGGCCGGATCGGACCCCGTGTCGGCGTAGGTGTGGAGAGAACCGGAAACATCAACGCTGACCGCACCGCCTGGATCGAACGCCGGCCCTGGCTGCGCTCCGACACGTCGGTCTTCTTCGTCTACGCGACGCTGAACTACGAGATCAGCGTGCCCGGAACCGGCGAGCCGTTGCGACGTGTGGGGGGAGTCGAGCTGGTTGTCGACCAGAAGGGCGCCAGAGAAATGGGAATCCCGATCGAGGACCTCATGTCCGTGGTTCCACCCGCGAAGCGGGCCAAGGAATTCCCGGATGAGGCGATACAGAGCGGGGCCCCACAGCCGCATTCGTCCGGCTCATCGCAGTCGTCCGGCAGCAGGGACCAGGCGATCGTGCAGGGGTTCCGGACAGTGGTCGGGCGTCTGGGCGAGATGACCGAACGCGGTGCCTCGCTGATCGAGCCCGAGGGCCCCAGACCGGCACCGGCACCGGCAGACCTGACAGCCGACACGACCGGGCCCGTCCGACCCGGCTCTGCTACGGCATCCGGGGAGACGAGTGCGCGAGATGCGGTCGTTGCCTTCCGTAGCGCCTTCGGCGCTATGAGCCGCAGCGCCGAGGACATCGAGCTGACCGGTCCGCTTCCGGACGCGTCGCAGGACGACAGCGGGCAACCGCACCGCGAGCCGCGACGGTAGACAAGGGTTTTCCAGGGTTCCCGTCACCTCCTTCGCACCTAGTTTCAGCGCGAGAGGAGGTGACGGGTGACGTGGCTGATCCCGAAAACCGATTGGGAACGCTGGAACGGGTCTACCGGGCCAACTACCCGGCGCTGCTCACGTACGTGCAGAAATTGACGCTGGGGGACATCGCGAAAGCCGAGGACGTCGTCCAGGAGGCGATGGTACGAGCCTGGAAACACATGAACAGATACCGGCTCACCCCGGAAACCGCCCGGCCCTGGCTGTTCGCGGTCGCGAAACGCATCGTGATCGATCAGTTGCGAGCCAAGGCCGCCCGTCCAATAGAAATGTCCGGAGACTGGATGGAGTTCCGGCCAGCCACCGACAACGAGATCGACCGGGCACTGGACGCTCTGGATGCCCGGCACGCCCTGGCGAGCCTACCGGCGCACCACCGCGATGTGCTGGTCAACCTGTACCTGCGGGAGCGCACGACCGAGGAGACCGCCGCAGCCATGGGGATCCCACCTGGCACCGTCAAATCACGAGCCCATCACGCACTGCGTACGGCACGGCGGGTGATGAATCGCGCCGGTCAGGACAGGAACCAGGCCAGCAGCCGATGCTCGCCCGCCACCTCCTCCGTCGAGGCGGAGAACCCCGCGTAGCACGGTTTCTTTCCCAAGATGCCGCTCAGCGTCAACGGGACGGTGAGCAGCGGCTTCGACGGTTTTCCGGTGCCGCTGGAGAGAAAAACCCGGACGGAACGCTGTTTGGCGGAGTAGTCGATCCACGCGGTGATCTCACCGCTGTTCGGACCAAGATCCGTCCGGGCACTGCCCAGCCGGGTCGCAGATCCGACCCGGGCAGTCATGACCGTCACCGTGCCGGCGGCGGTACCCGCCGGCGCCAAGAAGTCGATGTTCAGCCGGGGACGGAGCTGATCGAGCGGCAGGTTACCCCCGACGCCCTCGGTCTGCAGGACGAAGGAGAGCGCCCCGGGACCGCCGGTACTGCTGAACCTGAACGCCGTACTGAACGATTCCGCCGGATTCAACGTCTCCGCCGACCACACCGCTCCGGATCGCTGCGTCCCATCGGCGATTCGGACGCTCGGCGCGGAGTGGTTCGCCACACCGCTCAGGGTGAGCCCGCCGGTGTCCGCGAACGTCGGGTAATCGATGCGGTAACCACGGCGCACCCCGGGAGACACCGTGGCCTGCGCCGATGCCACGCCCTGCGCTACCGGCGGCGCGGACGTCTGGTCGCGGTCCAGCCAGTCCGGCAACTCGACGATGATGAACCAGCCGGCCACCGCAGTCACGACCACCATGGCCAGCAGCGCCGGCCAACTCGCCGCCCGCCGCGACCGTTCGACCGGTGAACTCTCCGGCGCGGCCGGTGCCGGTTCCACGATCCGTCGAACCACCGGGACCTTCGCCGCCCGGTCCGGCTCGTCTGGGCGGCGCCCGAACGGCGGGGCTCCTGCCGCAGGCAGCGACTCGGACGGTGCGGACGGGGCGACCACGTCCTGGACGGGAGGCGCCCCCGACGGCAGGGGGATCGATTCCGTCGTACTGGGCGACCCCGGCAGCTCTCTGGATGGACCTGCTGGCACAGGGGGTGACGCTGTTGGCGCTCGCCTGCCACGTGGAATGCTCGCCAGCGCGCCGGTCGGGGAATCTGAGCTCGCCTCCGCATTCTGCGGGGGCGAGGGGAGCGGTTTGCTGACCGCGGAGGAATCGAGCGGATCGGCAGCTGGCTCCGGGACGAGTGCCTGCTCATGCTGTGCGGCAGAGGCCGACCGCTCGTTCGCGCCGGCGTCCATCCCCGTTAATTGGGGTGCGCGGAGCCAGACGGCTCGGACGGGCCACAGCGTTTCGCGCGGAGTACCGTCACGCTTCGCCATGCCAGCCGCCGTCCCTGTCGCCAACATCCGCCCCCGGCCCTGTGGCGGCCAGTTGCTCACCGGCCACTACGTACCACTCGGCGATTTGGTTCAACCGACGCAGCCGGACAGGGACTGTAAAACGTTTGACGGACCCTCACCCGAAAAGGGGCTCTACTGACGTTGTCGTGGGTAGGGGTTTCATGATCGTCCGGGTAGTGGTGGGCACAGGCCGCCGCGTCGGAGCATGGCCATGGTGATCAGGGCGTTGGCGGAGTGGTATCCGTAGCCCTGGCG
>NZ_WVUH01000179.1 GCF_017614955.1 Micromonospora echinofusca
CCCCCGGCACGGGGGCGTGTCGGGCGGCGCGGCTTCGGCGGGTACGTCGGTCAGGTGCCGGGGGAGGGGGTCAGCTGATGCCTGCGTCGGCGCAGAGCTTGGCGTACTCCCCGGTGCAGAGCTCTTCCTTGGTGACGTAACCGTCGGCGACCACGTCCTTGACGTTGTCCTTGTAGATCGCCTTCGGGGTGAGCAGCACGGACGGGACGTCCCGGCCGCTCTCCGGGTCCTTGACCGTCTGGCCGGTCTCCTTCTTCTCACCCTTGGCCAGCCCGATCGCCAGGTCGGCGGCGGCCTGGGCCTCCTGCTTGATCGCCTTGTAGACGGTCATGCACTGGTCACCGGCGAGGATGTTCTGCAGGCCCTGCGGGGTGGCGTCCTGGCCGGTCACCGGGACCTTGCCGTTGAGCTTGTTCTTCTTCAGCACCGAGATGGCGGCGTTGCCCAGCCCGTCGTTCGCGGCGAGGACACCGTTGATCTTGCCGCCGGCCTTGGTGAGCTGCTGCTCGAAGATGGTGCCCGCCTGGGCGTTGTCCCAGTCCGGCACGTCGTCGTCCGGGCCCTTGGTGTACTCGTTCGCGTCGAACTTCGGCTTGAGCACCGAGTCGTAGCCGCTCTTGAAGAGGGTGGCGTTGTTGTCGGTGGGGGAGCCGTTCAGGTACGACACGACCGGGTTCTTGGCGCCCTGGTCGGTCAGGCACTTGACCAGACCCTCGCCCTGGAGCTTGCCGACCGCCACGTTGTCGAAGCTGACGTAGTACTCGGCGGAGCCGCCCAGGGTGAGCCGGTCGTAGTCGATGGTCGCGATGCCCTGCGACTTCGCCTTGTCCAGCACGGCCTTGCCGGTGCCGGAGTCGAGGTTGACGATCATCAGCGCGGTCACCCCGCTCGTGATCATCGCGTCGGCGATGGTGGAGAACTGGGTCTTGTCGCCCTGGGCGTTCTGGATGTCGGCCTCGACGCCCGCAGCCTTGAACGCCTCCTCCAGGAACTTGCGGTCCGCGCCTTCCCAGCGCGCGGAGGACTTGCTGTCCGGGAGGATCACGCCGATCTTGGCGGGCTTGTCGGCGCCCGTGCCGCTGTTGCCGGTGTCGTCGCCGCAGGCGGCGAGGCTGCCCGTGACGAGCAGACCTGCGGTGGCGACGGTGAGGATCCCTCTACGCATGGTGCGGGGTTCCTTTCGGTGGGGGTGGGGGAGGTGTTGTTTTGTTGTGTCCGGCAACGTATTGCTCGGCGCGCGCCGGTGGCAAGAGTGCCGAGGCCACGAGTTTGTTGTCGGCGATAACAATTCAGCAACGTGATCGACATTGACCCGTCACCCGCAGGTCGGCGCACGCTGGTCGACGGGGGCCTGCGGCTCGCACCCTGTCGAGCTGCTCCATCTGTGCCAGCACGCGAGGGCCGGCTGCCGACTCACCTGCTGCACTGGAGGCCGGGGTGTCGGTCCCGGCTTTCCTGGAGGCCGGGGTGTCGGTCCCGGCTTTCCTGGAGGCCGGGGTGTCGGTCCCGGCCGGACGGCCCGACTTCCTGGAGGCGGAGTGGATCGAGGGGGTGGGCGCACCCGTCTGGAGCGGGGTCAGTCAGCGGGTGCGGCGACGTCCGAAAGGGCGAGCCAGCTGGTGGCGGCGGCCGGCGCGGTCAGCGGGTGGCGGCGATGGGAGCGGTGACCGCCCCGGTCAGCGCGACCAGATCCCCCGGGGCGAGTTGCAGCTGCAACCCACGGCGACCAGCGGAAACATAGATCGTGGGAAAGCTCGACGCGGACACGTCGACCACCGTCGGCAACCGCTTGCGCTGGCCGAGCGGACTGATGCCGCCCCGGACGTATCCGGTGCTGCGCTCCGCGAGCGTGCGGTCCGCGAGCACCGCCCGCTTGCCACCCCGGGCGGCGGCCAACGCCTTCAGGTCGAGTTCGCCGGTGACCGGTACGACGGCCACGGTGAGCACCCCGTCGACCTCGGTGACCAGCGACTTGAAGACCTGCCCGGGTGGTACGCCCAGCGCGGCAGCCACCTCGGCGCCGTAGTTCGGGGAGTCCGGCGAGACGTCGTACGGGTGGGTGCTGTGTGCGATCTTCCGCTTCACCAGCAGCGCCGTCGCCGGCGTACCCTGTCCCGCCACGCCGCTGAACCTACCCGATCCGGGGGCGGCACCCGGTCAGGGTGCCACTGCGCCGTCCTGGCCGACCGGATGGCCGATCAGGACGGTCGGCGTCCCGGCCACCCGGGTCAGTACCAGGCTCGCCGCCGTACCGCCCCGCAGTCGCAGGTCACGCCGGAGCTGCTCGGGTTCCAGCGCCGAGCCCCGTTTGAGGATCTCGACCCGACCCACGTCCCGGTCGCGCAGCAGCGCCCGCAGTCGCTTCAGCGAGAACGGCAGGACGTCGGTGACCTCGATGCACCGGGTGAACGGGCTGCGGACCGGTACGTCGGTGTAGAGGTACGCGATGGTCGGGTCGGCGAGGGTCCCGTCGAGGTCGGCGGCGAGTTCGGCGACCAGGTGGGCGCGGACCACGGCGGGATCGGGATCGTGCAGGTACCGGCGTACCCCGGCGACGGCTGCCTCGGCGGTGCCGCTGCCCGAGAGGTGATAAGAAGGGGCCCTTCCTCTACCGGAAGCGTTAAGCGGGGGCCCTTCCTTGCACCGGAGGAGGGTGGCGCGGCGGGGGACCTCGGCGAGCGGGCCGCACCAGAGGGCGGCCTCGACCAGGTCGCCGTCCACGCTGACCCACTCCGCCTCGGCGCCGGCCGGGACGAGGGCGTGGTCGATCCCGGGGGCCACCTTGACCACGGTGCGGGGGACCCGTTCCGCCAGCCCGAGCACGAAGTCCCAGGGTGGTGAGTACGCCGTCGGGTCGAAGATCCGTCGCCCGGTGCCGGCGCGGCGGCGGGCCGGGTCGCAGAAGACCGCGTCGACCCCGGTCACGTCGAAGGTGGTGGCGTCCCCGCACGCCACGGTGACCAGGTCGGCCAGTCCGGTGGCGGCGGCGTTCGCGGCGGCCAGCGCGGCGGTGACCGGGTCGGCCTCCACCGCGTACACCCGGATGCCGGCGCGGGCGGCGGCGAGTGCGTCGGCGCCGAGCCCGCAGCCGAGGTCGGCGAGGGTGGTCACCCCGGCGGCGCGGAGCCGGTCGGCCCGCCGGTCGGCGACCACCCGTCGGGTGGCCTGTTCCAGGCCGGTGCGGGTGAAGAACATGCCGCCGGCCTCGGGCCCGAACTTGGCGACCGCCCGGCGGCGCAGCTCGGCCTGGGTCAGCGCGGCGGCGGCGAGGTCGGCGGGTACCCCGGTGGCCCGCAGCGCCGCCGCTGCGGCCAGCGGGTCGCCGCCGGCCAGTCCGGTCGCCGTGGCGAGGGCGGTCCCGCCCGCCGGGGTACGTAGCGCGGCGAGCTGGTCGAGGTCCACCGGGCCATTGTGGCGCAGCGTCGGGATGCCCCGACGGTCGGCGCCCCGGGCCGGCGGCCGGTGCCGGGGTGCCGGGAGCGCCGGCCGGAAATCCGGAAGCGCCGACCGGAATCCGGTCGCGTCCGGGGCGACACGACCGGGGTTCGTTGGCACTCTCCTTGACGGAGTGCTAGCGATCGGCCTAATCTGCGATTAGCACTCTCACACCGAGGGTGCCAGCTCCCGGGCCTCGGCGCGGGGGCTGAACGCCAGGCGGACCGGCACCCGCGACGACGGCCCCGCCCGGTGGCATGTGGCAGATTGACGCTGGTCAGCTGGACTGACCGGTACAGAAACCAGTACCCCAGGAGGGTATGCCCGTGACTACCGCGACCAAGGTTGCGATCAAGCCGCTCGAGGACCGGATCCTGGTCCAGGCGAACGAGGCTGAGACCACCACTGCGTCGGGCATCGTGATCCCCGACACCGCCAAGGAGAAGCCGCAGGAGGGCACCGTCCTCGCTGTCGGCCCGGGCCGCATCGACGACTCCGGCAACCGCATCCCGGTTGACGTCAAGGTCGGCGACACGGTCATCTACTCGAAGTACGGCGGCACCGAGGTCAAGTACGCGGGCGAGGAGTACCTGGTGCTCTCCGCCCGTGACGTCCTCGCGGTCATCGAGAAGTAACCAACCGATCAGTCGATCAGTGACGCTGCCCCGGTCCGGCTCGCCGGGCCGGGGCAGCGTCGTCTGGAGGGACATAGATGGCGAAGATCCTGAGCTTCTCGGATGACGCGCGGCACCTGCTGGAGCACGGTGTCAACGCGCTGGCGGACACGGTCAAGGTCACCCTCGGCCCGCGCGGGCGCAACGTCGTCCTGGACAAGAAATTCGGTGCGCCGACGATCACCAACGATGGCGTGACCATCGCCAAGGAGATCGAGCTCACCAACCCGTACGAGAACCTCGGCGCGCAGCTGGTCAAGGAGGTGGCGACCAAGACGAACGACGTCGCCGGCGACGGGACCACCACCGCGACCGTGCTCGCCCAGGCGCTGGTCCGCGAGGGTCTGCGCAACGTGGCGGCGGGCGCCAACCCGACCGGCCTGAAGCGGGGCATCGACGCGGCGGCCACCAAGGTCTCCGAGGCGCTGCTCGGCAAGGCCGTCGAGGTGGCCAGCAAGGAGTCCGTGGCGCACGTCGCGACGATCTCGGCGCAGGACGCCACCATCGGCGAGCTGATCGCCGAGGCGATGGAACGGGTCGGCCGCGACGGTGTCATCACCGTCGAGGAGGGCTCCACCCTCGCCACCGAGCTGGAGGTGACCGAGGGTCTCCAGTTCGACAAGGGCTTCATCTCGCCCAACTTCGTCACCGACGTCGAGGCCCAGGAAGCGGTGCTCGACGACCCGTACATCCTGATCACCACGCAGAAGATCTCCGCGATCGAGGAGCTGCTGCCGCTGCTGGAGAAGGTCCTCCAGACCAGCAAGCCGCTGCTCATCGTCGCCGAGGACGTCGAGGGCCAGGCGCTCTCGACGCTGGTGGTCAACTCGATCCGCAAGACCGTCAAGGTCTGCGCGGTCAAGGCGCCGGGCTTCGGTGACCGGCGCAAGGCGATGCTCCAGGACATGGCGATCCTGACCGGCGCCGAGCTGGTCGCCCCGGAGCTGGGCTACAAGCTCGACCAGGTCGGCCTGGAGGTGCTGGGCACCGCCCGCCGCGTGGTGGTCGACAAGGAGAACACCACCGTCGTCGACGGTGGCGGCCGGGCCGCCGAGGTCGCCGACCGGGTCGCGCAGATCCGCAAGGAGATCGAGGCGTCCGACTCCGAGTGGGACCGGGAGAAGCTCTCCGAGCGGCTGGCCAAGCTCTCCGGTGGCATCGCGGTCATCAAGGTGGGCGCGGCGACCGAGGTCGAGATGAAGGAGCGCAAGCACCGCATCGAGGACGCCATCGCCGCCACCAAGGCCGCCGTCGAGGAGGGCACCGTACCGGGTGGCGGCGCCGCCCTGGTGCAGATCTCCCCGGTACTCGCCGACGACCTCGGCTTCACCGGTGACGAGAAGGTCGGCGTGTCGATCGTGCGTAAGGCGCTGGTCGAGCCGCTGCGCTGGATCGCCCAGAACGCCGGCCACGACGGGTACGTCGTGGTGCAGAAGGTCGCCGACAAGGACTGGGGTCACGGGCTGAACGCCGCCACCGGCGAGTACGTCGACCTGGTGAAGGCCGGCATCCTCGACCCGGTGAAGGTGACCCGTAACGCGGTCATCAACGCCGCGTCGATCGCCGGACTGCTGCTCACGACCGAGAGCCTGATCGTGGAGAAGCCGGAGAAGGCCGAGCCGGCCGCCGGTGGTCACGGCCACAGCCACGGTCACGGTCACGGCCACCAGCACGGGCCGGGTTTCTGACCGGTCGCAGTTCGTCGACCCGGGGCGTCCCGCCGCCGATCGATCGTCGATCACGGCGGGGTGCCCCGGGTCTTCTGCTGCCCCCGGATGCTCTTACGGAACGGTGACGTGACTACCGGCCGCTCCGGCGGGTCGTCGAGACTGGTCCGATGAGCAGCACCTCACGTGGGTACGGCGCGCTGGCCGGGATCACCGCCGCCGCCGTGGCGGTCGGTTCGGCGGAACTGGTCGCGGTCGGCACCGGCGCCCGGAGCGCCCCCCTGGTGGCCGTCGGCGGGGTGGTGGTGGACGCCGCCCCGGAGCCGGCCAAGCAGTTCGCCATCGAGCTGTTCGGGGGGTACGACAAGATCGCCCTGCTGGTCGGTACGGCCGTGCTGCTCGGTGCGTTCGCCGCCCTGCTCGGGATGCTCGCCGTCCGCCGGCTGGTGGTCGGACTGGCCGGGGTGGCCCTCTTCGCCGTGGTCGGTGTGGCCGCCGCGGTGACCCGGCCGGGTGCCGGGTTCCCGGCCGCGCTGCCCTCGCTGCTCGGTGGGCTGCTCGGCGGGTTCGTCCTCTGGCTGCTCGTCGCCGGTCCCCTGGAGCCGCAGCCCTGGCCGACCGCCTCCCCCGGGGAGGCCCCGTCGACCGGGGACCGGCCGGCACCGGAGGGACGCCGGCGCTTCCTCACCGGAGCCGGGCTGCTGGTCGGCGCCGCCGCGTTGAGCGGGGTCGGCGGCCGGTGGCTGGCCGGGCGGCGCGGCGTCGCCGAGGCGCGTTCGGCGCTCACCCTGCCGACCCCGGTCTCGCCCGCACCACCGGTACCGGCCGGCGCCGATCTCGCCCGTAGCCAGCTCGCTCCGTACGTCACCTCGAACGCCGCGTTCTACCGGATCGACACCGCGCTGGCGGTACCCCAGGTGGACCCGGAGACCTGGCGGTTGCGCATCCACGGCCGGGTCCGCAACCCGATCACCCTCACCTTCGCCGAGTTGCTGGCCCGTCCGATGGTCGAGCGGTACGTCACGCTCGCCTGCGTGTCGAACGAGGTGGGCGGTGACCTGGTCGGCAACGCCCGCTGGCTCGGCGTACCGATCCGTGAACTGCTCGACGAGGCGGAGCCGCTGGACGGTGCGGACCAGGTGGTGGGCCGGTCGGTGGACGGCTGGACCTGCGGTACGCCGACCGAGGTGCTCCGGGACGGCCGGGACGCCCTGCTCGCGGTGGGCATGAACGGCGAACCGCTGCCGGTGGAGCACGGATTCCCGGTCCGGATGGTGGTGCCCGGCCTGTACGGCTACGTGTCGGCCTGCAAGTGGCTGGTCGAGCTGGAGTTGACCAGCTTCGCGGACTTCGACGCGTACTGGGTGCCCCGGGGCTGGTCGGCGCGGGGGCCGGTCAAGACCCAGTCCCGGATCGACGTACCCCGGCCCCGTAACCGGCTGACCGCCGGTCCGGTGACGGTGGCCGGGGTGGCCTGGGCGCAGCACGTCGGTATCGCCGGGGTGGAGGTACGCGTCGACGGTGGGCCGTGGCAGCCGGCGACCCTCGCCCCGGCGGTCTCCGCCGACACCTGGGTGCAGTGGTCCTGGCAGTGGGCGGCCACCGCCGGTGAGCACACCGTCGAGGTACGGGCCACCGACCGGACCGGGGCGGTGCAGACCGGACGGCGTCGCCCGGTCGCGCCGGACGGCGCCACCGGCTGGCACCGGGTCACGGTGAACGTGCGCTGACACGTCGACGGCGTGACCCCCGGTTCCGGGGCCACGCCGTCGGTACGTCGGACGGCCGTGTTCAGGCCACGTTGCGCTGGGTGGGGACGGTCGACTTGTGCGCCTGCCCCAGCCGGCTCTCCAGGCGGGCGATGTCCACCCGGGTCTGCCGGCGGTCGGCGGCGTCCTCCCAGCCGATGGCGAGCAGCCGCAGCCGCTCGGACTCGCTGAATCCGCCCCAGACGCCGTACGGCTCCCGGACCGAGAGCGCGTGCGCGGCGCACTCCGCCCGGACCGGGCAGGTACGGCAGACCGCCTTCGCGCCGCTCTCCCGCCGGTTGCGGGACGAGCCGCGTTCCCCGTCGGGGTGGAAGAACTGGGCGCTGTCGCGACCACGGCAGGCGCCGAGCCGCTGCCAGTCCCAGAGATCGACGATGGGTCCGGGCAGTCTACGTACGTTCGACATCAGCACCCCTCCTCCCGCGCGGCACCGCATGACCCTGCTGCGACCGGTTCCCGGCGGCGGGCCGCGCTGGCGCACCGTTCCGGTCTGTATCGGTGATACCCAACCGTCCCGCCACTCACACGTGTCTGATCAAGGAGCCCGGATAGTGGTGGTGTTTATCTGGATTTGCCCCAAAAATTTTGTCCGGATCGCCGGGAAAGTCGTCGTGATCAGAGCCGGTCATGGTCTCCTCGTCAGGGAAGGGAGATCCACCGTGCGTACCGTTCTCGTCTGCGTCCGGACCCCACTGGCCGCGCAGCACATCACCGCCGCCGCAGCCCGGCTGGGGTTGTCGCCCGCGGTCCGAACCGCCGTCTCGGACCCCGAGGTGATGCTGCGGCTCGCCGAACGGCCCGCCGACGTGGTGCTCGCGGACACCGCGCTCGCCCGGCCGGACAGCGCCGGATTCGTCCGGCGGGTACTCGCCCGGGCGCCCCGGGCGGCCGTCCTCCTGCTCGGTGCGGCGGAACCGGGCGTGGCGGCCGGCGCGATCAGTGCCGGTGCCCGGGGGCTCATCCCGAGTGCCGACCACGACCTGGTCAGCGCGGTGGCGAAGGCCCTGCTCCTGATCGCCGCGCCGATCCGCCCGGGCCGGCGCCCGGCGACCGTCCAGGGCGGTACCCGGGCCCTGACGCTGCCCGACGCCGGTGACCCCACCGAGGACCGACCGGCCGGCGAACCGGTGCCTCCCGAGGTGACGCACGGCACGGGCGATCCGGCGGTGCGGGTACGCCGGGCGGTGACGCCGGCGGTGACCGGGCGGCCCGCTGCGGCTGCCGGGCCGGCGCCCCGACCCGGGGACGGCGCCTCGGCGCCCACCGTGGTGCCGGTGCAACGCGGCGACGACGTGACCGAGGCACCCGGCGACGAGGAACCGGGGCGGGCGGCGGGTGGCCGGGTCACCCCCACCGGTACCGCTGACCGGTCCACCGGCCCCGGCGGCCGGCCGGGCGACGGATCCGGGGGCCGGGCGTCCGGTCGCGCCGGTGGCGCGGCTGCGGGGGAGGCGTCCCTGCGGGCCGGGGCGGCTCCGGGCCGTTCGGTCGCGTTGACCGAACGGGAACTCCAGGTGCTGCTCGGGATGGCCGACGGCAAGAGCAACGCCGAGATCGGCCGGGAGCTGTTCGTCTCCGAGGACACCGTGAAGACCCACGCCCGTCGACTGTTCCGCAAGCTCGGTGCCCGGGACCGGGCGCACGCCGTGGCCGCCGGGTTCCGGGCCGGCCTGGTCGCCTGACTCGCGACCGCAGCGCGTCAGTCGTCGGTGCCGTCGCTCAGCGAGTCGTGCACCCCGTCCGCGTACCCCCGGGCGTAGTCCCAGGTGACGTAGTGGTCCGGATCCGGGTCGTACGCCGGTTCGTGCACCCGGGGGCGACCGGAGTCGAGCAGGTGACGCAGATTGCCCCGGAGCAGGTCCCAGTCGAAGTAGTGCGGCTCGTGGCAGTCCTCGCACTCGATGACCAGGCCCCGGACCCCGCTGGGGCCGAGCAGGGCCTGGTAGATCTCCAGGTCGGCGAGATCCTCCAGCACGTCCTGCCGTTCCACGTCGGTCAACGGGTCGGTCCGGGCGTCGGCGTCCGGATCGTCCAGCTCGGCCGAGGGATCGGCGGGGTCACCGTCGAACGGGTCGATGGGCTCGTCGTGCACCCCTCCACCGTAGTGGTAACCCCCGGTCACCCGTACACCCGGCATGCGTCGGCGTCGACCGGCGCCCACCGGGGTCGCCGCAGCTCCACGGGTACGATGAGGCACACACGCCGTCACCCCCGTGCGCGCCGGTGACCGTGCGTGTCGTCTCACTGAAGCCCGTCCGACCAGCTCAGGGGAGCAATCGTGGAAAATTCGCCGACCGCCGATCTGCCGACGGGTGCGGACTCCGGCGAGCTGGCCGGGCACCTGCCCGAGTTGCCCGCCGGTTCGGCCCGGGTCGTCCCGCTCGGGTTGACCTTCGACGACGTACTGCTGCAACCGGCCGAGTCCGACGTCGTACCGAGCCGGGTCAACACGGTCACCCGGCTGACCCGCAACGTCACCCTCACCATCCCGCTGCTGTCCAGCGCGATGGACACCGTCACCGAGGGCCGGATGGCGATCGCCATGGCCCGCCAGGGCGGCATCGGGGTGCTGCACCGCAATCTCTCCGCCGAGGACCAGGCCCTCCAGGTCGACCTGGTCAAGCGCTCCGAGTCCGGCATGATCACCAACCCGGTGACGTGCAGCCCGGACGACACCCTGCGCGACGTGGACCAGCTCTGCGGCCGGTACCGGATCTCCGGTGTGCCGGTGGTCGACGCCGAGGGCGGGCTGGTCGGCATCGTGACCAACCGGGACATGCGTTTCGTTTCCGACCCGGCCACCCGGGTCCGGGACGTGATGACCCGGATGCCGCTGGTCACCGCCCCGGTGGGGGTGAGCAAGGACGATGCGCTGGCCCTGCTCCGCCAGCACAAGGTGGAGAAGCTGCCGTTGGTGGACGACGCCGGCCGGCTGCGCGGTCTGATCACCGTCAAGGACTTCACCAAGAGCGAGCAGTTCCCCAACGCCACCAAGGACGAGGCGGGCCGGTTGCGGGTCGCCGCCGCCGTGGGGGTCGGCGAGGACTCCTACAAGCGGGCCCGCACCCTGGTCGACGCCGGGGTGGACGTACTGATCGTGGACACCGCGCACGGCCACCAGCGGGCGGTGCTGGAGATGGTGGCCCGGCTCAAGCGGGACACCGCCGTCGACGTGGTCGGCGGGAACGTGGCCACCTACTCGGGCGCGAAGGCGCTGGTCGAGGCGGGCGCCGACGGCGTGAAGGTGGGCGTCGGCCCGGGTGCCATCTGCACCACCCGGATCGTCGCGGGTGTCGGTGTGCCGCAGGTCACCGCGATCATGGAGGCCGCCCGGGCCTGCCGTCCGGCCGGTGTGCCGGTCATCGGTGACGGCGGTATCCAGTACTCCGGCGACATCGCCAAGGCGCTGGTGGCCGGGGCCGACACGGTGATGCTGGGCAGCCTCCTGGCCGGCTGCGAGGAGAGCCCGGGGGAACTGCTCTTCATCAACGGCAAGCAGTTCAAGGCGTACCGGGGGATGGGGTCGCTGGGCGCCATGCAGTCGCGGGGGCAGGCCCGCTCGTACTCCAAGGACCGTTACTTCCAGCAGGACGTGCTCAGCGAGGACAAGCTGGTCCCCGAGGGCGTCGAGGGCCAGGTCCCCTACCGGGGTCCGCTCGCCGCGGTCGCCCACCAGCTCGTCGGTGGCCTGCGCGCCGCGATGGGGTACGTCGGCGCGGAGAGCATCCCCGAGCTGCACCGTCGTGGCCAGCTCATCCGGATCACCGCGGCCGGGCTCAAGGAGAGCCACCCGCACGACATCCAGATGACCGTCGAGGCGCCCAACTACCACACCCGCTGAGCCACACACCCCTTCTACCCTGGAGCGACCCATGCGAGACGTGGTCGAGATCGGGCTGGGCAAGACCGCGCAGCGCGGCTACCACCTGGACGACATCGCCATCGTGCCGAGCCGCCGGACCCGGGACGTGGACGACGTCTCCACCTCCTGGCAGCTCGACGCGTACCAGTTCGACATCCCCTGCCTGGGGCACCCCTCCGACGCCACGATGAGCCCGGCCTCGGCCACCCGGCTCGGTCAGCTCGGCGGTCTCGGCGTGCTCAACGTGGAGGGGCTCTGGACCCGGTACGAGAACCCGACCAAGATCCTGGAGGAGCTGGCCGGACTGGGCGAGGACGCCCCGGCGACCCGGCGGCTCCAGGAGGTCTACACCGAGCCGATCCGCCCCGACCTGATCGCGGAGCGGGTCCGCGAGCTGCGGGCCGGTGGCGGCACGGTGGCGGTGCGTGTCTCGCCGCAGCACACCCTGGCGCTCGCCCCGGTGATCCTGGACGCCGGGGTGGACATCCTGGTCATCCAGGGCACCCTGGTCTCCGCCGAGCACGTCTCCACCACCGACGAGCCGCTGAACCTCAAGGAGTTCATCGCGGACCTCGACCTGCCGGTGGTGGTCGGGGGCTGCACCGACTACAAGACGGCGCTGCACCTGATGCGGACCGGCGCGGCCGGCGTGATCGTCGGGGTGGGTGGCGACCAGTGGTCGACCACCGAGTCGGTGCTCGGTATCCGGGTGCCGATGGCCACCGCGATCGCCGACGCGGCGGCGGCCCGCCGGGACTACCTCGACGAGACCGGTGGCCGGTACGTGCACCTGATCGCCGACGGTGACGTGCAGACCTCGGGTGACATCGCCAAGGCGCTCGGTTGCGGGGCGGACGCGGTGATGCTCGGTGAGCCGTTGTCGCTCTGCGAGGAGGCCCCGGCCGGCGGCGCGTGGTGGCACTCGGCGGCCAGCCACCCGTCGCTGCCCCGGGGTGCCTTCGAGCCGTCCGGTGAGCCGCTCGGGTCGATGGAGAAGCTGCTCTTCGGCCCGGCCGACGAGCCGAACGGCCAGCTCAACCTCTTCGGCGGCCTGCGCCGGGCGATGGCCAAGTGCGGCTACCGCGACCTGAAGGAGTTCCAGAAGGTCGGCCTGGTCCTGGACCGCTGACCCCTCCGTCGGACGCGGACCGGCCCCCCGCGCAGTGATCAGCGGGGGGCCGGTCTGCTTTCCGGTGCGGTGGATCAGGCGGTGCCGGTGGCCCAGGCGGTGCGGTGGATCAGGCGGTGCCGAACTCCACCCAGTTGAGGTTCACCAGACCGGTGGCCGGTCCACCCGGTACGGCGGAGAAGACCAGGTAGAGCCGGTGCGCCCCGGCGGGCTGGGCGACCGGGACGCTGGTACTGGTGAACGCGGTGTTCCCGGTGGTGGCGTTCAGGGTCGCCGACCCGACCAGCGGACCGGTCGGCGAGTCCAGCCGGAGCTCGACGGTGGCGCGCGGGGTGCCGGCGGTGGCCGCCGAACCACCCGAGTGCCGCAGGGTCACCGTGGCCACCCCACCCAGGTTGATCGGGTCGAACGCGACGTGGTCACCCGGGTCGATCCCGCTGACGTGCTGCCCACCACCGGTGTCCCCGGTGTTGGCCAGCGTCACGCCCTGCTGGACCTGGGCGTACTCGGCCTGCTGGCGCGGGGTCTGGATGATCGCCTGACCGACCGTGGTCAGCGGGGCCTGCCCGCCGCCGCCGAGATCGGTGTAGGAGGCGCTGATCCCGCCGTACAGGTACCCGCCGGCGTGGTCACCGCCGTCGGCCGGGGTGGGGATCGTGCCGGTGCAGCCGCTGGTGGAGCTGTCCGGGTGACCGTGGGTGTCGTGGCCGAGGACGAAGCTGACCGTCACCCGGCTGCAGTCGATCGGCCCGTCCTCCGGGTCGGTGACGGTGATGGTGAACGGCACGTTGTCGCCCCAGGTGAAGAAGCTGCCGGCGACCGGGGAGGTGACGGTGACCGTCGGTGCGGTGTTGCCGACCACGACGACCCGGGTGAGTACGGCGGTCTTCCCGCTGGAGTCGGTCACCGTGAGCCGGGCGGTGTACGTGCCGTTGGCGGTGTAGGTGAACGACGGGTTCGGGTCGGCCGAGTCGACGGTGCCGTCGCTGGTGAAGTCCCAGGCGAAGGAGATCGACTCGCCGGGGTCCGGGTCGCTGCTGCCGGCCGAGGAGAAGTTCACCGTCAGCGGCGCCTGCCCGGAGGTCGGCGACGCGTTCAGCGCCGCCACCGGTGAGCGGGTGCCCTTGACGTAGCGGATCACCGAGAGCTGGGCGTCCGGGTTGGCCCGGAAGAAGCCGTCGCCGTACTCCAGCAGGTAGAGCGAACCGTCCGGGCCGAACTCCATGTCCATCGGGTTGTCGAAGACGAAGCCCGGCAGGAACTGCTCCACGCCGACCAGGTCGCCCCGGCCGTCGGTGCGCATCATGAAGATCTTGTCCCGGGTGAACTCACCGAACACCACCGCGTCCTGGTAGTACTCGGGGAACTTGACCGGCGAGTCGAGGTCGGCGTCGTAGGAGTAGATCGGGCCGCCCATCGGGCCGACGCCACCGGTACCGATCACCGGCCACCTGAAGTCGCAGGGGGTCGCCGGGTTCGACAGGTACGCCCCGGCGCACGGGGTGGTGGCGCCGAAGGTGTACCAGAACTGCGGCTGCTGAACCGGCGGGAGCACGGTACGGCCGGTGTTGCGCGGCGAGTTGTTGACCGGGGCCGCGCAGTCGAAGGGTGCGCCGGAGGTCCGGGTGACGAAGTCGTAGTCGACGTACGGCAGGGTCGGCGAGTAGCAGTACGGCCAGCCGTAGTTGCCGGCCTCGCGGGTGGCGAACCACCGGCCGGTACCCTCCGGGCCCCGGGTGGCGCTCGGTACCCGGGAGTCCGGCGAGTAGTCGCCGATGTAGACCATGCCCTTCGCGTCCACGTCGAACCGGAACGGGTTGCGCAGACCCATCAGGAAGATCTCCGGCCGGGTCCTGTTGTCGGTGTCCTCCGCCTCGGGGAAGAGGTTGCCGTCCGGGATGCTGTACGTGCCGTCCGCCTTGACCTTGATGCGGAGCAGCTTGCCGCGCAGGTCGTTGGTGTTGCCGGCGGAGCGCTGCGCGTCGTAGCCGGGGCCCTGGGTGGGGGACTCGTTGATCGGGGTGAAGCCGTCGGAGCCACCGGCGTTGGTGTCGTCGCCGGTGATCAGGTAGAGCTGGCCCTTGCCGTCGAACTTGATCTCACCGGCGACGTGGCAGCAGATGCCCCGGTCGGCGTCGACCCGCAGGATCTGCTGTTCGGTGCTCAGGTCCAGGTGCGGGGTCGGCTCGTCCACCAGCTTCACCCGGGAGAGCTGGTTGTAGCCCTTGAACCGGTCCCAGG
>NZ_WVUH01000017.1 GCF_017614955.1 Micromonospora echinofusca
GCACAAGGGTACCTGAGGTGCATCCGCAGGGCCCCTTGTTCAGGAACTGAACTCGATCAGGAACTCCTGGTCCCCGTCACCGGTACAGACCTCCTGCACCGCCTCGGCCTGCGGTGTCAGCTCGTTGTCGCGGATCCCGACGCACAACGCTTCAGTAGAGGCCGGACGCAGCCGGAAGCCGCCGGGTACCGGTACGTCCACCGCCTCGATCCGGAAGAGCTGGTTCAGTCGGTCGTCACGGCAGTCGCTCCAGGGGGTCAGCATGTCGGCGGCCGGGCCGCCGTTGATGACGGTGAGGCAGCCGATGCCGTGCTGCGGATGAACCCACTTGATGTAGTACAGACCGTCCCTGACCCGTTCGATGACGGTCTCGGGCGGCACCGAACCCTTGCACGGCCGTTGAACCGCCACAACGTCCCGGAACTGCCGGGTGTGCTCGCGTCCCTCGCTCAGGCACAGCTGCGGGGTGCGAGCGGGACGGATACGGGCGACGCTCTCCACCGCGTGGAGCGCAAGGCCACGCGACGTGGGCGTCGGTATGCCGCCAGCAGACTCCCGTCCGGTCGTCGAGGTCCGCCGCTCGTCGGGCAGAACGATCCAGGCAGCCACCACGATCGGGACGAGCACGGCCAGCGCTGCCAGCGGAACCCCTGCCCGGCGTGCGCGCTCCTGCCAGGGGCGGGCCGGCGCCGGCATCGACTCCGTTGGTTCCGGTTCCGCAGGTGACTGTCCGGCGGCCACGGGTGCGGCCCCGGCAAGCCGGTCGCGGGCTGCCACCCAGGATTCGACGTGCTCCGGTCCGACACACGCGCGCACAAAGGCGGCCAGCACCTCGGGCCTCGGCAGACTCTGCCTGCGCAGAACATCCGCGATGGTGCTCCTGGCCAGGACGTCACCGACGGCTGCCGCGTTTTTCTCCAACTGTCGAAACGTGTACCCGGACTGGTCCTTGATCTGCCGCATGAGCTGAACGAACTCGGTCGCGTCGCGACAGGAATCCAGCGGCACATTTTCTTCACCCATCGACCTTCATGATGCCGGAGATCACCATCGGGTTCAATGTGCGGCGGCAACCACCCCGGACAGGCAGACCGGACATCGCCCCTGAGCAGCCCGGACGCTCCTGTGCCCGTCCCGGACAGGGATGATCCTTGCCGGACATGACCTGTCGGACAATCCTGAACCCCATCAATCGACCTGCCTATGTCGCGCCGGTCACTGATTCCCATTGGAGAGCATCGTGTTCGGTTTCAGGAGCATCCTCGCGTCGTCCGTCGTCGCTGCCGGTCTACTGGCGTCCCTTCCAGCCCCAGCGCAGGCCGCACCCGAGTGCGACATCGACTGGGTATGCGTGTGGACCGGAACGAACTACACCGGGACCAAGTACAGGTACCAGGGTGTCGGTTACTGGCAGAACTTTCCGGGCGAGGTGACCGTGCGCTCGATCTACAACAACTACAACGACCGGGACGCTGCCGTGGCAAACGGGATCAACGGGGGCGGCGCGAAGTACTGCATCGACAGCGACAGCGGAAACGGCAACATTCTGTCGAAGTCGCTGTATATCGCGTACACCAACAGCAACTGCTGACCGAAGCCGCACCGACCGTCGGCCGTGGTGGGCCTGCGGGTGTGGGTGCGGGTCTACTGCATCGCGTTCGGTTCGAACTGGCGGTGGTCCCCACGACCGCGACCGCGGTGAGGGCCTGAGCTACCCGCAGGGTGCGTCGTATCCACCGCCATGCCTGTCCTGGTGGGCGCGACGCACCCTGCGGACGACAGAACGGTCCTGCACCTCATTGCGGATGCGGTAAGCCCGGAGATCAACGAGAGCGAGCAGGTTGCGGGCGTCCAGGTGTAGCGGTGCTGGCGAGACCGTCTCCCCGGACGGCATGCGCCTGGGCGTGGTCGGGGCGACGGAGTACCAGTTGAAGGCGACACCGCCACGACGTCATCACGGTGACCAGGGCGGACATCGGGGCATGGTCCAGTCATCGGCGGCGACCAGTGCACGAGGCGCTGCGACTTCTGTCAGATCGACACCGGCAAACCCCAGCCGCTCGACCGTGACGAACCCCGCCGCGTCGCCGAGTCGGTCCAGAGCATGGGCCTGAGGTACGCCACCGTCACCGGCGTCGCCCGTGACGACCTCCCCGACGGTGGCGCGTGGCCCTACGCCGAGACCGTACGCGCCATCCACGCCCTCAACCCCGAAACCCGCGTCGAGAATCTCGTCCCCGACTTCAACGGCAACCCGACGCTGTTGGCCGAGGTCTTCGCATCCCGGCCCGAGGTCCTGGCCCACAACGTCGAGACCGTCCCGCGGATCTTCAAGCGGATCCGCCCCGCCTTCCGCTACGAACGATCCCTGAACGTTCTCACCGCCGCCCGCGAATGCGGACTCGTCACCAAGTCCAACCTCATCCTCGGCATGGGCGAGACCCGCGAGGAGGTCTCCCAAGCCCTGCACGACCTGCACGACGCCGGGTGCGATCTGGTCACCATCACCCAGTACCTCCGCCCGAGCGTGCGGCACCACCCCGTCGAACGCTGGGTCACGCCCGAGGAGTTCGTCGAGCTCGCCACCGAGGCCGAGGAGATCGGCTTCGCCGGGGTTCTGTCCGGACCGCTCGTCCGTTCGTCGTACCGAGCGGGACGGCTGTACCAGCAGGCGATCGCGCGTCGCGCTCTGCGGCCCGCCGTGCCCCGTTCACGACCAGGAGACATTTTGTGACCCACTTCGATGTCCTCGTCCTCGGTGCCGGCCCCGGTGGGTACGTCGCCGCGATCCGCGCCGCCCAGCTCGGCAGGTCCGTTGCCGTGATCGAGAAGAAGTACTGGGGCGGCGTCTGCCTCAACGTCGGCTGCATACCCTCCAAGGCGCTGCTCAAGAACGCGGAGATCGCCCACACGCTGACCCACGAGAAGGCCACGTTCGGCATCGAGGGTGACGCCACGGTGGTCTTCGGCCCGGCCCACAAGCGGTCGCGCCAGGTGAGCGCGGGCATCGTCAAGGGCGTCCACTTCCTGATGAGGAAGAACAAGATCACCGAGATCGACGGCTGGGGGACCCTGACCGGCCCGAAGTCGGTCTCCGTCGCGCTCAACGACGGCTCGACCGCCGACTACACCTGCGACAACCTGATCATCGCCGTCGGTGCCACCGCCCGGACCGTCCCGGGCGTCGAGATCAACGGCGACACCATCATCAGCTACGAGGAGCAGATCCTCGACGAGCACCTCCCGTCCTCGATCGTCATCGGCGGCTCCGGCGCGATCGGCGTCGAGTTCGCCTACGTGATGAAGAACTTCGGTGTCGATGTCACCATCGTCGAGTTCCTCGACCGGATGGTCCCGACCGAGGACGCCGACGTGTCCAAGGAACTCGCCCGCCACTACCGGAAGCTCGGCGTCAAGGTGCTCACCTCCACCGCCGTCAAGGGCGTCGAGGACACCGGTTCGGGCGTCAGGGTCCGCATCGCCCCCGCAGCCGGCGGTGACGAGCAGGTCCTCGAGGCCGACAGGTTCCTCGCGGCCTTCGGGTTCGCTCCCCGCGTCGCGGGCTACGGCCTCGAGGCCACCGGCGTCGCACTCACCGACCGCGGCGCGATTGCCGTCGACGACCACTGCCGGACCACCGTCGAAGGCGTCTACGCCATCGGCGACGTGACCGGCAAGATGATGCTCGCCCACGTCGCGGAGTCGATGGGCATCGTCGCCGCCGAGACGATCGCCGGCACCGAGACCATGCCCGTGGATTACGACTTCGTCCCGCGCGCGACGTACTGCCAGCCGCAGATCGGCTCCTTCGGCTACAGCGAACAGCAGGCCAAGGAGAAGGGACACGACGTGAAGGCCGCGTCGTTCCCGTTCGCGGCCAACGGCAAGGCCCAGGGCCTGGGGGAGGCCGTCGGTTTCGTGAAGATCGTCGCCGACGCCGGGTCCCACAAGATCCTGGGCGCCCACATGATCGGGCCTGACGTCACCGAACTGCTCCCGGCGCTGACCCTCGCCCAGAAGTGGGGCCTCAACGCCGACCAGGTCGGGCGCAACGTGTTCGCCCATCCGACGCTCGCCGAGGCGGTCAAGGAGGCGGTCCACGGGATCGCCGGCCACACGATCAACCTGTGAGGGTGCCCGGTTGTACCGACGCTGACAGCAGCGATTCACCTCGGTCCTCGTCCGGCGGCGATCTCACCGGCCCGGGTCGACCCGTGCACGACCGGAACGTCAAGCCCTTGGCCGGGCATCGACGCCGCCGGCCAGGGTCGTCGAGCCGGTGGGTGAGAAACCCGACGAACGGTGGTCGCAGCCGTCCCGGTGACCCCAGCCACCGTAGGTTCGCCACCGGTGCCGCCGAGGCGCGGGCCGCAGCGGCAACACGGTGACGGTCGTGACGGTGCCCGTCTGCCGGGTGCAGTCGGTACGCCCAGCGGGGTACGGGGTAAAGGTGTACGAAGCCGTTGCGGTGAGCTTGGTCGGCCTCGTCAGCACTCGATGACGTTGACGGCGAGGCCACCGCGCGCGGTCTCCTTGTACTTCACCTTCATGTCCGCGCCGGTCTCCCGCATGGTCTTGATGACCTTGTCCAACGACACGTGGTGCACCCCGTCCCCACGCAGCGCGAGCCGGGCGGCCGTGATCGCCTTGATGCTCGCCACCGCGTTTCGCTCGATACACGGAATCTGCACCAGACCCCCGACCGGATCACAGGTCAACCCGAGGTTGTGCTCCATGCCGATCTCGGCCGCGTTCTCCACCTGCTCCGGCGTCCCACCCAACGCCTCGGCCAGCCCGGCCGCCGCCATCGAGCAGGCCGAACCGACCTCGCCCTGACAGCCCACCTCGGCCCCGGAGATCGACGCGTTCTCCTTGAACAGCACACCGATCGCACCGGCCGCGAGCAGGAACCGGACCACCCCGTCCTCGTCCGCGGACGGTACGAACCGGGTGTAGTAGTGCAGCACCGCCGGGATGATCCCGGCCGCGCCGTTGGTCGGCGCGGTGACCACCCGGCCGCCGGCCGCGTTCTCCTCGTTCACCGCCAGGGCGAAGAGGGTGACCCAGTCCATGGCACGCAGCGGGTCGGTGGCGTCGGTCTCCGCCGCCAGGCTCCGGCGCAGCTCGGCGGCGCGGCGGCGGACCTTCAGCCCGCCGGGCAGTACGCCGTCACGGGCGCAGCCGTTGTCGACGCACTCCCGCATGACCCGCCAGATCTCCAGCAGCCCCGCCCGGACGTCCGCCTCGCTGCGCCAGGACAGTTCGTTGGCGAGCATCACCTCGCTGATCGACAGCCCTGCGGCGTTGGTCACCGCCAGCAGTTCCGCGCCGGTGAGGAACGGATACCGCACCCGGGTGGTGTCCGGCTTGATCCGGTCCGCCCCGGCGGCCGCCTCGTCGACCACGAATCCGCCGCCGACGGAGTAGTACGTGCGGGCCCGTACCTGCCGCCCGGTGACGTCGAAGGCCGCGAAGATCATCCCGTTCGGGTGGTACGGCAGCGAGCGGCGCCGGTGCAGCACCAGGTCCCGGTCCGGGTCGAAGTCGATCTCCTGGGTGCCGAGCAGGGCCAACCGCCGCTCGGCCCGGATCCGGGCCGAGCGGCGGTCCACCGAGTCGGTGTCGACCGTCTCCGGGGCTTCGCCCTCCAGACCGAGCAGCACCGCCCGGTCGCTGCCGTGGCCGTGGCCGGTGGCGCCCAGCGAACCGAACAGCTCGGCCTGCACCCGTACCACGTCGGTGAGCAGTCCGTCCGCCTTCAGGCCGGCCACGAAGGTCCGGGCGGCCCGCATCGGCCCCACCGTGTGGGAACTCGACGGCCCGACACCGACGCTGAAGAGGTCGAAAACACTGATCATGGCTGCATGTCCCCAGTCACGGCCGTCACGTCACAGTCCTGGATAGAGGGGGAACTTCGCGGCGAGGGCGGCGACACGGCTGCGAGCCTCGGCGAGTGACTCGTCGGTGGGCGTGGTGATCAGCGTGTTCGCGATGATGTCGGCGACCTCGGTGAACTCGACCGGACCGAAACCGCGGGTCGCGAGCGCGGGGGTACCGACACGCAACCCCGACGAGATCATCGGTGGCCGTGGGTCGAAGGGCACCGCGTTGCGATTCACGGTGACTCCCACCGAGTGCAGGCGGTCCTCGGCCTGTTTTCCGTCGAGCTCCGAGCGCCGCAGGTCCACCAGGACCAGATGCACCTCGGTACCACCCGCGAGGACGGTGATGCCGACGGCCTGAGCGTCGTCCGCGAGCAGCCGCCCCGCCAGGATGCGCGCACCGTGGATGGCCCGACGCTGCCGGTCCCGGAACTCCTCGGTGGCGGCCATCTTGAACGCCACCGCCTTGGCGGCGATCACGTGCTCCAGGGGTCCACCCTGTTGACCGGGGAAGACCGCCGAGTTGATCGCCTTGGCCAGGTCGGCGCGGTTGGTGAGGATCACTCCGCCCCGGGGCCCGCCGAGCGTCTTGTGCGTCGTCGTGGTGACCACGTCCGCGTGCGGCACCGGGTTGGGGTGCAGACCGGCCGCGACGAGGCCCGCGAAGTGGGCCATGTCCACCATCAGGTAGGCGCCCACGAGATCGGCGATCCGCCGGAACTCCGCGAAGTCCAGGTGCATGGGGTACGCCGACCACCCGGCCACGATCAGCTTCGGCCGGTGTTGGAGCGCGAGCCGTTCCAGTTCCTCCATGTCCACCTTGTAGTCGGACCTCCGAACCTGGTACGCCACGACGTTGTAGAGCTTGCCGCTGAAGTTGAGCCGCATGCCGTGGGTGAGATGGCCGCCGTGCGCGAGGTCGAGGCCCAGGATGGTGTCTCCCGGATCCAGCAGGGCGAACATGGCGGCGGCGTTCGCCTGCGCACCGGAGTGCGGCTGCACGTTGGCGAACCCGGCACCGAACAGCTGCTTGACCCGGTCGATCGCGAGTTGCTCGACCACGTCGACGTGCTCACAGCCGCCGTAGTACCGGCGGCCGGGGTACCCTTCGGCGTACTTGTTCGTCAGGACGGAGCCCTGCGCCTCCATCACCGCGACCGGAGCGAAGTTCTCACTCGCGATCAGCTCCAGGGTGTGCTGCTGACGGCGGAGCTCCGCTCGGACGGCCGCGTGGATCTCGGGGTCGACCTCGGCGAGCGACTGGGTGTGGTCCCACATATCACTCGCCCCCCGTCAGGGCCTCGTAGGCCGCGGCGTCCAGCAGCTGGACGGGACCGGCAACCCGAATCCGGAACAGCCAGCCCTTCCCGAACGGGTCGGTGTGGACCAGCGCGGGCTCGGCGAGGACCGCCTCGTTGACCTCGACGACCTCACCGTCGACGGGGGCGTACAGCTCGCTGACCGACTTGGTGGACTCGACCTCGCCGCAGGCCTGGCCACGGTCGATGGTGGTGCCGACGGCAGGCAGGTCGACGTACACCAGCTCACCGATGGCATCGGCGGCGTAGGCCGTGACGCCCACGGTGGCGACGTCACCCTGCACGTCGAGCCACTCGTGTTCGACGGTGTACCTCAGATGGGTGGGGACGGACATGGGATCTCCCTGAAGTGGTCAGAGTGGGCGGCGGTAGAAGGGCAGGGCGACGACGTCGACATCGTGGCGGGTGCCGCGGATGTCGACGACGAGCCGAGTTCCGGGCTGGTCGAGACCCACTCGCACGTACGCCATCGCGATGGGAAAACCGAGGGTCGGTGAGAGGGCTCCACTGGTCACCTGGCCTACGACCTCAGCCGTCGCCGGGTCGAACACCTGGTAGCCGGTGCGGGGGGAACGCCGGCCGGTGGAGGCCAGCCCGACCAGGACCCGGTCGGGCCCTTCGTCGCGGCGACGGGAGAGGGCCCCGTCACCGACGAAGCCGCCGTCCTTGCCGAAGGCGACGACCCGGCCGAGGCCGGCTTCGAACGGGGTCACCTCCCGGCTGAGCTCCTGGCCGTACAGCGGCATGCCGGCCTCCAGCCGGAGCGTGTCCCGACAGGCCAACCCGGCCGGCACGAGCCCGTGCGATGTGCCCACCTGCATGAGGTCGTTCCAGACCTGCGGCGCGTCGGAGGGCCGGCAGTAGATCTCGAATCCGTCCTCGCCGGTGTACCCCGTGCGGGCGAGCAGGATCTCCCGGCCGGCCAGCGTGCCCCCGACGATCGCGTAGTACTTCAGAGCGTCCACGTCGAGATCGGTGACCTTCGCCACGACCGGCGCCGAAGCGGGGCCCTGGATGGCGATCAGGGCCCATTCGTCCGACGCGTCGCGCAGTTCGGTGTCGAAACCGGCGGCCCGCTCCCGCAGCTCCGCGTACACGCCGTGCACGTTGCTCGCGTTCGCCACGACGAGGAAGCGCTGTTCGGTGAGCCGGTAGATCACCAGGTCGTCGAGGACGCCGCCGTTCTCGTCGCACAGCATCGAATACCGGGCCCGTCCGACGCCGATCTTCGACGAATGACCGACGAGGGCGCGGTCCAGGGCCGCTGCCGCCTCCGGGCCGGTCAGCTCGATCTCGCCCATGTGACACAGGTCGAACAGACCGGCGGCCGTGCGAACGGCGGTGTGCTCGGCGATCTCCGAGGAGTAGCGCACCGGCATGGACCAGCCTGCGAAGTCGGTGAACGAAGCCCCCAGGCGTCGATGCACGTCATGCAAAGGGGTCTGCTTGGACATCCTGGTTCCTCAATCTTCGAACGCGGTGGGTGCGGGGCAGGAGCAGACGAGGTTCCGGTCGCCGTAGCCCTGCTGGATCCGGCCGACCGGCGGCCAGTACTTGTCGACAGAAGCGCCTGCGGGAAAGGCGCCGCGTTCCCGGGAGTAGCGGCAGGCCCATTCGCCGACCAGCGACGCCGCAGTGTGCGGCGCGTGCCGGAGCGGACTCTCCTCGACGCTCCAGATGCCGTTGGAGACCTCGTCGATCTCGCGGCGAATCGCCGCCATGGCGTCGACGAAGCGGTCCAGCTCTGCCAGGCTCTCGCTCTCCGTCGGTTCCACCATCAGGGTGCCGGCGACCGGGAAACTCATCGTCGGGGCGTGGAAACCGAAGTCGATGAGCCTCTTGGCGACATCGTCCACCGTCACGCCGGTCGCGGCGGTCAGCGGCCTGAGGTCGAGGATGCACTCATGGGCGACCAGCCCGTTGTCACCGGTGTACAGCACCGGGAAATGCGGTGCCAGCCGCACGGCCAGGTAGTTCGCGCTGAGTACCGCGACCCGGGTGGCCTCGCGCAGGCCGGCAGCGCCCATCATGCGGATGTAGGCCCAGGGGATCGGCAGGATCCCGGCAGAGCCGTACGGTGCGGCGCTGACCGCGCCGACGCCGTCGCGTAGCGCCGGATCAGGGTGCAGCGCATGGGTGGGCAGGTAGGGCGCGAGATGGGCGGCGACGGCTACCGGGCCCACGCCCGGTCCGCCCCCGCCGTGCGGGATGCAGAACGTCTTGTGCAGATTGAGATGCGACACGTCACCGCCGAACTCGCCGGGCTTGGCCACCCCGAGCAGCGCGTTGAGGTTCGCGCCATCGACGTACACCTGCCCGCCGTGGTCGTGGACCAGTTCGCAGAGCCGAGTGATGCCCTCCTCGTAGACCCCGTGCGTGGAGGGGTAGGTCACCATGATCGCGGCGAGTTCGTCAGTGTGTCGGACGCATTTGGTTTCGAGGTCCGCCAGGTCGACGCTGCCGTCCTGCCGGGACGCGACCACGACCACCCGCATGCCGGCGAGCACGGCAGAGGCCGCGTTGGTGCCGTGTGCGCTGGCCGGGATCAGGCATACGTCACGCTGGGACTCGCCTCGATCGCGATGATAGGCGCGAATCGCCAGAAGCCCGGCAAGCTCGCCCTGGGAACCGGCGTTGGGCTGGATCGATACCACTGCGTATCCGGTCACCTCGGCCAACCAGGACTGCATCTGCGCCACAAGCTCGGCGTACCCGGCAGCGTCGTCGGCGGGGACGAACGGGTGCAGGTCGGCGAAGCCGGGCAGGCTGACCGGTTCCATCTCCGTGGTCGCGTTGAGTTTCATGGTGCAGGAGCCGAGCGGGATCATGCCGCGGTCCAACGCGAAGTCGCGGTCCGACAACCGGCGCAGGTAGCGCAGCATCGCCGTCTCCGACCGGTGCTCGTGGAACACCGGATGGGTCAGGAACGGCGACGTACGCCGCAGGTGTGCCGGAAGGCCAGGTGGCACATCCCCCCGACCCCGGTGATCCGCCTCGCCACCGCAGCCGAACGCCTCCACGACCCGCTGCACATGGTCGGCGGTCGTGATCTCCGAGCAGGTCACCCCGACGTGATCGGCGTCGACCAGCCGCAGTCGCAGACCGGCCCGGTGGGCGTGGGCGACGACCTGATGCGCACCACCGGTCACCCGCACGGTCAGCGTGTCGAACATGTGCCGGTTCACCACGTCGTGCCCGGCGCGGCGCAGCGTGGCAGCCAGCCGCACCGTGTGCAGGTGTACCCGACCGGCGATTCTCCGCAGTCCCTCCGGGCCGTGGTACACGGCATACATCGAGGCCACCACCGCAAGCAGTACCTGCGCGGTGCAGATGTTGGACGTCGCCTTCTCCCGGCGGATGTGCTGCTCCCGGGTCTGCAGCGCCAACCGGAGCGCCGGCCGGCCCGCACTGTCCACCGAAACACCCACGAGCCGTCCGGGAAGCTGCCTTTCCAGGCCGTCCAGCACCGCCATGTACCCGGCGTGCGGCCCTCCGTAGAACAGGGGCACGCCGAACCGCTGGGTGGAACCGACCGCGATGTCCGCACCGAACTCGCCCGGAGCAACGAGCAGGGCGAGAGCGAGGAGGTCAGCGGCGACGGTGACCAGCCCGCCACGCGCGTGCGCCTCCTCGACCACCTGCGCCAGGTCACGTACCTCCCCGGAGCATCCGGGATAGGACACGACCAGGCCGAAGAAGTCACCATCGGGGAGCGGACCGTCCAGTGCGACCAGTTCCACCTCCACGCCGACGGCCGCCGCCCGGGTCCGGAGAACGTCCAGGGTCTGCGGCAGAGTGTCGGCGTCGACCAGGATCCGCCTCGAAGAAGATCGTGAGGCGCGCCTCATCACTGTCATCGCCTCGGCGACCGCCGTCCCCTCGTCGAGGAGCGACGCGTTGGCGGTGGGCAGTCCGGTCAGGTCGCCCACCATGGTTTGGAAGTTGAGCAGCGCCTCGAGCCGTCCCTGGCTGATCTCCGGCTGGTACGGGGTGTAGGCGGTGTACCACGCGGGGCTTTCCAGGACGTTGCGGCGGATCACCGGGGGCGTGACCGTCGGGTGGTAGCCCAACCCGATCATGGGCACCGACACCGTGTTGCGGGCGGCCAGAGCGGCGAGTTCGGACGCTGCCTGTGCCTCCGTCACGGGCTCCGGCAACCGCAGCTCTGAGGTCGACCGGATACCGGCGGGCACGGCAGCCTCGATGAGGTCGTCGATGCTCGCGTACCCGAGGCAGGCCAACATCTTGGCCTGATCGTCGGGGCTGATGCCGATGTGGCGGAGAGCGAACTCCCCCAAATTGGACATGGGGGAGTCGTCGGATGTCGACATGGCGGGAGGCTCCCTGGGCAGTACCGCTCATCGCGGCACGGTGGCTGGGTCACCTCCCCGCTCTGTCATCGGTACCTGAGAGCTTCACCGCCGGTGGGCGGCTTGCACCGTGGGTGCAGGACCGGGTGGCCCTGGCTTTCCAGAGTTCGCCTCGCCGCAGCGGTAAGGGGGCCTGAGAGATTCTGGGGAGTTTGCTCCTTCGGCGCCCGCCATAGTTGGCGAGGACTCTCCCGCTGCGGTTCGAACGGCGCGATATGAAGTTGAGGAGGCCGACTCTAGGCCGCGCGGCTCGACGCCGTCACTCATCCTCCCACAATCTGGTATCGGAGCTGGTCCAGCTTCGCTGTCGTGGGATGCCGGCGCAGTCGACCGCCGCAGGCCAGCACACCGTCGGGGCGGCCGAGCCGGTCGACCAGCCCGGCCCGGCGTCGCCGGCGTCCAGTGGTGCGCCGCCCCTCCAGGGAATTCTTCGATTCCGGCGTTTCGGTCACCCGCCGGTGGGGACCGCACTGGCGGGTGACGAGGCGACCACCCTGACCGTGGACCGAGGCCACGCGGCGGGCGGCAGGTTCTCCTACGTGGCGCGCCCATCGATGGCAGTGCGTCCCAGTGGTATGCCACTCGGGGATGTGAGGCGGTTTGCGACGACAGTGGCCACCAGGGCAAGGGCCGCCATGAAAATTCCAATCACGGCGAACGCGGTCGAATATCCCAGAAAACCACGGGCCGCAGCTCCGACCAGGACTCCGGAGAGGCCGGTCGTGAGGCTGCTCATCGTCGTGTCGGCAACCTGCAGAGCGGACGCGTCAGCGGCACGGTCGTGGTCGGTGGTGCGTTCGAGTACCAGCACGTTCGCGGTCGGTATCGCCAGACCGAGGCCGAAACCGGCCAGCACCCACATCGGGTTCATCAGCCAACTCGTCGCCGTCGGTTGGCTGAGCCAGATGAGGGACGCATTCGCGCAACAGACCATCACGAGCCCGTAGCGCGCCAGCCGGATGCGACGTCGGAGGGCATCGGGCCCGGCCACCCGGCCCAGCCACCACGCACCGATCGCACAGGGCAGCCCCGCGCAGGCGAGCGGAATCGAGGCATGCAAGGGACTCAGGCCATGCTGCGTCGCCATCATCAGCGGTAGGACCGACTCGACGCCGAAGAACGCCCCGGCCGTCAGGCCGCGCAGCGCAACCGGCGCGCCGACCCCCGGCCGGGCAGTCACCGTGCCCCGTGGCAGAAGCCCTCCCAGCCCCCAGGCGAGGGCCACGATCCCCACTGTCGCGACCGGAAGAGCAGCCAGGTCGGGATGCTGCACGGCGCGCTCGACACATCCGATGCCGACGGCGACGGCAACGGCGCTGCGGATGCGGGACGGGTCGGCGTTTCCGGTCCGGGGTCCGGGCGGGGGGACAGCGCGCATGGCGGGTAGCAACAGCGCCGCCGCAGCCACCGCGACCGGCACGAGGCCGAGAAATATCCAGCGCCAGCCGACGTGCTCGGTGAGCGCCCCGGACACGGTCGGTCCGACGATGCCCGGCAACACCCAACAGAACGAGATCACCGCGAACAGTCGTGGCCGCAACACCTCCGGAAACAGGGTGCCGACCATGACGTAGACGGTTGTCATCATCGCGCCGCCGGCGAGTCCCTGGATGACCCGCCCAGCGACCATCGAAAGCATCGTCGTCGCGGTGCCCGCGAGTAGGAGGCCAGAAACGAACAGCGCCACCGCCGCGAGGATGGTGAGGCGTACACCACGCTTGTCGCAGAGGTACGCGGCGCTCGCCATACCGATGACGCTTGTGGCGAGATAACCGGTGAACACCCATCCGTAGTCGGCGAGGCCACCCACGTCGCCGACCGCGGTGGGAAGCGCAGCCGCTACGCCCATCCCTTCGAAGGCATTGAGCGAGACAAGCGCGCAGAGGCTCCAGGTCACCAGTCGGTACGGACCCTGCAACAGCGACAGACGTGATTCGCTGTCAGGTCCCATCGGATGCCGCCCGGACAACGCCCACGATCCGTTCACCGATCTGGGCGCCCTCACCGGCCGCGAGTCCCAACGGGTTGACGACCAGGACGTTGCGCCACGCGTCCTGCTCGCCGAGTTGGATGCGTGGGGTTCCCCGGTCCAGTTGCCGCGCCACCTCGTCCGCGTCGAGCAGCGTCGCGGAGAAGTCGATCGCCAGGGTGGCGACGTCCAGGAACGCGTTGTGCGCGCGGGTCACCCGCAGGGCGTCGCAAGCCGTCAACGCGCGTTCGCACGCGGCGAGCTCGGTCGCATGGTGGCTGACCCACCGATCCGGTTCCGCGACATGCTCGCAGACCGCGACGAGCAGGCCGATGATCTGTTCCCGACCGACCTTCATCCCCCGGCCGATGCCTTCACGCCCCCCGGTCGGCCACAGCCCGGTAATGTCGGAGGGCTGCCACGTCGCCTCTCGCAGGTCCATGTCCAGGTGGTGCAGGGCCACGTCACGGATGAGGTCCGCTCGCCCGCACAGCACCCCGGACGCCTGCGGGCCGCGAAACGACTTGCCTCCCGAGACTGCGACCAGGTCCGCCCCGTCGTCCATCAACTGCCGCAGCCGGGAGACCGGCGGGACGTAGTCGGCCGCGTCGACGATCACCGGGACACCTGCGGCATGGCTCAGCTCGGCGACCGTCCGCAACGGCAGCACGTCCCCGTTACCACCGAGGCGGTGGAGCACCGCCGCGACCGTGCCGTCAAGCTCACGAGCGAGCTCGTGCGGGCGCGTCGAGTAGGGATAACCGATCTCGGTGAGACGCAGACCCACGGCGGTGACCGCATGGTCGTAGGGGTCGCGGTGGGCCATCTGCACGATCACCCGGGAACGTGTGCCGGTGACCGGCAGCTCGTCCACGCCGCGCGAGTCGCCTCCCACGGCGCAGACCGCCGCGGCCAGGGTCAGTCCGGCGGACGCCCCGCTCGTGACGTAGGCGGCCGGGACGTCCAGCAGCCGCGCGAGTTCGATCCCCACCGCCTCCTGGAGCTCGTCCATCCGGACGTTCGTGGCCACCGCCCAACGCATCGCCTCGATCACCGTGTCGGACAGCGGTAGGCCACCCAGCCTGGTCACCGGGCCGAGCCCGTTCACTACTGGACGCAGACCGAGTCCTCCGTAGGAGAAAGCGGTGGGGATCCTCATGGCCGGTCTTCGTCGATGCCGGTGTCCGGGATCGCCTGCGGTGCGGTGTAGCGCAGCGACAGGTGCGGTGTCTGGACCAGCCGCTTCTCGTGGCGGGACCTCAGCGCGGCCTCCATCGTCCCGCTGGTCAGCAGCGTCCGGGTCACCGGGTACGGGCTGATGCCCGTGAGCACAAGGGATTCGATCTGACGGACCAGGAAGGTGAAATGCCCGTGATCGGGCTCGTCGAGCCAGGGTGCCGTCACGACCGTCCGGTCGGGGCCACGGACGGCGATCGCCGCCCGGTAGGCGTGCAGGTCGAAGTTCACCACCTTCAACGAGGTGCCGTCGAGATACTCGATCAGGAACAGGTCGTTCGCGCAGCTACGGGCGAAGCCGACCGGATCGTCGGTGTCGATGCCCAGGGCGCCGACCGCAGCGGCGAACAGGTCCGAACCGCCGAGCTGCAACACGATCTCCGGTGCCACGGCCGCGCCGGTCACCGCCGTGACGGTGGCGACACCCGTCTCGCCGCCGCTGCGGCGCTCCAGCAACGCCTGGGCCAGCTCCAGGAGGTGGAAGCCGCTCATCTCGGTCGGTCGACAACCGGGCTCGGTCGCCGCTATCCCCGCAACGACAGCCTCGGAGACCGGCGCGTCGTAGGGCCAGTTCGCGCCGGTGGGGGTGCGCCAGGCGAGCGGCAGCGACGAGCCTGCGAGCAGCGGGATGCCCAGCCGTTCGGCGTCGGCGACCATGCTCGCGGCGTCGGTGAAGCTCCACGCCAGGTGTTTGTCGACGAAGATCGGTACGGTCCGGCCGCCCGCGACCATGGCGGCCACACTGGCGTCGAACATTCGCCGCCGAGGGTAGAGCTTCTGTTCGAACTCGCCCCATCCGTAGTCGCCGTGCTCGCCGATGATCAGCACGCCGTCGACGTTGACGCCCGATCCACCGAGGGAGATCGCCTCGCCGACGGATCCGAACATCGGAACCCCGTGCGCGCGTAGCGTTTCCGTACCGATGTCGACGCGGGAGACGGGCTCGAAGTCGTGCGAACCGAGCTGTTCGAGGTAGACCGACGCGACCTCGATCCGCGCATCCTGGTGCACCCCGCCGAAGCGGTACCCGTCCAGCAGCCGCCCGAGAATCACGTCGGCATGGGAGCCCTTGAAGTAGACCGTGCACAGCACGGCGACGCGCGGTCTGTTGCTCACGATCTTCCTTCTTCCTGTGCGGTCAGAGTCGCGCGCGCGGAGAGACGTTTGCAGCCGATCTCGACGTCCAGGTCGACCACCGGTGGCCGGGCGGGCCAGTGGTGCAGGCCGTACTGTGCGATGGAGCCGAAGGTTCCGGTCAGCACGGACTCCAGCCAGTCCAGAGGCTGTGCGACGTACACGTCGACGATGCGCGCGTCGTCGGTGGAGAGGCCCAGCGAGTGCAGGCGGGCGGCGAGCTCGCCGGCCACGAAATCGACCTTCGCGCGCCAGCCGGCCGCGCTTGTGTCGCGGTAGGCGACGGTGTTCTTCGGACCGAGCGCACCACGGTTCTCCGCCACCCCGGACAGTACGAAGTCGGTGCCGTCGGCGGCAGGGTCCGGCAACACGACCTGCACCGCGCGTACCGACGGCTGGTCCAGCGGCGACTCGACGGGAGCCACGTTCGTCCGGGCCAGCGGGCTGTGCTCGTCCTCGGCCAGGGGGTAGTGACGGCGGAGCAGGTCGAGGTAGTACGTGTTGAAGGACGCGAATCCTGCGAGGTCGAACGGGACCGGCGACCGTAGGTCGACCCCGGCCAGGGCGTCCCAGCCCCGGTCGTGGGCGGCGAGTTCCCGGCCGACCCGCTCGAAGGCGATCTCAAGGGGCTGGGGTGTGGCGAACTCCCACTCGACGATCCGGAACCCGGCCTCGGCAGCCAGGCCGTTGGAGAATGCCGCGCCGCCGGGTAGGTAGCGGTAGGCGCCGCTGCGATGGGTGAGGGGTGTGGTCACGTGTGCTCCTCGTTCGTTCAGTGACGTTGGCGTGCGCGGAAGGCGGCGGCGTTGACCCGGTTGCCACAGGTGCGGCTGTCGCAGTACGCCCGTGACCGGTTGCGGGAGAAGTCGACCAGTACCCGGTTGCAGTCCGGTGCCGCGCAGGTGCGCAACCGGCTGCCCTCGCCGGCCACGAGCAGGAAGGCGAGTGCCATCGCGCAGTCGGCGTTCAGGTGTTCGGCCAGCGATGCGTAGGGCGGGAAGAAGTGCAGGTGTACGCCGAGGTCGTCGTGTTCGACGACGCGCGGTGTGACGGTCGCGTTGGCGAGCGCGTCGTTGATCAGCCGGTTGCGGGCCTGGTCGTCCGGTGCGACGAAGATCGCGGCCAGCCGGGCCCGGACGCGGTGCACGGGCTCGACATCGGCGTTCGTCGGTGGCGCGACCTCGGTGATGATCCGTTCGGTGACGAACCTGCGCAGCGCGTCGCCGTCGGGTAGTTCCTCGCTTCCGTTCACGTGCGGGCTGGTGTTGACCAGCGCGGTGATGGTGCCGAGCACATGGTCGAGGTGGTGCCGCGAGGTCACCATGTCAGTCCTCCGCCGGTTGATGGGAGACGAACGCACCAGCCACATCGCTTCCGCCGGCCGGTGTGGACCGGTGGAAACGCACGAGGAACCGGGCGACGACGGCGACGATCTCGTCAACCAGGGCAGCGCCGAGTTCGGCGGTGGCCCGGGCGGCGTCGTCCGTCCGCCCGTCGCTGGCCTCCCAGAGGCCCGGTCGGCGGATGGACGCCCCGGGGATGTCCGGGCGGCCGAGCGGTGTCCACTCGGTGGGGTCGGTCACGCGGCGGTCGAGATGGACGAGGTCCGGTTCCAGCGCGAGCATCAGCGATGTCTCGAAGTGCCCGGCGTGACCCGGGGAGGCGAAGCCGTGTGCACGCAGCACGTCGTCGGCGAGGACCCAGTACGAGGCTGCGGCGATGTGCAGGTCGAGCCGTTCCTCATGGACGAGCCGGTCGACGGCGAGGCGGATGGCGGAGTCGTTGCCGCCGTGTCCGTTCAGCAGCACGACGCTGCGGAACCCTTCGCGCACCGCACCGCCGACCAGGTCGCACAGCAGGTCGACGTAGGTCGAGGTGGTGAGGCTCAGGGTGGCGCCGAGGGGCAGGTGGTGGTGTGCGCAGCCGAACGGCAGTGTCGGCGCGACCAGAACGGGCACCTGCTCGGCGGCCAGTCGGGCGGAGCGGTGCGCGATGGCGTCCACGCAGGCGGAGTCGGTGCGTGTCGGGAGGTGGTGGGCGTGCTGCTCGGTGGAGCCGAGGGGAAACACGAGCGTCGTCCCGGCTGCCGCCGGGTTCAGCTCGTCACGGGTGAGTACGTCGAAGGCGATCGTCCCCGGGGGGACCCGCTCGCCGACGTGAACGGGGGAGCGCATGCCGGAGACCATAGCGCACGTAAGCCCCGTAGTCATTTTTGATCATGCGCGATTTTGGTAAGGACCATGCCTCAACTGCTCGTTCTTGACGCTCCCACCCGGGAGCATTATGTTCTGCGTACTCAGCAACCGAGCTTACGGTCATGACGCGGGGCAAGGTTCGTATCCAGGGCGCCTGAGGAGCTCAACTGCTGTCACACAAGCCTCAAGAGGAGACAGACCTTTGAAGAGACGCTCCTACCTCGCTGGCGTCGCCGGGCTCGCGGCGTCGCTGGTACTGACCGCGTGCAACAACGGCGGCACCGAAGACCCATCGGAGCCGCTCAGCGGCGCCGGCAAGACCCTCGTCGTGCAGGGCAGCGCGTACTTCCTTCCCGTCTTCAAGGAGGTCGGCGCGCAGCTGCAGCAGCAACTGCCCGGTCTGCAGATCAGGTACGACGAACTGACCGGGGAGCAGGAGAGTTCGACCAACCTGCAGGTCGTCACCTCCGACGCTGCTCCGGATGTAGCGGACATACCGACCAACCTGCCGCCTTACCGGACCCTGCTCAAGGCCCAGCAGTTGATCCCGCTCGACGACGTGTGGGCGGCCAACGACCTGGAGAACGGGTACGGCAAGGGCCTGGCGAACTCGCTCAAGGCCGACGACGGCCGCCCGTACGTCGTCTCCTACAGCCGTACCCTCTACGGCGTCGTCTGGTACAACAAGGCGATCTTCTCCAAGCTCAACATCACGGTCCCGGCCGATCACCAGATCGCGTCGATGGCCGACCTGTTGACGATCACCAACGCCCTTCGTGCCGGCGGATACCAGCCGCTGGCGGCCGGCGGCGCATCGAACTACCACCTGACGTGGATTCTGGACAGCCTGCTGCCGACCTCGGCGACGTCGGAGCAGTTGACGAACTTCGTCAGCAACTTCAACTCGAAGGTCCCGGTCACGGTCGACTACACCGACCCGTCGTTCACCGCGGTGCTCGACCGGCTCAAGGAGATGTACGACAACAAGGTCTTCCAGGACGGGACCCTGGGGATGGACTCACCGACGACCAACGCGTTGTTCGCCTCCGGTAAGGCCGGGATGCTCATGGGTCACGACCTCTCACCGACCGGCGCGAAGAAGACGAGCAAGACGGACCTGGACCTGGACTTCCTGTTCCTTCCGCCGATCAACCCCGGTGTCAAGACGCTCCCGGTGAACTACGCGGGCAACACCCTGGCCATCCCGAAGAAGGCGAAGAACCCCGCCATCGCGAAGGAGTTCCTCAAGCTGTTGATGAGCAAGGAGAACCAGGCCAAGGCGATCAAGTGGAGCGGCGGTGCCGCACCCGCCATCGACCTGCCCACCTCGTTGCTGACCGAGGGAAAGCCCGCGAACGAGATGGCTCTGCTCAGCTACGGCGCCGCGAACGGGACCCGCGACGGGTGGGCTTCGATCGTCCCCGCCAAGCTGGGAACAACCGATCCGTACATCGAGAAGCTGTTCACCGGCAAGATGACCGCTGCGGAGATCGGTAAGGCGTTGAACGGCATACGGGACGAGCTCAGGTCAAGTTCCTGACCCTGTGCGTACCGCAGATACCGCCGGTCGTCAGCAATGGCCACCGGCGGTCCATCCCAGAAAGCTGCTGTGGACTGTGACCCCTCATGCGTTCCGCCGGCGCGGTACGACCGCCAAGGTCCCCTGGCCCCTGGCCCTGATGCTCAGCCTTCCGGCCCTGGTCGGCATCGTCGTCGTGTTTCTGGTGCCGTTCGTCGGCACGATCAGGCTCTCGTTCACGACCTGGTTCGGCGTCGGTGAGGCCCAACCGGTCGGCCTGAGGAACTACGACGCGCTGTTCAGCGATCCCACCTTCTACTCCTCGATCCGAATCACCGTTCTCTACACGCTGCTGTCCGCGGTCGGCATCGTCGTCCTCGCCACCGTCACCGCGATGTCGGTACGGCGGGGGCGCCTCGCCACGGTGCTGCGGATCGTCTGGTTCCTCCCCGCGATCGCGCCGGGCGCAGCGGTCGCGGTGTTCTGGGCGTTCGCCCTCCAGCCGGTGTCCGGGGCGGTGAACGGCCTGCTCGGCAAGGTCGGACTCGGCAACACGCACGCCTGGTTGGCGTCGCCCCGTCACGCGATCTACGTCGTCGTCGCGGTCACCATCTGGGCAGGCGTCGCGTTTCCCTTCCTGCTCGTCGTGGGCGCGATCGAGCGGATCGCCCCGGAGATCTACGAGGCCGCCCAACTCGACGGCGCCGGGGCCGCCCGCCAGGCGTACCACATCACGTTGCCGCTGATCCGGCCTGTTCTCGCGATGGTGACCGTGCTCGAACTCATCTGGAACTTCAACTCGTTCACGACGGTGTGGGCCATGACCAAGGGCGGCCCCGCAGAGGCGACGAACACCCTGCCCGTACGCCTCTACATCGACGCGTTTCAGAACTTCGAATTCGGCGAGGCGGCGGCGCTCGGCGTGCTGACCAGCGTGATACTGGTGGCGATCGGGCTGGTCGGGCTGCGCTTCGCCAACCGGAGCGCCGCATGAAGCCCTCACCGAAGTCTTCACCGAAGCGCTCACTGAAGCTCCCGAGCAGCGCCGGTGCGGGCGCGTCGTGGCTGCTCAAGATCGTCTGGACGCTGCTGATCGTCGTTCCGTTCGTGCAGATCATCCTGCTGTCGCTGCGGTCGATGGCGAGCATCTACAACGACCCCCTCGGATTCTCCGGGGACTGGGTTCCCCGCAACTTCCCCGACGCGTGGGCCGGCCCGTCCGGTACCGCAGGCTTCGGCCTGTACACCCGCAACTCGGTGCTCGTCGCGGTGGTCGCACTGGCCGTGTCGACCGCACTGGGCTCCCTGGCGGCGTACTTCACCGCGACGTTGCCCCCGAAGTGGCGGCGTCGGGCCATGCTCGTGCCGCTGATCGCGACCACCGTTCCCACCATCGCCCTGCTGATCCCCTTCTTCCAGGCCTTCAACCTGCTCGGCACCCTGAACAGCCCGAGCGCGGTCGGCGTTCTCTACGGACTGCTGTGCCTGCCGACCACGGTCCTGGTGCTGCACGCGTTCTTCCTGGACTTCCCGGAGGACATCCGCGAAGCCGCCGCCATGGACGGGCTGGGACACGTCGAGACCTTCTTCCGGATGGTGTTGCCGTTGTCCACCGGGCCACTCGGCGCGGTCGGGCTGCTCAACCTGATCTGGGTCTGGGGCGAGACGCAGATCGGTCTGGTACTGCTGCACTCGTCCGACGCCCAGACGATCCCCCTCGGACTGCTGTCCTTCCAGGGGCGTTTCGTCAGCAACCTCGGCCCGATGTTCGCGGGCCTGGCGATGGCCACCGTCCCGATCATCGTGGTGTACATCGTGTTCCACCGGTCCATCAACAAGGGGATCTCGCTCGGCGGGTTCCGATGACAGGTTCGGGAAAGCGACAGGCATTGACTCCCAGAGCGCCGCTCAGCCCGCCCGGCGACATCCCGGAACTCGACGGGAAGGTCTGGCTGTACACGGGTGCCGAAGGTCCACCGCTGGCCCGGCAGCAGGCGGCAGCTCAGGCGTACCTGAGCAACCGTGGGCTCGCCGAGGCGGGCCGCGCCGCGCACGCCGAGGTGGAGGAGAGGCTGCGGCGGCGGATCGCCACGCTGCTCGGACTCGGGCCGGAGTCGGTCGCGCTGCTGTCCAACGCCAGCGAGGCGATCAACCTCGTGGTCGGAAGCGTCCCGCTGGTGCCCGGCGACAACATCGTGCTGAACGCGATGGAGTACCCGTCGATGGTGCAACCCTGGCTGCGTTGGGCCTCCCGGGGGGTCGATGTCCGGGTGGCGCCGGCGATCGGCGGTGACGTGCCGGCCAGTTCGATCACCGACCTGATCGACGACCGGACGAAGGTGGTCGGGGTCAGCCACGTCAGCTACCTCTCCGGTTGGCGGCACGACCTGACCGCGATCACCGCGGCGGCCGAGGCGGTGGGCGCGCTGACCCTGGTCGACGCGACGCAGTCGCTCGGCGTCGTCCGAGTTCCCGGCAACCAGGTCGACGTGGTGATCAGCAGCTCGTACAAGTGGCTGCTCGGCGGCCACGGCCTCGGCATCCTCGTGTGGAACACGGCCCGCCGGCCCCTGCCCGAGCCCTCGGCCGTGGGCTGGCGCTCGGTGGGGGAGATATTCACCGACGATCGCCTGGAACGCTACGAACTGCACTCCACGGCGCGCCGCTTCGAGGTCGGCCTGCCGTCGTACCCCAGCATCTACAGCCTCGACGCGTCGCTGGCCTGGCTCCTGCAGTTCCCGCCCGAGGAGGTGGAGGAGCACGTACTCGCCCTCACCGGCCGACTGGTCGACGAACTCTCCGAGCGCGGATGGGAGCTACTGACCTCGACCGACGACGCGCACCGGGCCGGCAACGTCAGCGTCAGGGCGCAGCACGGCGCCGAGCTGGCCGGCGAGCTCGCCGGCCGGGACGTGCACTGCTGGGGCGGGGACGGCAGGCTGCGGTTCTCGCTGCACCTGTTCAACGGCGACCGGGACGTCGACCGCCTGCTGGTCGCGCTGGACTCGATGCGGGGACCGGTGCCGTCCGACCCGCGTCGTCGCGGTGGAGCGGGTGTGTCATGAGCGCAGTCGCGGACCTCGTGGTGCGGCACGGCCATGTCATCACCATGGACGACGACCGCACCCAGATCGAGGACGGTGCCGTGGCGGTGGTCGGCGACACCATCGTCGCGGTGGGCGCCGACCGGGACGTGGCGGCACAGTACACGGCGACCACGGAGATCGACGCCGGCGGCGGACCCGTCCACCCGGGGCTCATCGAGGCCCATCTCCACGCCTCGTACCAACTGTTCCGTGGTGCGCTGCCGGACCAGATGCCGGAGGACGAGACGTTCGACAGTTTCGAGAGCGTCTTCTACAACCAGGTGCGCGACGAGGACGAGTACCTGTCGGTCGCCCTGGCCGGGGTGGAGATGATCCGTAACGGCACGACGTGCTTCCTCGAAGCGGGGACGATCCTCGCGCCGGACAGTGCGGCGGCGGCGGCGGAGCACGTCGGGATCAGGGCGCTGCTCGGGGACACGTTCATCTGGGACCAGCCACACGGCTTCGCGATGGGTACGACCGAGGACCAGGCGCACCGACGGCCGGTGCTCGCGCGCACGCCGCAGTCACGGGACGAAGCGCTGGCGGGTCTGGGTACGCAACTGTCCCGCAACGACAGGGACGGCCTCGTCCGGGGGCACGTGGCCGTGCTGGGCCTCGGCACCGCCAGCGAACAGCTGCTGGTCGAGGCGAAGCGGGTCGCGTCAGCCGCCGGCGTCGTCCTCAACATGCACCAGTCCTACAGCCCGGCCGACACCGCGGCGGACCGCGTCCGGTTCGGCACCGACCCGCTGGTCCGGCTGCACGAACTCGGGCTGCTCGACGGCGCGGTCACGCTCGCGCACGTGAACCACCTGACCGACGCGGAGGTCGAGGTCGTTCTCGACTCCGGAGTCAACATCGCCTGGGCTCCGGCCGCGTCGATGATGTGGGGCCATGGCAGCACCCTGCACGGCCGCCACGCCGAACTGTGGCGACGTGGCGGCCACCTCGCTCTCGGGTCCGACTCGCCGAACTGGTCGAACAGCCTGGACCTGTTCCGCCAGATCATGTTGGCCGTGTTCGGCGCCCGCGAGGCCCACCGGAGCCGGACCTACCTCACCGCCGAGGACGGCCTGTACATGGCCACCCGTGGGGCCGCGCGGGCGGTGGGGATGGCCGACCGGATCGGCTCGCTGGAGGTGGGCAAGAAGGCCGACATCGTGATCCACACGCTGGACCGGCCGGAACTCGTCCCCACCACCGACATGACGCGCAACCTCATCTACGCCTCGGGTGCGAAGTCCGTGGACACCGTCATCGTCGGCGGGACCGTGGTGCTGGAACACGGGGCCTTCCGCCGCGTCGCCGAGCGGGAGCTGTACCGGGAGGTTCGCGCGGCGTCACGAGCGCTGCTGCGGCGGATGGACCGTACCGTCACCCCCAACACCCCGACCCGGCGGTCCCGGTGACGAGCGTGGTCGGGATCGAGCTCGAGCCGGTGACCTTCGAGAGGGCCGCGCAGACCGTGGTACGCCACGGCGACCTGTCGGCAGCGACCTTCCGCTACGGCAGTGGGGTGTGTGGCCTCACCATCCGGCACCGCAGTATGGAGCTGGAGTTGCTGCCGTTCCAGGGACAGCAGGTATGGCGGGCCAGGTTCGGCGGGCGGGAGCTGACCATGCGGTCCATGTTCGACGAGCCACGACCCACCCAGGAGTACCTGGGCACCTACGGGGCGTTGTTCATCCACTGCGGGGCGCTGGCCATGGGCAACCCCGGCCCCGGGGACCACCACCCCCAGCACGGGGAGCTACCGAACGCGCCATACCGTCGGCCACGGCTCGAGGCCGGATCGGACGCGCAGGGCAGGTTCCTCACCCTCACCGGCAGCTACGAGCATGCCACCGCGTTCGGCAACCGCTACCTCGCCACGCCCCGGCTGACCGTACGTGAGGGCAGTGGTCGACTCACCGCGCGGATGTGCGTCCGCAACATCGGCCACCGCCCGATGCCGCTGATGTATCTCGCCCACGTCAACTTCGCCCCCGTCGACGGTGCGCGGCTGATCGACTCCGTGGGGACCGAGACGATCGAACCCGGCCGGCCGGTCGATCCCGAGCGGGTCACCACCCGACACCCCACGGCGGACGCGCACGGCTGGGCGCACGCGCTGCAGGTGCACCCTGACGGCGGGGCCGACTTCGTCCGGCACCGCCCCGCCGAACTCGACCATGCCCTGCGCTGGCTCGTGCGCGACGGCGACCAGGACGCGTTGGGCTTGGCCCTACCCGCGACGGCGGAGGCCGAGGGTGTGGAGCGAGAGACCGGGAAGGGAAACGTGCGACGGCTGGGGCCAGGGGAGAAGTTCACGTGCACCGTCGAGTTCGGTGCGCTGGACGCCGCGGACGCGGTCACGATGGTGTCCGCGATCAGGACGGGGGCACTCGATGGCTGATCGCATGCCCACGGTCGCCGTGATCGGTCTCGGCGCTTTCGGGCGGGCGCACCTTCAGGCCTACGTGCGGGCCGGTGCGCGGATCGCTGCGGTCGCCGATCGCGATCCGGACCTCGCGCACCGGACAGCCGAGGAGTTCGACGTTCCCGCCTCCTTCACCGACGCAGTGGAACTCCTCGACGCGGTGCCGATCGACGGCGTCTCCGTCGTCACGTCCGCCGCGTCACACGTGGAGTTGGCGCGCGAGGCGACGCTGCGCGGATGCAAGGTGCTCCTGGAAAAACCGATCGCGACGACGGCCGCAGAGCTGGCGACGCTGCCCGATGCCGCCCGGTCCCGCATCCTGCCGGGGCACGTGCTGCGCTTCGCGCCGCTGCACCAGCGGTTGCGAACCGAGATCGCATCAGGGCGCATCGGCGCCGTGCGGGGCGTCGCGGCCGGCAGAAGCCGGACCCGCGACCACCAGCGGCTCTACGCCGACGTCCACCCGGCGCGGATGACCGGCATCCACGACATCGACCTCGTCACCTGGCTGACCGGCTCTCCGATCCGGCGGGTCGTCGCCTCGGTCGACGGAGAGCCGACGAGCCTGGTCCAGGCGCACCTGCTCTCCGCGTCGGGCATCGCAAGCTCGATCCGGGTGTCCTGGCTGCTGCCCGACGGTGCCGGTGCCGAGGACGAGTTGGAGGTCTACGGGCAGGAGGGGGTGGCCCGGCTGCGGGTCGACTCCACGGGTGCGGTGCTGTACGGGCAGTCCCGCGAGCGGCCGTGGGCCGTCGCGCCGCCGACCGACACGCCCGGCCTGGACGCCGAGATCAGCCACTTCCTGCGGTGGCTGCGCGACGATGTCGAGCCACTCGTGACGTTCGCCGCCGCCGCCCACGCCGTAGCTGTCGCCGACGCGATCGTCGCATCCGGCACGGCCGGCGGTACGCCCATCGATGTCCTGGAGGTGCCGTCATGGACGAAGCAGTGACGAAGGCGTTCGCCACGGTCGAGGCTGAACTGGACCGGCGGCGTGCCGATTTGGAGGCGCTCGTCTTCGAGATGGTCTCCATCAACAGCCAGATTCCGCCCTTCGGTGACGAACGCGCGATCTGCGCCTTCCTCTCCTCGGCGCTCCACCGCCTCGGGATGCCCGAGGCCGAGACCCACGCCCTCGTCCCCGAACGACCCAACCTTCTCGTACGGATTCCCGGTGCGCCCGGCGGCAGACGGCTGCTGCTCTGCGGCCACATCGACACCAAGCCCGTCGGGGACGCCCGCGACATCTGGCGATCCGAGCCGCTCGCCGCCACCATCACCGGCGACCGGGTCTACGGCCTCGGCATCACCGACATGAAGGCCAGCGTCGGCGCGATGATCACGGCCGTCGCGGCGATCCGGGCGTGCGGCATAGAACTCGCGGGCGACGTGCTGCTGGCGCTGGTCGCCGACGAAGAAGCCGGGGCCACCTTCGGTGCCAAGTTCCTCGCCCCACGGATCGCCGCCGACGTCGATGCGGCGCTGATCGGCGAGCCGTCGGGCTGGACCCGGGACTGGGAGGGAGTCCATCTCGTCTCCCGCGGCCTGTGCTGCTTCAAGGTCCGGGTGCGCGGTACCCAGATGCACAGCAGCCTCTCGGACCGCATGCCGTCGGTGAACGCGAACATCGAGATGGCGCGGCTGATCCTGCAGTTACGTGACGATTTCGCTGCGGCGCCCATCTCACAGCCACGCGACGGCCTTCGCCCGACCGCCAACATCGCGGTCACCACCAGCGGCGGTGTCTTCTACGGCGTCGTACCGGGCGAGGCGGCCTTCGGCTGCGACCTACGCATCGTGCCGGGCGTGTCGGAGGGCGAGGTCCGCGCCTTCCTCGACGGCTGGGCGCACCGGATGACCAGCGCCGGCCCGGCGCAGGTCTCCATCGAGTACGACGACGTGCTGAGCTGGATACCGAGTGCCTCTCTGGCTGCGGACCATCCACTGGCCGTGTCCGCCGTCGCGGCCACCCGTGCCGTGCTGGGTACCGACGTCCCGCTGTCGAGTTTTCCCGGCACGACGGATGCGCCCTGGTTCGAGGGGGCCGGTGTGCCGACCCTGCCCTCGCTCGGCCCCGGCATCCTGACGTATGCCCATGGCCCCAACGAGTTCGTGACCCGAGAGGCGATCCACGAGGCCGCCAAAATCTACGCGCACATCGTGCTCAGCTACTGCGGCGTCGCGCGGTGAGCCTCCTCGCCGACGCCCACGTCCACTTCTTCGCCACCGGCTACCCGGGCGAAGACCGGTTCCCGGGCCGGGTCGGGAGGTCGCCACCTACGAACGGCGCCTGGTTGCGGTGCGGCGGCGGTGAGTTCGCAACCGATCCGGTACCGGCGCCGCTGAAGGAGTCCGCATGCCCCACGGTCCGCTCACAGGGTGCAGCAATGAAAAGGAGAAACAGAGATGAAGGAGTTCGATGGCCTGACTGCCATCGTGACCGGCGGAGCTTCCGGGATTGGGCTCGCCACCGCAGGGCTGCTGTCTGAACGGGGCGCCCGAGTCGCGGTGCTTGATCTCCACGTCGACGGCATCGGCCCGGAGTTTCTCGCACTGGAGTGCGACGTGACCGACGACGCGGGGGTCCCTGCGGCGGTCGCGACGGCCGAACGGGAGTTGGGCCGACTCGATGTCGTGATCAACAACGCCGGCATCGGCGCCCAGGGCGCGGTCGAAACCAACGACCTCGACGAGTGGCGGCGCGTCCTCGACGTCAACCTGCTCGGCGTGGTCCGCGTAGCCCAGGCCAGCCTGCCGGCCCTGCGCCGCTCCCCAGCAGCGTCGATGGTCGTCACCTCGTCGATGGCGGCCATGATCGGCCTGCCGCAGCGGGCGCTCTACAGCGCGACCAAGGGTGCCCTGCTCTCACTCACCCTGGCGATGGCCGCCGACCACGTCCATGAGGGTATCCGGGTCAACTGCGTGGCTCCCGGCACCGCGGACACGCCCTGGGTCCAGCGTCTGCTGGCTGGGGCGGCCGATCCGGTCGCCGAACTCGCCGCTCTGGGCGCCCGCCAACCCATCGGCCGGTTGGTCAGCGCGTTGGAAGTGGCCGAGGCGATCTGCTACCTGGCGAGCCCACGCTCCGCGTCGACCACCGGTACGGTCCTGTCCGTCGACGGCGGCGCCCGGAGTCTCCGCCTGCCTGTCCGGCCCGCGAACTGATCAGCGTGACGTGGCGGTACCCGGACTGTTCAGGTGGTTAGTGCGGGAAGCCAGTCGGATCAGGAGTCGCGTCCACTGCTGCCGACATCAGCCCACCACCCACGGACCGACCAGCCAGCCTCACAGTCAGGCCAGACGCGCGGTGGTGGCGGCTGACCCACCACAGCAACCACCCGGCACCGGCCGAGGGCAGCCGAAAACAGTGGCCCCAGCGGCCACCGGCACGCAGTCAGCGTTCGCAGCCTGCCTTCACGTCGGTGTCCTTGCCCAGGCAGAGGTCACCGGCTGCGGTGTCGTTCGGGCCGCCGTCCAGTCGGTCGTTGCCGGGGCCGGCATCGAGGGTGTCGTCGCCATAGCTGCCGTACATGAGGTCGTCGTCGGCGCCGCCGAAGAGAGTGTCGTTGCCCTCGCCGCCGGACACCCGGTCGTTTCCGGCGTCGCCCGACCCCCAGTCGTCGCCGCCGTGGCCCCAGAGCTTGTCGGCGCCGTCACCGCCGATCAGGTGGTCGTTGCCGATTCCGCCGTTGACGATGTCGTTCCCGGCGCCACCGTCGGCGGACAACTGGCCGGGCGCGTTGTTCGTGATGGAGTCGTTCCAGCCCAACGTGTCGACCTCAATGTATGGCTCCAGGTCGAGGACGTAGCAGTTCACCCGGGTCGGATCGCCGGGGACCTGCTGACAACCCGGGCCGGGGGTGATCGGGAAAGCGTCGTCGATGGTGATCATGCCGCCGCCGCCACTGACGACGACGTTGTTCTCCCGCCCGATGCCGGCCGTGAACGCCACCGTGTCGGGGGCATCGATGTTGACCTCCGCCCAGGCGGTGCCGTTGGTGGCGGCCTCGGCGGGCGCGGCCAGCACGACGCCGAAGCAGACCGTGGTGAGCAGGGTCAGGCCCATTCCGGACAGGCATCGCGAGCGTGGCACGAGCATCTCCAAAGAGGAAGAACCAGGTCCGCCCTACCGTAGCAGCGTCGCCACGGCGTCACCGTTGGATAGTCGGCAATGCGCCGTAGTGCTCCCGGGTGCACTTCCGCTGCACAAGAAACTGCCGGAAGACGATACGACGTGCTGGTACGCATTGCGAACCGGTTGCAACGCAAAGGGTTCTGGGGAGGAAGCAGCCGTAGCCCTGCAGTGGCTGCGGATCGTCGAGTGGCACGACGACCTGCCCGGTATCGACAAGACCGGTGTCATGTGCCGCCATGTCGGCGACGGCAAGGGCTTCCTTGGCTCCCGCGTCAAGGTCCTCACCGGCTGGCCCAGCTGCAAGGCGGTACCGCCGATCGGCGACCTCAACCGCGACGGCAGGAAGGACCTGGTCGCCCGGCACTCCGGCGGGGTGCTCAGGTTCCACGCCGGCCCGGGCAACGGCGGCTTCGCGGTCCGGGTGAAGGTCGGCGGCGCGTGGAACAGCTGTCCGGCCATCTTCTGACCTGACCTGCACCGTCAGATCGCCCCCGACCGACGGTCGGGGGCGATCTGACGGTGCAGGTGACATGAGCGAGCGATCGTTCCGCGCCACAGCACCGACGACGGGAGCCGACCGGTATGCCACGGGATTCGACCGGAGCAGAGAAACACGGACCGTCCTGCGACAGTCAACAGGGCGTATCACTCGACGATCGCGCTGCCGCGCTCGCCGCCGGCCGAGCGGCTCTACCAGGAGGTCACATCAGGCCGCGACGTAGCCGTTGAACACGTGGACGCCGTCGTAGGCGCCGCTCGAGTTCGCCCGGTTCGTGTTGAAGTACAGCTTGCCGTCGCTGATTCCGACACCCTCGATCTCGAACTTGGTCGAGTATGCCGAGGACGTGATGCGGAAGGAGAGGTCGGTGGCTGCGGGGGCGGTCCCCGTCGTCGTCGGCGAGACGTTCCGGTAGACAAGCACGATGCTGCGGTTGTCCTTGGTCAGCGGGTAGTAGAGAACCTTCTTGGCCGCGTCGTAGAAGAACCCCTGGTTGGCGAACGTCCCGAGGTCCGGCACCGGGGAGCCGTTGACGAGGGCGCCGTCGACCTGCAGGTCGAACGCTCTTGTCAGGTCGATGGTCCCGGAGGAGGCGCGCAGCGGGAGGCTGCCGTTGTAGATCGTCCTCCCGCTTTTGAACATGAACGTGATCGCAGTGCTGGTCACCGAGACTCGACTGATCCCGGAGGGCGTCGAAACGGCCCCGTTGAGACGCACCTGGTACGAGCCGGCGTGGTAGTACGTGGTGCCGTCGTAGCGGAGCCTCACGAGCTGCGCGCCGCTCGTGTTCATGGTGACGATGAACATGTGGTGCTGACCGTCGATGTCGACGATCGTCATGTCGTTGCCGTGCCCGAGCCAGGTGTTGGTCGACCCGCCGTTGGTGCCGTTGGTCATCACTACCCGCTCACCCGTGGTCTTGTGGACGCGGTAGATGACGGAGACGTCGTCGTAGTTGGTGTGGTTCTTGATCGAGTAGAGGTAGGTGGTTCCGGCGGCGAAGCCCTGTACCCCGGTGCAGCAGCTCGTGTCGGGTGTGCTGGCGATGTCGGTGTACGTGTTGTAGTAGGCAGCTTGAGCTGCCTGTACAGACAGGACCAGAAGGCCGATCACCGAGGCGACCACTGTCGTCAGTCGTCTACCGATTCGCATGGTGTCCTCCCCAGGCTCCTGACGACCTGGGCCCCGTTGCCCGCGAGTTCGTCGTGTGCAGGCTATGGGGCGCTGATTGAGCGGTCAACGCGCCGACGGGACTCACGCAGATGCCCGCGAATCGGTAGCGCCACGTGTGTGACGGTGATGCCGGCCTATGTCGGCGTGACCGTTTGCAGGATCCGCCGTAGATCAATGGGATGGAAGCCGGCAGGGTCGGAGCCGAACGCGCCCGTGCCTGCGGCGAACGCCAACGACGCTGGGGCCAACCAGTTGCCCGCGCAGGCTGACCCCGACACCGTCGACGTTCGTGGTCACGGCGCTGGATGGCGTGGATCCTGCCGGATCCCAGGGTTCGGGGCTGTGGCGTGTGGAGGACAGCGGTCACGTCAGCCTGGTCGGAACGAGTTGTCAACCAACTCTCGTACGCTGCCGAGAACATCTCAGCGACACCGATACTATGAGGGTGTGGGGACGGCGTATGCGCGATTGGCGACGGCCTGTCTGCGATAGGGGGCGGGGAGATCCGGCAGGGCGAGAAGACGATCACAGGCCCGGAGGGATTCGTCCACCTCGCCGACCCAGTAGGCTGCGATCGAATATTCGAACAGAATGCCCCAGCGATACACCCATGGGCTGACAAACAACAGGTCGTCCGGCGCCGGTCGGTCTAGGCCAGCACGTGCCACCGCGTACGCGGCGTGGTAGCGGCCCCTTCGTCGCAATCGCGAGCACAGTTCATAGCATGCCTCGAGGCGTTGTGGACGTACCTCCCACGCGCGAGTGAGAGCGTCCATCGCACCCGGCCAGTCGTTGCTCTCTGCTCTGAGCACTCCAGACTGAAGCAATGCGTAGTAGACCTCTTCGACCCAGCCGCCCATCTGCGCTCGACGCTCGTAAAGCCTGATCGCCTCACTGACGCAGCCCATGTCGCGCATGGTCTGAGCGAGGTAGAAAACACTTCTCGGGTTGTTGGGATCGCGTTCCAGTTCGGCGCTGAGCAGTTTCGCGTCACGTTCGAACTTGTCATGGCGAGACCCGCCGTCGGCATGATCCTCGATCACGAGGGCGTCCATGTTCTCTTGACGGTCCGACGTGTCACAGGTCAGATATTCGTGAGTGACTCCCTCGTACCGCCATGGGAAATCACCACGGACGAGGCGCTTCACGCGGTACTCGACAGGACCCTCGTGTCGCAGCATGTAGGCGTCAGCGGTCAATATTGACAGGGGTCCATCCTGGCGGACGACGAGGTCGGCGTCGAGAAGGAGCAGGTAGTCGGCGCGACCGCGAGCGTGTGAGATGTTCAGGCTCCGGTTGTGGCCGAAGTCCACCCACGGCTCCTCGTGCAGCTCACCAGGGATAGAGCCCAGTGCGGATCGAATGAGCCGCTGCGTCCCGTCGGTCGAGCCGGTGTCGGAAATGACCCAGGTGTCCACCAGGTCACGTACGGATCTGAGGCAGCGTTCGATAACCTTCGCCTCATTTTTCACGATCATGCACAGGCAGATGGACGGCTTCATGCCCTCACCTCCTCGGCGCCTGCGGCTTGTCCCCCACGGTAGGACGGACCCTGCGGTACGACGATGGCCGAACGGCGCATATCACCCTTACAGGTACCAGTTGCATGAACGCGGGTGATACTCGCCTTTAGGTCAATAGGGTGGAGCTGCACGAGGTAAGGGACTCCCGGAATCCTTCCGGGCTTCCTGACGCACCGAGAGAGGAAGATCGAATGAACCGGAACCCTTGCACGAGTTCGAGGTTGGGTCCCCTCATGGGGCGCGGTCGGTGGGTGACCGGTGGCGCCCTGGCATCACTCGCGTTCGCAATCGCCGGCGTGGCGGTCACAGGCGGAGCTGCAGCGGCCAGCCCTCGGGTAGACGACCTGAGCGCGATGACACGTGCTGACGAGAGCGGCTGGTCCGCAGACTACGAGGACTGGTCCGGAGACTACGAGGACTGGTCCGAGGACGAGGGCTATCAGAAGCATCACAAGCGGTGGTGGCTGCACAAGGGTGGCATTCCGGGCCCGACCGGTCCGGCGGGCCCGACAGGTCCCGCTGGACCGACAGGTCCTGCTGGTCCGACTGGCCCGGCAGGCCCCGCTGGTCCGACCGGTCCGGTGGGACCTGCCGGACCGTGCGCCGATATCGACAGTTACGCGCCGTCAAATGCCGAGGAGTTCAGCGCCGTAGTCTCGGATGGAGTGACGTACGCGGGGCGGCGGGATCTCCAGCCGACAGAGGGCGCCTACACCTGGCTCGACCTGAGTAACAATGACGGCTATCCGGGGGCTACGGTTTGTGGTGTCGCCATCTCCTCTCAGGGCAACGACGCTTGGGTCAAGGTGCTGACCACCACGGGCGAGGTCTGGCAAACCCACTGCGATGTGCCAGGAACGACGTTTGTCTGCAACGAAGACTGGGTCCAGCAAACGACTCCGACACCATCGCAGTAGTTCTCAGGCTTGGTTGGGGGTCCGGTTGCGTTCTCCGGGCCCCCAACCTGGCGCGGTAACTCGGCGGTGAGGCCTCTGGGCGCCGACCGGGCCCGCGCCCTCCTGGCCCTGACCGCCCTCCACGAGCAGACTGCCTCCGCCCGGTCCACCACCGCCGACCCGAGGGTGGCTCGGCGTTCCCTGCACCCGGCGGCGACCTGGCCTCCGTACGGGACGTGGCGGGCTCTGACACGAAGTTCGTAGTTACTCCTAGGGCGTGGTGGCTACCGGAATGCGGGCCAGTGCTCGGCCACGTCCGGCTGCGCAGCGGCATGGAGGTCGGTGTCGACGAGGGTTAGGCCACGCTCGACCGGATGCTCGCTGATGGCGTTCTCTGACCGCCCCGTCCGGCGGCCCCGGCAGGCCACCGAGTGTTCGGCGACCGGGTCCACGGCACCCGGTTCTGGGACGTGCCGTCCCCGGTCACCGGTTGGACCGCCCGCGACGTCGTACACCACCTGACCGGATGGCTTCCCGGCTTCCTCGCCTCCGGCCCGCGTGTCGAACTGCCCCGCGAACCGTCGGTGGACTCCGACCCGGTCGCGGCCTGGGAGGCTCAACGCGACGGGAATGCCGGCCGTGCTGGACGATCCGGTCTCAGCGCATCCGGAGTTCACCACCCCGCACACCGGCGGCCTGCCGCTGCACAGCGATCGACCGGTTCTACACGGCCGACGTTTTCGCGCACACCTGGTACCTGCCAGGACGAGCGGCTGGGCCTCGACTTCTGAGCCCAACTCATCGCCGGGATGGGGCCGATGGAGCAGGTCGTCCGCGCCTCCGACCAGTTCGGCACCCGAGTCGAGGTGCCCGACGACGCGGACGCCCGGATCCGTCGGCCGGGACCCGCACTGACCGCCAGCGGTGCGCAGGTGCGAGAGGAACCGGTGTCGGGCGTAGGCTGACCTGCGTGGACGCCGAAGACCGGATCGCCCTCTTCCTCGACTACGAGAACCTCGCGCTGGGTGCCCGGGAGCACCTCGGCGGAATGGTGTTCGACCTGCGCCCGGTGGCCGACGCGCTCGCCGAGCGGGGGCGGGTGGTGGTCCGGCGGGCGTACGCCGACTGGTCGTTCTTCGACGAGGACCGGCGGATGCTCACCCGGTCGCACGTCGAGCTCATCGAGATCCCCCAGCGCATGGGCGCGGCCCGGAAGAACGCGGCCGACATCAAGATGGCCGTCGACGCGGTGGAGCTGGCCTTCGAGCGGACGTACATCTCGACCTTCGTGATCTGCACCGGGGACAGCGACTTCACGCCGCTGGTGCACAAGCTGCGCGAGCTCAACAAGCGGGTGATCGGCGTCGGTGTCGAGAAGTCCACGTCGGCGTTGCTGCCGCCCGCCTGCGACGAGTTCCTCTACTACGACCGGTTGGAGGGGGTCGACGCCCCGCCGACGCGCGCCCGCCGGGGCCGCCCGGCGCGGACGACCGGCCCGGAGACGCAGCGGCCCGCGCCGGAGCCGGAGCCTCCGGTGGAATCGGAGGAGACCGCCGCTCCCCGGGACGTGGACAGTGTCGCGGTCCTGGTGGCACAGACCGTGGCGGGCCTGGAGGGCAGCTCGGGCGGTACGGTGACCGCCTCGACGCTCAAACGCACCCTGCTGCGCAAGGATCCGACCTTCAGCGAGTCCGACTACGGGTTCCGTACCTTCGGGGAACTCCTGCGGCACCTCGCGCAGCGGAGCATCGTGGAACTCGCGACCGGCCCGGCGAAGGGTGACCCGGAGGTCTCGCTGCCTGAGCACGGCGACCGGGAGGCGGCGTTCGGGCTGCTCCGCGTGGTGGTGCTGGAGCTGGGCAGCGGCGGGGGAGAGGTGGCGCTCTCCGGCCTCAAGAACCAGCTCCGCCGGGCCCGGCCCGACTTCAGCGAGAAGAAGCTCGGCTACCGGGGTTTCCTGCAGTTCTGCAAGGCCGCCGCCACGGGTGGTGTGGTCGACCTCCGGTGGAGTCCGGAGGCCGACGACTACCTGCTCACCGCCCGCCCGTCCTGATCGGGTAGTCGCCGGGCGTTTCCGCACCCAGCCACCGAGCGCCCACGCGCTCTCGGCGCGCAGGCGCTGACCAGCGGTGTGGTCCGCTATGCCGCCGGCTGGCAACCGCTACGGGTCCTGCTGGAAGCAGGGGCGACCCTGGGCCCGAGGGAGGAGGCACCTCTTATCACCGCGGTGATGAAACCCGTCGCACCGGCAGTGCTGCGCCTTCTCCTCGCACGGTGCGGACGTCAACCAACAGCGTTCCGATGCGACACCGGCGATCGTCGTGGCCGCCCGGCGCGGCGATTACGCCGCGGTGGACGTGCTTCTGCAGGCCGGCGCCGATGCGGATGCCCCCGACGCACGGGGGCGGACAGCGTTGATGCACGCGGTCGAGCGCAACGAAAAGCGGGTCATCGCGGCCCTTCTGTTGGCCGGCGCCACCATCGATACCGTGAGCGCCGATGGCATGACCGCGCTGCGACTGGCTCGAGGTTGGCAGCGCCAGAACGTCCAGTTCATGCTGGGGGAGCGTCACGTCGGCCTGGACGACGTGACGATCGCTCGCACCGTCGTACGGGTCGTTCCGACTGGCGTTCGCCTCATCAGCGACCCCCGCCGGTTACGGCTTCGAGCGTGACAAGGCGATCTTTCGTCGGTTCTCGCCGGCAGGCGATGTGCTCGTCGTCGAGTTGCAGACGTCTGACCACTCGACGAAGGTGGAGAAGATCTTCTACATCAACGTGGCGCTGGTGGTGGCACCAAGTGGGAACGGGACCGTCATCAGTACGATCTCCCCGCCACGGCGCTGCCCGGGCATGTGGACGGCACCTGGCGGCGCAGGATCGGGTTCACCGGCTTCTCTCGTGGAGAGCAGTGGCGGATCACCGATGAGGCGAGCGCAGCCGAGGTGTCGGAGCAGGTGCGGCGCCGGTTGGACGATGTTGTGCCTCAGCTCCTTCCCTTGCTGGACCGGAACACGCTCCTTGGGGACGCTCCCGAGTTCCTCAAGTCGGCGGCCTGGTTGACGCGTGGGTGGCTGTTGGCGGAACGCGGGTCGTCGGAGGAACTGGAACGGCTGCTGTTCGCAGAGCCCACCACGCACGAGTTCAGTCCGGTGGCAAAGAAGGCGATCGGGGAGTGGGCGACCATCCGGAGCGAGGCACTGGAGGGGCAGCGGTGTCGGCGTACGCCTTGAACTGCAGAGCCGCGTACGCCACGAAGTACAAAGCATCCATTGACGTAAGTGCGTCATATGGGAAGGTCGCGAGTGTCCGTCGACTACGTTAAGTCACTGCAAGTGGGGACAGTGGTGTCCGGATCTGCCCGATGAGTTTGCGTCGGCCCATGCTCGGGGATGCTGCCCCGGCTGTTGCTCCTTGCCGCGTCGATGACAAGCGGCACCCTCGCTCACAACTCGTCGTTACGGAGGCTGGGGAGCTGGGCCGGGTAGATGGCGCTCATCTCGTCGTTATTGACCCGTAGGGCAAATATGCCGTGGTCATCCGGCGGCGTAGCGGACTTCAGGCTTACCGAAGAAGGCTTTCACCGTGGCTGGCTGGTTCTGCCGACGACGCAGGTGCCGGCTGGCCGCGGC
>NZ_WVUH01000180.1 GCF_017614955.1 Micromonospora echinofusca
ATCGTGCCGCCGGTGCCCACCGCCGACGCGACCGGCCGGCACCAGCATCCGGGTGGCGGTGCGCCCGGCCCGGCACCGGCCCGCCCCCGGGTCGACTTCGCGGTGGTCCGTGAGCTGCGCCGGGAGCTGAGTGAACGGATCACGCTCTGGCAGCGGGGGCGGGACTTCACCGCCGCCGAGGAGGACGTCGAACGGTCCCGGCTGGCGGTCGCGGTCGTCGCGGAGTACGCCGACGCGGTGCGCCGGGCCGGCACCCCGATGGCGGCCGTCGAGGAGCGGGCCCTGCTCGACCAGGTGACCGCCGAGCTGGCCGGGTTGGGTCGACTCCAGACCCTGCTGGTCGACCAGACCATCGAGGAGGTGCACATCCTCGGCTGCGACCAGGTCCGGATCACCCGGCACGGTGGCGGGGTCGACTGGGCCGACCCGATCGCGGACAGTGACGAGGAGCTGGTGGAGATCCTCCAGGCCGCCGCCCGCCGGGCCGGTTCGACCGAGCGGTCGCTGTCGACGGTGAAGCCCACGCTGGACCTGCAACTGCCCGACGGCAGCCGGCTGGCCGCCGTCTACCTGGTCAGCCAGCGGCCGTACGCGGTGATCCGGAAGCACAACACGCTGGACGTCTCGCTCGACGACATCTGCGGTGCCCGGGCCGACCTGGACGAGATGATCGACGTCCTGATCCGGGACTTCCTCCGGGCGGCGATGTCCGCCGGGCTGAACATCATGGTCGCCGGTCTGGCCGGGGCGGGTAAGACCACGGTGATCCGGGCGCTGATGGACGAGATCCCGCCGGACGAGCCGTACGTGCTGCTGGAGGAGAGCCGGGAGCTGCTTCCGGCCCGACGCGGGGCCAAGCACCGGGCGGTGATGAGTTTCGAGTCCCGGGAGGGGCACGGCGAACGCGGTCTGGACGGGCGGCCCGCCGGTGAGGTCACCATCGCCGACCTGATCCCGGTGGCGCTGCGGATGGGCGTACTGCGGATCATCGTCGGCGAGGTCCGGTCCCGGGAGATCGTCCCGATGCTCCAGGCGATGACCACCAGCCGGGGATCGATGTGCACGATCCACGCCCGCACCCCGGGCGGTGTCGGTGAGCGGATCATCGAGCTGGCCCTCGCGCACGGCCGGGAGATGACCGTCGACCAGGCCCGCCGGATGGCCGGTAACGCCCTGGACCTGATCGTCTACGTGACCGTCGAGGACGAGACCGCGATCGGTGGCCGTAAGCACCGTTTCGTCTCGCACATCGAGGAGGTGATCGGGGTCGGTGAGGGCAGCCGGATCACCACGACCACCGTTTTCGGGCCGGGGGCCGACGGCCGCGCGGTCCCGAAGCACCTGCCCGAACGGATCCGCGAGCAGTTGCTGCGGGTCGGGTACGACGCCCGGCTGCTGACCCGGTACATCGAGGCCGGCATCGGTGCCTGGCGCCGGCCCCGCAGCAGTCGGCTGCGCCAGCACCAGCCGGCGGCAGCGGCCCAGCCGATGCTGCGACGGGCCCGGTGAGCGGGATGCGGCTCGACGCCGCGACGGGCCGGTTGCACGGGCTGCGGGCCGACGCAGTGGCAACGGGTGGGGTGACCGGATGAGACTGCCGGCCAACATCGAACTGATCGCCGTACTCTCCGGCGCGGCCTGCGTCGCCGGGCTGGTCCTGGCCGTGGTCGCGCTGGTCGGCACCAACCGGCCGCCCGGCCCGTCCGGCGGTTCCGGGCAGTGGCTGCACCGGCTGCTGCACGGCTCCGGGACGAGCCGGCGGGAACAGCAGGCACACCAGATGCTGCTGCTCGCCGCCGTCGCGGCCGGCGCGCTCGCCTTCCTGCTCACCGGCCTGCCGGTGGTGGGGCTGCTGGTGGCGATCGCGGTACCCGGCGCGCCCTGGCTGTTCACCGTCGGCAAGGCCGAACAGCGGGCGATCGCCCGGATCGAGGCGGTCGGTGAGTGGACCCGCCGACTCAAGGACGTCTCCAGCACCGGCCAGGGGCTCCAGCAGGCGATCACGGGCACGGTCCTGACCGCTCCGGAGCAGATCGACGAGGAGATACGCACGCTCGCCGCCCGGTTGCAGGCCGGTTGGTCGGCCCGCGGTGCCCTGCTGGCGTTCGCCGACGAGATCGGCGACCCGGTCTGTGACCAGGTGGTCGCCGCGCTGATCCTGCACCTGAGCGACCGGGGTGAACGGCTCGGTGACGTGCTCGCCTCGATCGCGACGGCAGCGGCAGCCGAGGTGGCGACCCGGCGCGAGGTGGAGGCGAAGCGTACCCAGCCCCGCTTCGCGGTGCGCTTCCTGACCGGGATGACCCTGCTGATCCTGGCGTACGGGCTGGTCAACCCGGACTACATGCGCCCGTACGGCACCCCGGTGGGGCAACTGGTGATGGTGGTGCTCGGTGCCGCCTTCATCTCGCTGCTCGCCTGGGTACGCGGAATGAGCCTGCCGCCGAAGCCGGCCCGGTTCCTCAGTCCCCCGAAACTGGAGGAGCTGGCCTGATGATCCTCAACACCCATCTGACGGTCGCCGTCCTCGGTGGTGCCTCGGTCGGCCTCGGTCTCTTCCTGCTGGTCCGGGAGGCCCTGCCGAGCACCCCGGCGCTGGCGCCGGCACTGCGCCGGCTGCACGCCCCACCCGGCGCCGGTCGGGCCGCCGGCACCCGCCGTGACCTGGAGTGGCTCTCCGGGGTGACCCGTTGGCTCCGCCCGCCCACCCGGGATCTGGCCCTGCTGGGCCGCAGCCCGGAGCAGTACACCCTCTCGATCCTGCTCTCGGCGGTGATCGGGCTGGCCACCCCGGCGGTCGGTTCGGCGCTGGTCGCGGCCGGCGGCTGGCGGTTGCCGGTGGTCGTACCGGTCGCCGCCGGGCTCGGGCTGGCCTTCTTCGCCGCGCTGGTCGCGCACCGGGACGTGCTGGCCAAGGCGGAGCTGGCCCGTCGGGAGTTCAGTCGGGCGGTGTGCACCTATCTGGACCTGGTGGCGTTGCAGCTTTCCGCAGCGCACGGCCCGGTACAGGCGCTGGAGCAGGCCGCCGCGGTCTGCGACGGCTGGGTCTTCGAGCGGATCCGGGAGGCACTGCGGATCGCCCAGCTCCAGATGCACTCCCCGTGGGACGAGCTGCGTGACCTGTCCGAGGAGATCGGCGTACCCGAACTGGGTGACGTGGGCGCGATCATGCAGTCCTCCGGCACCGAGGGCGCCCAGGTGCACGAGACGCTGCGGCAACGCGCCGACTCGCTGCGCGACCAGATCCGTACCGACAACCTGGCCCGGGCCGAGGCGGTGACCGGCCGCCTGGACATCCCGGGTGCGCTGCTGGTCTTCATCCTCGTCGGCTTCGTCCTCTACCCCTTCGTCACCCGCATCTGACCCCGCCCCCTGAGAGGAACCGTCATGTCCTTCGTCTCGTACCTGCACATCATGCTGGTCGACCGGCTCGCCGAACTACGCCGCGACGACGACCCGGAACGCGGTGACGGCCCGGTGCCCACCGCCATCATCATCGCCGGCCTGGCGGTGCTGGCGGCTGCCGTGGTCGCCTGGGCACTCGGCATCGTCGACGACTTCATGGACACCACCATCCCGGACACCCCGACCGGACCGCAGCCCGGCAACTGATCGATGCCCCACCCGCTCCGTATGCGCCGGTGCCGGGTCACCCTCGCGGTGACCCGGCGGCCGGTCATGCCCCCGTCCGCCGACGACCGGGAGCGGGGGGCCAGCCCGGTCGAACTGGCCATCCTGTTCCCCACGATCATGCTGCTGCTCTTCGGTTCGATCCAGGTGGCCACTGTCTTCCTGGCCAGGTCGGTCGCGTTGAACGCCGCCCAGATCGGCGTGAACTCCACCCGGGTGCTCGGTGGGGCGAGCGAGGAGGATGGCGAGGCGCAGGCCCGGCAGTTCGTCGACCGGGCCGGTGACTGGCTGGCCCCCACCACGGTCGACGTGGAGAAGGGGGACGTCGAGGTGAACGCGACGGTCAGCGGGCGGGCCCTGTCGCTGATCCCGGGTCTCACCATCACGGTCACCCAGACCGCCCGGGGTCCCCGCGAGCGGTTCACCGAGGACGCCGGATGAGCCCGGTGGAGCGGGGTCCGGTGGAGCGTTTCCCGGCCGACCGGGGCTCGGTGGCCGTGGAGGTGGCCATCCTGGTACCGGCCTTCCTCATGCTGATCGTGCTCGCGGCGGTGGTCGGCCGGACGGCCATCGCGCAGAACGCGGTCGACCTGGCCGCGCACGACGCGGCCCGCGCCGCGTCGATCTCCCGCACCATGACCACGGCGCGCGCCGAGGGCGAGACCCAGGCCCTGGCGCAGGTACGCCGGCAGGGGCTGCGCTGCGACTACCTGACCGTCACCCTGGCCGGCATCGACGGGGCGAACCGCCGGATCAGCCTGGCCGCCGCGTTCGACACCCCGGTCGGCACACCGGTCTCCATCACCTCGCACGTCGTCTGCGACGTCTCCCTGCGCGACCTGTTCGGCGCACCGTCGCCCACCCGCCGGGTCGAGGCGTGGTTCGTCTCGCCGATGGACCGGTACCGGCCGAGGAGCGCGACGTGACCGGGGCCCGGACGGTGCGCCACGCGCCGGGGTACGGCACGGGTCCGGTGTCGGGCCGGGACTCCGGGCGGGTCAGCGTGCTGGTGGCCATCGCCCTGACCGGGATCCTGGCGGTCATCGGGCTGGCCTTCGACGGCTCCGCCCACTTCCGGATGATGCAGCGGGCCGAGAACATGGCCGCCGAGGCGGCCCGGACCGGTGGCCAGCAGATCGACCGGGCCCGGGCGGTCAACGGCGAGGCGAAGGTGATCGACGTCGAGGCCGCGCTGGCGGCGGCCGAGGCGTACGTGGACAGCGTCCCGCTGCCCGACAACGTCACCGTGACCCGGCGGGCCGAACGGGTGCCGGACCCGGGCGGCGGCTACGACGGCACCCGACTGAAGGTCACCGTCACGCTCACCTACCAACCGGTGATGCTCAGCCTGTTCCGGTCCGGCGCGATGACCGCCACCGGCGAGGCGACGGCCGGTCTGCTCACCGAGAACCCCGAGACGTAAGGAGTCCGCCATGACGACCCGGACAGTCTCCACGGCCCGACGGTTGGGCCGGCTCGGCACCGGACTGGGGGCGCTGGTCGTCCTGTTCGGGCTGCTCTTCGGCGCGCCGCTGGCGTTGGTCGAGTTCGCCGGTAATCCCCTGCCCGACCACGTACCGACCCTGGCCGAGGTGGGCACCGCGCTGACCAGCCGGGACGACGGTCAACTCTTCCTGCGGGCACTCGCCCTGCTCGGCTGGGCCGGCTGGGCGACCTTCGCGCTCTCCGTCCTGGTCGAGATCCCGGCCCGGATCCTGCGCCGGCCCGCGTGGCGACTGCCCGGCATGCGTCGGCAGCAGAAGGCGGCAGCGGCCCTGCTCGGCTCGATCGCGTTGATCATGGCGGCCAGTCCGGCTGCGGCCACCGCCGCCGCCCTCACCAACCCGGCGGTCACCACGGCCGCTCCGGCCCGGCCGGCTCCGGCGACGTTGCCCGCGCAGGGCACCGGTCCGATGGTCGTCACGGTGTCGGCTCCGACCACCATCCAACCGGAGGCCCAGCCGGTACCCGTCTACCGGGTGGAGAAGGGCGACTACCTCGGCGAGGTCGCGGAGCGCTACCTGGACGACTTCGACCGGTACCGGGACCTGGCGAAACTCAACAAGATCAAGCAGCCGGACCGGATCCGCCCCGGACAGCTGCTCCGGTTGCCGGTGGACGCCGAGGACCGGGGGGTACGCCCGCACGCCACCGGCGTGGTCGCCGTACCGCCGGCACCCGGTGGCGCCGCCCGCACCGCCCCGGCCCCGGCGCCGGTCACGCCGGTCGTACCCATTCCCGAGGTACCCGACGGGCCGCCACCGACCCTGGCCATCGGGGCCTCCCGGGCCTCGGAGGTGGATCGGGTGAACCGGCCGCTGGCGGTCTCCGCCGTGTTGGCGGTGGCGAGCATCGTGGGTGCCCAGATCGGGGCGGTACTCGGGCTGCGCCGTCGCCCGGCTGCTCAGCCGTCCGGCCGGCTTCCGGGGTCCCTGGGTACCGGTGCCGGGCGGACGCTGTCGAACGGCCGGCACCGCCGGGACTGACCCGGCACTCGCACCACCCGAACCGGCCGACCAGCGCTGCACCACCGGGACTGACCCGGCACTCGCACCGCTCGGGCCGACCGACCAGCGCTGCATCCCCACCGGACCGGCGACCGGCGCGACACGTCCCTGCCCGTCGGCGGCACACCTCAGGTTGCGCCCTTTGCTCTGCTTCACCGACGGCAACAGTCAGAGGCCCTGAGTGTTGCCGTCGGTGAAGCAGAGCAAAGGATGCGGACGCAGGGTCGACGGGCGGAAAGGATGCGAGCGTAGGAGCCCCGGGCAAGCGGAGACCCGCGACCAGGGCAGCGATCGCCACAGAGACCCCCCGCGACCAGGGCACCCGGGTGCCACACAGACCCCCGCGACCAGGACAGCCGGGTCTGCGATCGGACCGGCGATCAGGGCAGCCGGGTCTGCAACACCCCGTCCACCACGCGGGTGGGCAGCACCTGCTGGTCGGTGGCGGCCGGTCCGTGTACCACCTCGCCGCCGTTGAGCTGGAAGGCGCTGCCGTGCCACGGGCAGACCACGCAGGCGTGCCCGTCGATCTCGGTGACCTTGCCCTCGCCGAGCGGTCCGCTCTGGTGCGGGCAGCGTTCCAGCATCACGGTGACCTCGTCGCCGTGCCGGTAGAGGATCACCGAGACGTCCCTGATCTCCCGGGTGAGCAGGGTCCGTTCGGGTACCGTCGCCAGGTCGGCCACCGAATGCCAGCCGTCGGTCATCCGGTGCAGCTCGGACACGCTCTGGTTGACCTGGGCACCCTGCTTGTAGGCGAGGTGGCCGCCGATGTACGCACCGGCACTCGCTGCGGTCAGCCCGAACCAGCCGAGGGTGCGGCCGAGCCGGTGCCGGCCGGTCAGCCGGGCGGCGATCGACCCCGCGTAGCAGGCCAACCCGACGGTGTTGGACATCGCGTGCACCAGCCCGACCCGGCGCTGTTCCCGCGAGAGGGCCGCCCAGTCGTTGAGACCGGCGATGGCCGCCGGTACGGCGCTCGCCGTACCGACCGTGACCAGTACCGTCGCGGCCCGACGCTGGCCGGGCAGCAGATCGAGTACGGCGGTGCTCAGCCAGGCACCGACCGGTAGCTGCACCAGCGCCGGGTGCAGCGGGTGACCGAGCCAGACACCGTGCAGGGCGTCCCGCACCCTCTGCGGGCGCAGTACCGACTGGACCGATTTCTGCAACCGGTCGCCGAACCGGTCCAGTCCGGCTGCCCGCTCAAGTCTCATCATCAGCGCACGCATGCCTCCCCCTTCCCGCTGCTGGCCCCGGCAAACCGGTCACCGGTGACTACCGGACCGTCACTGCGAGGTGCGACACGCCGCACAGCATCTGGTGTGTTGACCAAGATGGGGCCACTAGATCTAGGATCGGTGTACTGCTGGTTCACTGCCGCCCGGGCACGGGTGGCGGTAGCCGTGCGTCGACATCGGCCAGATGTCGCCGAGGTAAGGGAACCCGGTGCGAATCCGGGACTGCCCCGCAGCGGTGAGCGGGAACGACCGCCGTCATGAGCACTGGGTCCGGCCGGACCTGGGAAGCGACGGCCAGTAGGCGAACGTGCGTCCGTACGTCTGCCCGCAAGTCCGAAGACCTACCAGCAGTGCGTGCCCGACCGGCACGCGTACCACCTCGGGGCCTCGCGGGAGGGCCGTCGAGCCGTACGGAGAGCACCGGCACACCGACCGGTGACCCTCCGGCGTGCCGTCGTGCCTCCGCGAGCCCCGGTCCGACCAGACGACCCGGGTCCACGACCCGGGTCCCCGAACCGAACCGGGTCACACCACCCAGGCCCGACGAACCAGGAGCGCCCGTGACGGCACCAGCCATCATCGCCTCGACCCCATCCGACACCGGGGAACTACCCGACGTGTTGGACCGGCACCGGCGGGACCTGCCGGACACCGACCCGGAACGGTTGCTCGACCTCGTCCGCAGTGGTCGGACCGCTGCCGCTGACGCCGACGAGCTGCTCCAACTCGCCATCGCCGCCGCTGCCGGTCTGATCGGCGAGGAGCCGCAGTACAGCCGACTCGCAGCCCGGCTGCTCGCCGAGCGGATCAGCGCCGAGGTGACCGGCCAGGGCATCACCTCGTTCAGCGGATCGGTGGCGGCGGCGCACCGGGCCGGTCTGCTGGACGCCGACTTCGCGGACTTCGTGGCCACCCACGCCCACGCCCTCGACGCCCTGGTCGACCCGTCGGCGGACGACAGTTTCGAGTACTTCGGGCTGCGTACCGTGTACGACCGTTACCTGCTGCGGCACCCGGAGTCCCGGGCGGTCCTGGAGACCCCGCAGCACTTCTGGCTGCGGGTGGCCACCGGGCTCGCCGACACGGTCGACGACGCCGCCGCGCTCTACCGGCTGACGTCCCGGCTGGCCTACCTGCCCAGCTCACCGACCCTGTTCAACGCGGGTACCCGGCACCAGCAGCTCTCCTCCTGCTTCCTGGTCGACTCGCCGCAGGACGAACTGGAGTCGATCTACGAGCGCTACACCCAGGTCGCGAAGCTCTCCAAGTACGCCGGGGGGATCGGCATCTCGTGGTCCCGGGTCCGCTCGCGGGGCTCGCTCATCCGGGGTACCAACGGCTACTCGCACGGCATCGTGCCCTGGCTGCGTACCCTCGACGCGAGCGTGGCGGCGGTCAACCAGGGTGGCCGGCGCAAGGGCGCGGCCTGCGTCTACCTGGACACCTGGCACGCCGACGTCGAGGAGTTCCTGGAGCTGCGGGACAACACCGGGGACGAGGCCCGGCGTACCCACAACCTGAACCTGGCGAACTGGGTACCGGACGAGTTCATGCGCCGGGTCGAGGCGGACGCGGACTGGTCGCTGTTCGACCCGAAGGACGTACCGGAGCTGGTGGACCTCTGGGGTGACGAGTTCGACGCCGCGTACCGGGCCGCCGAGGCGGCCGGCCGGGCGGTGAAGGTCCTGCCGGCCCGGACCCTGTACGCCCGGATGATGCGTACCCTCGCGCAGACCGGCAACGGCTGGATGACCTTCCGCGACGCCGCGAATCGCACCTGCAACCAGGTCGGCAACGGCGGCGGCACGGTCCACCTGTCCAACCTGTGCACCGAGATCCTGGAGGTGACCAGCGACGGCGAGACGGCGGTCTGCACCCTTGGCTCGGTCAACCTGGCCGCGCACCTGGTGGACGGGGCGGTCGACTTCGCCGCGCTGGCGGGGACGGTCCGGGTGGCGGTGGCCGCGCTGGACCGGGCCATCGACCGGAACTACTTCCCGACCGGGCAGGCCGCTGCCGCGCACCGCCGCTGGCGACCGCTCGGGTTGGGTGTGATGGGCCTGGCCGACGTGTTCGCCGCGCTGAAGTTGCCGTTCGACTCGCCGGAGGCGCTGGCGCTCTCCACCCGGATCGCCGAGGAGATCGCGCTCGCCGCGTACGACACCTCGGCCGATCTGGCCGCCGAACGGGGTGCCCACCCGGCGTACCCGCTGACCCGGGCCGCCGCCGGGGTGCTGCACGTGGACCACTGGTCGGCCGCCGCGCCGACCCGTCCGGACGCCTGGGCCGGGGTACGGGCCAAGATCGCCCGGCACGGGCTGCGTAACTCGCTGCTGGTGGCGATCGCCCCGACCGCGACCATCGCGGCCATCGCCGGCTGCTCGGAGTGCGTCGAGCCGCTGGTCTCGAACGTGTTCAAGCGGGAGACGCTGTCCGGGGAGTTCCTCCAGGTCAACCGGCATCTGGTGGCCGACCTGAAGCGGCTGGGCCGGTGGACCCCGGCGACCCGGGACGCGCTGAAGCGGGCCGACGGGTCGGTGCAGGCGCTCGACCTGCCGGAGGAGCTGAAGGCGCGGTACCGCACGGCCTGGGAGCTGCCGCAGAAGGCGCTGATCGACCTGGCCGCCGCGCGGGCACCGTACATCGACCAGTCGCAGTCGCTGAACCTGTTCCAGGCCGCCCCGACCATCGGCAAGCTCTCCTCGATGTACGCGTACGCGTGGCGGGCCGGGCTGAAGACGACGTACTACCTGCGCTCCCGACCGGCCACCCGGATCGCCCAGACCACCGTCGGCACGGAGGTTAGGAAGGGCCCCCTGTTATCGGATTCGGTTGTACAAGGGGCCCTTCCAAGCACCTCAGGCGTGGGCGTGGGCGTGACGGTGGGCGTCGGCGTGGGCGTGGCTGGCCTCGGGGTGACCGTCGACGCCGACGCGGTGGCCTGCTCGTTGGAGAACCCGGAGATCTGCGAGGCGTGCCAGTGAGCATGTTGCTCGATCCCGGGATGGATCTGACCCTGCGGCCGATGCGCTACCCGGACTTCTACGAGCGGTTCCGGGCCGCGATCCGGAACACCTGGACCGTGGAGGAGGTCGATCTGGCCTCCGACGTACCCGATCTGGCGAAGCTCAGCGACGGCGAGCGGCACCTGGTGCACCGGCTGGTGGCCTTCTTCGCCACCGGTGACTCGATCGTCGCCAACAACCTGGTGCTCAACCTGTACCAGCACGTCAACGCGCCGGAGGCCCGGCTGTACCTGTCCCGCCAGCTCTTCGAGGAGGCGGTGCACGTGCAGTTCTACCTGACCCTGCTCGACACGTACCTCCCCGACCACGACGAGCGGGTCAAGGCGTTCGCCGCAATCGAACACATCCCGTCGATCCGGGACAAGGCGGAGTTCTGTTTCCGCTGGATCGGCTCGATCAACGAGTTGCACCGGCTGGAGACCCGGGACGACCGGCGGGCCTTCCTGCTCAACCTGATCTGCTTCGCGGCCTGCGTGGAGGGCCTGTTCTTCTACGGTGCCTTCGCCTACGTCTACTGGCTGCGGTCGCGTGGCCTGCTCAGCGGTCTGGCCACCGGCACGAACTGGGTGTTCCGCGACGAGTCGATGCACATGGAGTTCGCGTTCAGCGTGGTGGACACGGTCCGCGCCGAGGAACCGGACCTCTTCGACGACGAGTTGGCCGACCAGGTCCGCGCCATGATCGATGAGGCGGTCCGCGCCGAGCTGGCCTTCGCCCGGGACCTCTGCGGGGACGGACTGCCGGGCATGAACACCGCCGACATGCGCCGCTACCTGGAGTACGTCGCGGACGCCCGGCTCGCCCGGCTCGATCTCCCACCGGTGTACGGGTCGAGCAACCCGTTCCCGTTCATGGAGTTGCAGGACGTCCAGGAGCTGACCAACTTCTTCGAGCGGCGGGTGTCGGCGTACCAGGTGGCGGTCGAGGGGTCGGTGGCGCTCGACGAGGCGTTCTGACGTCGACCGGGCGTTCGGACCGGCCGGATCGGCAGCGGACGGCCCCTCGTTATTGAGGTCGCGCGCAGGGCCGGTCGGGCGTCAGGGTGGCGGCATGTTCGCGTACGCCTCCCGCACCCGACCAGCCCTGTCCGCTCCCCGCCTGCTGACCGTGGTCAGCCGGCCGGACGCCGTACCCCCGCCGCTGCTGATGCTGCTCGGCATGGTTTCCACGCAGGTCGGGGCGGCGGTCGCGAAGCAGTTGTTCGGCAGCACCGGGCCGGGCGGTACCACCACTCTGCGGCTCGGGCTCGGCGCACTGGTCCTGCTGGTCATGGTCCGTCCCGCCCTGCGGCTGACCCGGCGGGCCCTCGGTCTGGTGGTCGCCTTCGGGGTGGCCATGGCGGTGATGAACCTGACCTTCTACGCGGCGTTGTCCCGGGTACCGCTGGGGGTGGCGGTGACCGTCGGCTTCGCCGGTCCGCTGCTGGTGTCGCTGGTCGGTAGTCGCCGGTGGACGGATGTGGCCTGGGCGGTGCTGGCCGGTACCGGGGTGTTGCTGCTCGCCGGGCTGGGCGGGGTGCCGGCCGATCCGCTCGGGTTGCTGCTCTGCGGGCTGACCGCGGTCGGCTGGGCCGGCTACGTGCTGCTCGGCAAGGCGATGAGCGGGCACGTCGACGGCAGCCGGGGGCTCGCCCTCGGCATGGCGGTGGGCGCGCTCTGCGTACTCCCCTTCGGGGTGCTCACCGACGGGGCGGGGCTGCTCGATCCCCGGATCCTGGTGCTGGGTCTCGGGGTCGCCCTGCTCTCGTCGGTGCTGCCCTATTCGGCGGAACTGGCCGCGCTGCGCCGGATGCCGGCCCGGGTCTTCGCCGTCCTGCTCAGCCTGGAACCGGCCGTCGCCGCGCTGGTCGGGGCGCTGCTGCTGCACGAATTGCTGGCCTGGTCGCAGGTGGCCGGGATCGGCTGCGTGGTGGGCGCCGCGCTCGGCGCGACCCTGGCCCGCCGCGAAGATTCCTGACCGGACGGATGCCGTACTGCTGGGGCATGCTGTCCGGATGGGCGTACGCATCGAACGGTCCGGACCGGTCAGCACGGTGATCCTGGACCGGCCGGAGTCCCGTAACGCGGTGGACGGGCCGACCGCCCGGGCGCTCGCCGACGCGTTCCGGGCCTTCGACGCCGACCCGGCCGCGTCGGTCGCCGTGCTCTGGGGTGCGGGCGGCACGTTCTGCTCCGGCGCCGACCTGAAGGCCATCGGTACGCCGTCCGGCAACCGGGTCGAGCCGGAGGGCGACGGTCCGATGGGCCCCACCCGGATGCTCCTGGGCAAGCCGGTGATCGCCGCGATCAGCGGGTACGCCGTGGCCGGCGGGCTGGAGCTGGCCCTCTGGTGCGACCTGCGGGTCGCCGAGTCGGATGCCACGCTGGGCGTCTTCTGCCGGCGCTGGGGCGTACCACTGGTCGACGGCGGGACGGTGCGGCTGCCCCGGCTGATCGGGGAGAGCCGGGCGATGGACCTGATCCTCACCGGCCGGCCGGTGGGCGCCGACGAGGCGTACACGATGGGTCTGGTGAACCGGGTGGTGCCGCCGGGTGCGGCGCGGACGGCGGCCGAGGCGTTGGCGACGGAGATCGCCGCCGCGCCGCAGACCTGCCTGCGCAACGACCGGGCCGCGCTGCTGGCCGGTGCCGGCCGACCCGAGGCGGAGGCGATGGCGACCGAGTTGGCCTACGGGCTGCACTCGCTGGCGGTGGACGCGGCGGCCGGCGCGGCCCGGTTCGCCGCCGGGGCCGGCCGGCACGGCACACCGGCGGTCTGAACCGGCAACACCGGCGCCGGCCTGGTCAGCCCTGGACGGGCGGGGCGGCGACGAAGCTGCGCCAGGCGGCCGGGTCGAAGGTCAGCACCGCACCGGCCCGGTCCTTGCTGTCGCGGACCAGCACCACCCCGGGCAGGTTCCCGGCGACCTCCACGCAGTTGCCACCGTTGCTGTTGCTCCGGGTGCTGGTCCGCCACTTCGCGCCGGTCAGGTCCATGTCCGTGCCACCTCCGCGATCAGGTCCAGGGACTGCTGCTGGGGCAGGGCCACCCCACGGACAGATTCCCACACCTGGATGGCTGACTGCACGTCCTCCGCCCCGTCGTAGGTGCGACCGTGGAACGGCCCCTCCACGAAGAGCAGGTCGTCCCCGGACGGCAGGGTGGCCATCACGAACGGCCCGTCCAGCCCGGCGTAGGCGCCGGCGGAGTACGGCACGACGTGGATCCGCACCCGGGGCCGGGCGCCGGCCAGCGTGACCAGATGGTCCAACTGTTCCCGCATCACCGCCGGCCCGCCGACCGGTCGGCGCAGCACCGCCTCGTCGACGACGACGGTGAGCAGCGGCGGATGCTCGGCGTGCAGGATCGCCTGCCGGCCCAACCGGGCCACCACCTGCTGCTCGACGTCCTCCCGGGCGAGCAGGCCGCTGCCGGAGAGCACGGTCCGGGCGTACGCCTCGGTCTGCAACAGACCGGGCACGTAGAGCGGCTCGAACCCGCGCAGCGTGGTCGCCTCCTGCTCGACGGCCACCCACTCCTGGAGCCAGGCGACGATAACGTCCCGACTGACCTGACGCTGGATCCGGGTGAACAGACCGCTGGTGGCGAGCACCTCGTCGCAGCGGCGGGCGAAGTCGGGATTGGGTCGTCGCTCGGCCAACTCGATCTTCGCCACCAGCGATCCCGAGTAGTTGATCGCCTCGGCGAGCTGGGTCTGGGTCAGCTCGGCGGCGGCGCGGGCCAGTTTCAGCTCTTCGGCGAAGATTTCAAGCACCGGGGAGACGTGCTTCACGGGCAACCTCCGGACAGGTGGATACCCGACCGAGTGTCACGCATCCACCACGGAGGGACCCTGCGGCGCGACCGACACTCGTCGGGTTGTCCAGAGGACCCGGGCGCCGGTCACGCCGTCCCGGCAGCCGCTACCCCAGGTCGCGCAGGGCGGTTTCGATCGCCCGGTGGAAGGTCGGGTACGCGTAGATCATGTGCCGGAGCTGGCTCACCGGTACCGCCGCGTGCACCGCGACGACCAGGGCGGAGAGCACCTCGCCACCCATCGGACCGACCGAGGTGGCACCGACCAGTACGCCCCGGTCCGCATCCACGACCAGCTTGACGAACCCCTCGTCCCCGACCTGGTGGATCCAGCCCCGGGTCGAGTCGGCGAGCCGGGCCAGGCCCACCTGCACGTTGACGCCCCGGTCCCGGGCCTGCTGCTCGGTCAGGCCGACCGCACCCACCTCCGGATCGGTGAAGGTGACCCGGGGCAGGGCCCGGTAGTCGGCCCGGAACACGGTGCCGGGGTCCCCACCGACGGCCGCCGCGCCGGTAACCGCACCCGTGAACGCACCGGCACCGGCCGCCGGGCCCACCGTCCCGCCGGTCGCTCCGCC
>NZ_WVUH01000181.1 GCF_017614955.1 Micromonospora echinofusca
CCCCCGCCCCGTGGATCATGGAGTTGTGGTGCGCCTTTCAGGGATTTGAGTAGCAGTTGTCACTCACCACCACTCCATGATCGCCGAGGTGGGGCGGTGGGCGTTCCCGTTCGGGCAGCTACCGGCAACAGTCTTGACAGAAACTCGGGACATCGACAAACTTCACAAGAGAGCGCTCTCTTGCCCTGATTCGTCACCTACCCGCCGGTCCGGGAGCGCCAGAGGAGGTACCCGTGTTCAGATCCCGGATCCGCCTGCGACCGTCCGCCCTCCTGCTCGCGGTGGTCGTCGGTCTCGCCCCGGCCGTCGTCCCGCCGGACGGCACCGCCCCGGCCGCGGCGGCGATCGGCGGCATCACCTGGCAGGACGAGTTCAACGCGCCGGCCGGTACGCCCGTCGACCAGGGCAAGTGGCGGTTCGACATCGGCGGCGGCGGCTGGGGCAACAACGAGCGGCAGTACTACACCAACAGCACCAGCAACGCCGCCCACGACGGCCAGGGCAACCTGGTCATCACCGCCCGCCGGGAGAACCCCGGCAACTACCAGTGCCACTACGGGTACTGCGAGTACACCTCGGCCCGGCTGCTCACCGCCGCGACCTTCACCCAGGCGTACGGCCGCTTCGAGGCCCGGATCAAGATTCCGCGCGGCCAGGGCATCTGGCCGGCGTTCTGGATGCTCGGCAACGACATGGGCAGCGTCGGCTGGCCGAACGCCGGCGAGATCGACATCATGGAGAACATCGGCCGGGAGCCCAACACCGTCTACGGCACCGTCCACGGCCCGGGCTACTCCGGAGCCGGCGGGATCAGCGGCAGCCGGACCATCGGCGCGCCGCTGGCCGACGCCTTCCACACCTACCGGGTGGACTGGCAGCCCAACCTGATCGTCTGGTACCTCGACGGCGTCGAGTACCACCGGGTCGACCCGGGTCGCCTCGGCGGCAACCGCTGGGTGTTCGACCACCCGTTCTTCATGATCCTCAACGTCGCGGTCGGTGGTAACTGGCCCGGCTACCCGGACGGTACGACCCAGTTCCCGCAGCAGATGCTGGTCGACTACGTCCGGGTGTCCGGTTACGTCCCGGACGGCGACCCGGGTACCACCCGGATCCGGGGACAGCAGAGCGGGCGGTGCATCGACATCCCCGGCGCCGACCCGGTCGACGGCGCCAAGTTGCAGATCTGGGACTGCAACACCACCGCCGCACAGGCGTGGACCTTCGCCGCCGACGGCACCATCCGGGCGATGGGCAAGTGCATGGACCCGGCCTGGGCCGGTACCGCGAACGGTACCGAGGTCAACCTCGTCACCTGCAACGGCAACCCGGTCCAGCGGTTCACCCTGACCGCCGCCGGTGACCTGGTGAACCTCAGCGCCAACCGGTGCGTCGACGTCCGGGACTGGAACCCCAACAACGGCGGCAAACTCCAGTTGTGGGACTGCACGGGTGGCGCCAACCAGAAGTGGTCGCGCTACTGACCCTGGGCCCTCCGGCCCTGCCGTCCGGTCGGTGGGCCCGGTCGGTGGGCCGGATGTGGTGAACAGCGCCCCGGCGGGCAGCACGACCGCCGGGGCGCTGTCCCGTCGTCGGGTGCCGGTGCGCCCTCAGATGCCGGCCGGCCGGTCCCGCTTCGGTAGCTTCCGGACGACCGTCTCGTACGAGGCGTCCACCGCCTCGTACAACTCGTCGGCCGGAACGGCGCCGGTCAGGCGCAGCGTGTTCCAGCCGGACCGGCCGAGGTACGCCATCACCGAGGCGTCCCCGGGGTAGCGGTGCAGCCACTCGTCGGCGATCTCCCGGTTGGCGCCGCACTTGACGCCCACCGTCGCCGACCCGGGGTTGCCGAGGAAGGCGAAGATCCGGCCGCCGACCTTGACCACCTCGTGGTCGTCCCACGGCTGGTCCACCCAGGCACCCGGCTTGGCCAGGCAGTACGCCCGCATCTCGTCGCGCTGCACCGTCGCTCCCTCCACCGCTGCGGCGATCATGCCCGAACCCACCGACACATCGACAGTCGACCCCGTGATCCATAGACTGCGATCCTCCTGCACCACGAGTCCAGGGAGGACACACGTGTCGAGCAGTTCACGGTCGAAGCGCGTACTGGCGCGGCTGGCCGCGGTGACCCTGACCGCCGGGTCGTTGATCGCCACCGGGGGCGCGGCGCTGGCCGACGACGCCGGTACGCCGCCGCCCCGGGTCACCCCGGGTCCCTGCGGCTACACCGCCACCCCGGACGACCCGGCGGCCCGCCCGGTACCGCTGCCGCCCGACCCGGCGCGCGGCCCGCACGGGCCGATGCGGGTCACCCTCACCACCAACCAGGGGCCGATCGGGCTCACCCTCGACGCGGACGCCGCGCCGTGCACGGTGCAGAGCTTCCTGCACCTGGTCCGGCACCGCTTCTACGACGACACGTTCTGCCACCGGCTCACCGCGTACCCCACGCTGAGCGTGCTCCAGTGCGGTGACCCGTCGGGGACCGGATCCGGTGGTCCCGGGTACCGCTACCGCGACGAGCTACCCACCGACCTGCCGCCGGCACCGACCGACCCGACCGGGGTGCGCAAGGTGTACGCCCGGGGCGTGCTGGCCATGGCCAACGCCGGACCGGACACCAACGGCAGCCAGTTCTTCCTGGTGTACGCCAACTCGGCGCTGCGGCCGAACTACACCATCTTCGGCACGGTGGACGGCGCCGGGCTGGCCACCCTGGACCGGATCGCGGCCCAGGGGATCGCCCCGACGCCGGAGAACCCGGCCCCCGTCGACGGTGCACCCGCCTCGCAGGTGGACATCGACACCGCCCGCCGGCACCACTGACCGGGACTGCGGGGTACCGCCGGCTCCGGTCGGCGGTACCCCGTGGTGCGGCGGTCAGGCGCCGGCCGGTACGGCGTCCGACCGCTCGGTCACGATCCAGCTCGCCGTCGACGGCGGTGCGGGCCACCGACTGGTGGACGGTGAGGCCGACGGGGTCGACGGCCCGCTCCAGCGGGGCCCGGTTGGCGTAGTGGGCCCGGCCGATGACTGTCGAGGGACGGGGTGACGGGCAAGCTTCACTCCTTGTCCGGTGGACCCAGGGGTACGTCGAGCAGGGCGGTCAACTCCCGGGTGAACGTTGCGGCACGGCTGCTGTCCAGGCCGCCCAGCGGCGCGAGAAGCTGGTCGAGCAGGTGGTGGACGATCGTGATCGCCCGTGCCGTGCTGGCCCGGCCCGAGTCGGTGAGACCGAGCCGGACCGCCCGGGTGTCCGCCGGGTCCGGGGCGCGTACGACGAGTCCGGCCTGTTCCAGGGCGCGGGCCAGCTTGGACACGTAGAGCGCCTCCAGGCCGGTGTGGTCGGCGAGCTGGCGTTGGCTGGGGTGCTGCCCGGACCGGTGCATGTCGGCCAGCGACGCCAGCAGCGAGTACTGCGCGTGGGTGAGGCCCAGCGGCGCCAGTGCCCGGTCGACCGCCACCCGCCACTTCGTCGACAGTCGCCAGACCAGGAAGCCGGGCGTCGGGCCAGGTGCAGCTCCACTCATGACAAAAACCATACATGGCTACTATGTACATGGCTGCTATTTGGGTCGTCGGCTGTTAAGAAGGGGCCCTTCCTCTACCGAAAGCGATAAGAAGGGGCCCTTCCTTACCTCTCAGGGACCTTCGGCCCTGGGGTGGCGGGCATTGCGGGTCGAGGATCGGCCCTGCGGTCGGTGCGCTGCGGAGATCCACCATCGGTGGCAGCATGACCGATTGGTGACAGATTGAGGGGGAGGCTCATGGCGAAGCACGTCCCGACCGAGGTGCCACCGGATCCGGCGCGGGCACTGCTGGCGGTGGGGGGTCTGCTCCGGCGCGCGGAGGTTTCGCCGGACGGCCGGACCCTGCACCAGATCGGTGGCCGCGACGCGGACACCTTCTACCGGGACCGTTGGTCCTACGACAAGGTGGTCCGCTCCACCCACGGGGTGAACTGCACCGGTTCGTGCTCCTGGAAGGTGTACGTCAAGGACGGCATCATCACCTGGGAGTCGCAGCAGACCGACTATCCGACCGTCGGGCCGGACCGCCCGGAGTACGAGCCGCGCGGCTGTCCCCGGGGTGCGGCCTTCTCCTGGTACACCTACTCGCCCACCCGGGTCCGCTACCCGTACGCCCGGGGTGTGCTGGTCGACATGTACCGGGAGGCCAAGCAGCGCCTCGGTGACCCGGTGGCCGCGTGGGCGGACATCCAGGCCGATCCGGAGCGGCGCCGGACGTACCAGCGGGCCCGGGGCAAGGGCGGGCTGGTCCGGGTCAGCTGGGACGAGGCGCTGGAGATGGTGGCCGCCGCGCACGTGCACGCCATCAGGGAGTACGGCCCGGACCGGGTGGCCGGGTTCTCCCCGATCCCGGCGATGTCGATGGTCTCGCACGCGGTCGGGGCGCGGTTCGTGTCCCTGATCGGCGGGGCGATGCTGTCGTTCTACGACTGGTACGCCGACCTGCCGGTCGCCTCGCCGCAGATGTTCGGCGACCAGACCGACGTACCCGAGTCCGGTGACTGGTGGGACGCCTCGTACCTGATGATGTGGGGCTCCAACGTCCCGGTCACCCGCACCCCCGACGCGCACTGGATGGCCGAGGCCCGGTACCGGGGCCAGAAGGTGGTCGTGGTCAGCCCCGACTTCGCCGACAACGTCAAGTTCGCCGACGAGTGGCTGCCCGCCCAGCCGGGTACCGACGGCGCCCTGGCCATGGCGATGGGGCACGTCATCCTCAGGGAGTTCTTCGTCGACCGGAGCACCCCGCGCTTCGTCGACTACGTGACCCGCTACACCGACCTGCCGTACCTGGTGAAGCTGGTGCCGGCCCCCGGCGGCGGCTACCGGCCGGACAAGTTCCTCACCGCCGCCGACCTGGCCGCCGCCGGGATCGACCCGTCCGGCACCGACCCGTCCGGGGCCGGCACCGGTCGCGGCGCCGGCCCGGGACACACCGACGCCGAGGCGGCGTTCCGGCCGGTGCTGTGGGACGAGGCCACCGACGCCCCGGCGGTGCCGGGTGGCTCGCTCGGTGACCGGTTCAGCGAGGCGGGCGTCGGCCGGTGGAATCTCGACCTCGGTGCCATCCGGCCCCGGCTGAGCTGTGCCGGGGGCGCGGCGGTGGAGGTGGCGCTGCCCCGGTTCGACACCGAGGTGCCGCAGGTGCAGCGGCGGGGGGTGCCCACCGCCGAGGTCGCCGGGGTCCTGGTCACCACCGTCTACGACCTGATGCTCGCCCAGTACGGCGTCGGCCGTCCCGGGCTGCCCGGCCAGTGGCCCACCGGGTACGACGACCCGGCCGTGCCGTACACCCCGGCCTGGCAGGAGCCGATCACCGGCGTACCGGCGGTGGCGGTGGCCCGGATCGCCCGGGAGTTCGCCGACAACGCCGACCGCTCCGGTGGCCGGTCGATGATCCTGATGGGCGCCGGCACCAACCACTGGTTCCACTCCGACACCATCTACCGGGCGATGCTGGCGCTGACCACGCTCACCGGCTGTCAGGGCGTCAACGGTGGCGGCTGGGCGCACTACGTCGGGCAGGAGAAGTGCCGCCCGGTGACCGGTTGGGCGCACCTGGCGTTCGGCCTGGACTGGTCCCGCCCGCCCCGGCAGATGATCGGCACCGCGTACTGGTACCTGCACACCGATCAGTGGCGGTACGACCAGTACGGCGCCGAGGCGTTGGCCTCCCCGCTCGGCGAGGGACGGTTCGCCGGGAAGCACACCGCCGACCTGCTGGCCCAGTCCGCCCGGCTGGGCTGGATGCCGAGCATGCCGACCTTCGACCGCAATCCGCTCGACGTGGCCGACGAGGCGCTCGCCGCCGACCCGGACGACCCCGGGCGGTACGTCACCGAGGCGTTGCGCGACGGCCGGCTCGGGTTCGCCGGCACCGACCCGGACGCCCCGCAGAACTGGCCCCGGGTGCTCACCGTCTGGCGGGCCAACCTGCTCGGTTCCTCGGCCAAGGGCAACGAGTACTTCCTGCGCCACCTGCTCGGCACCGACGCCTCGCTGCGCGCCGCCGAGGCGCCACCGGAGAAACGCCCCCGGGAGGTGCGCTGGCGGGACGAGGCCCCGGAGGGCAAGCTCGACCTGCTGCTGTCGCTGGACTTCCGGATGACCTCCACGACGCTCTTCTCCGACGTCGTGCTCCCGGCGGCCACCTGGTACGAGAAGCACGACCTGAACACCACCGACATGCACCCGTTCATCCACGCCTTCACCCCGGCGATCAACCCGCCGTGGCAGACCCGCACCGACTTCGACGCCTTCCACGGCATCGCCCGCGCCTTCTCGAAGCTGGCCGGACCGCACCTCGGGGTGCGCAGGGACCTGGTGGCCGTACCGCTGCTGCACGACACCCCCGACGCGCTGGCCACCCCCGGCGGGGTGGTCCGGGACTGGGCGACCGGCGAGGTCGAACCGGTCCCGGGGCGGACCATGCCGAAGCTGGTGGTGGTGGAGCGGGACTACGGCGCAATCGCGGAGAAGATGGCCGCGCTCGGCCCGCTGCTGGACCGGCTCGGCACCACCACCAAGGGGGTGACCGTCGACGTCGGCGCCGAGGTGGCGGCGCTGGGCGGGATCAACGGCACGGTACGCGGCGGGGTCGCCGCCGGTCGGCCCTCGCTGGCCACCGACATCGCGGCCTGCGAGACGATCCTCGCCCTCTCCGGTACCACCAACGGCCGGGTGGCCACCGAGGGCTTCCACTTCCTCGAACGGCGGACCGGCGTGGAGTTGGCCGACCTCTCCGCCGAGCAGGAGGGCAAGCGGATCCGGTTCGCCGACACCCAGTCCCGCCCGGTGCCGGTGATCACCAGTCCGGAGTGGTCGGGCAGCGAGACCGGCGGCCGGCGCTACTCGCCGTTCACCATCAACACCGAACGGCTCAAGCCGTGGCACACCCTCACCGGCCGGCAGCACTTCTTCGTCGACCACGACTGGATGCACGAGCTGGGGGAGTCGTTGCCGGTCTTCCGCCCACCGCTGGACATGCACCAGCTCTTCGGCGAACCCCGGCTGGGCCGCAGCGGTGAGCTGGAGATCACCGTCCGCTACCTCACCCCGCACTCGAAGTGGTCGATCCACTCCGAGTACCAGGACAACCTGATCATGCTGACCCTGTCCCGGGGCGGGCCGACCATCTGGATGAGCGAGGCGGACGCGGCGAAGATCGGCGTCCGGGACAACGAGTGGATCGAGGCGGTCAACCGTAACGGGGTGGTGGTCGCCCGTGCGGTGGTCAGCCACAAGATGCCCGAGGGCACCGTCTACATGTACCACGCCCAGGAGCGGGTGGTGGACGTGCCGAAGGCGCAGACCTCGGGGCGGCGCGGCGGCATCCACAACTCGCTGACCCGGCTGCTGATCAAGCCGACCCACCTGGTGGGCGGGTACGCCCAGCTGTCGTTCGCGTTCAACTACCTCGGCCCGACCGGCAACCAGCGTGACGAGGTCACCGTGATCCGCCGCCGTTCCCAGGAGGTCGAGTACTGATGTCGTCGATACCGTCACGGGGAGCCGGCCGATGAGAGTCATGGCGCAGATGGCGATGGTGATGAACCTCGACAAGTGCATCGGCTGCCACACCTGCTCGGTGACCTGCAAGCAGGCGTGGACCAACCGGTCCGGGGTGGAGTACGTCTGGTTCAACAACGTGGAGACCCGCCCCGGGCAGGGCTACCCCCGCACGTACCAGGACCAGGAGCGCTGGCAGGGCGGCTGGGTGCGGACCCGGTCCGGCCGGCTCAAGCCGCGCTCCGGCGGCCGGCTCAAGCGGATGCTGAGCATCTTCGCCAACCCGAAACTGCCGGCCATGCAGGACTACTACGAGCCCTGGACGTACGACTACGAGCACCTGCTCACCGCGCCGGCCGGCGAGGACACCCCGGTGGCCCGGCCGAAGTCGCTGCTCACCGGCGAGGACACGAAGATCACCTGGAGCGCGAACTGGGACGACTCGCTCGCCGGGGGCAACGAGATCGCCGCCGGTGACCCGATCCTGCGGCAGGTCTCCGAGCAGGTACGCCAGGAGTACGAGAAGGCGTTCATGTTCTTCCTGCCGCGCATCTGCGAGCACTGCCTCAACCCGTCCTGCGCGGCGTCCTGCCCGTCCGGGGCGATCTACAAGCGCAGCGAGGACGGCATCGTCCTGGTCGACCAGGACCGGTGCCGGGGCTGGCGGATGTGCGTCACCGGCTGCCCGTACAAGAAGATCTACTTCAACCACCGCACCGGCAAGGCCGAGAAGTGCACGTTCTGCTTCCCCCGCGTGGAGATCGGCATCCCCACGGTCTGCGCGGAGACCTGCGTCGGGCGGCTGCGCTACATCGGGTTGATGCTCTACGACGTCGACGCGGTCGGCCGGGCCGCCGCCACCGAGCAGGAGACCGACCTCTACCAGGCGCAGCGATCGGTGTTCCTGGACCCGCACGACCCCGAGGTGATCGCCGCCGCCCGCCGCGACGGCATCCCCGAGGACTGGCTCGACGCGGCCCGCCGCTCCCCGATCTGGGACCTGATCATGAAATACGAGGTGGCGCTGCCCCTGCACCCGGAGTACCGGACGATGCCGATGGTCTGGTACATCCCACCGCTGTCGCCGGTGGTGGACATCCTGCGCGACACCGGCCACGACGGCGAGGACGCCGGCAACCTCTTCGGCGCGGTCGAGGCGCTGCGCATCCCGGTGGAGTACCTCGCCGGGCTCTTCACCGCCGGGGACCCGGCGCCGGTGCACGGCGTGCTGCGCCGGCTGGCCGCGATGCGGTCGTACCAGCGGCGGATCAACCTCGGCGAGGAGCGGGACGAGTCCATCGCGGCGGCGGTCGGGATGACCGGTACCCAGTTGGACGAGATGTACCGGCTGCTCGCCGTCGCGAAGTACGAGCAGCGTTACGTCATCCCCACCGCGCACGCCGAGCAGGCCCACCACCTGGAGGAGTTGGCCACCGAGTGCAGCCTGGACTACGAGGGCGGCCCGGGGATGGGCGGCTCCGGTCCGTTCGGTGAGGCGTCCGGGTCGCCGGCACCGATCGCGGTGGAGAACTTCCACGCCCTGCGCCAGCGGCAGACCGCCGACACGGTCGCCGCGCCGGCCGACAAGGCCACCCGGGTGAACCTGCTCAACTGGGACGGTCGGGGCCGACCCGACGGGCTCTTCCCGCCGCGCCGGGATCCCGACGGGGACGGTCACGCCCCCGGGCAGGGGGAGCGGTGAGCGCCGTCGACTGGCGGCCGGTGGCCGCGCGGGCCGCGTCGCTGCTGCTGCGCTACCCCGACAACGAGGTGCTGGCCGCACTGCCCACCGTCCGGGCCGCGTTGGACGGGTTGCCGGCGACGGTCGCCGGGCCGCTGGGCGCGGTGGTCGACCACCGGTCCGGCACCGACCCGACCCGGCTGGCCGCCGAGTACGTGCAACTGTTCGACTTCCGCCGTCGCTGCTGCCTGCACCTGACCTACTACACCTGCGGCGACACCCGGCGCCGGGGTGAGGCGCTGGTCGGCTTCGCCGGGGCGTACCGGTCGGCGGGTCTGCGGGTCGCCGACGGTGAACTGCCCGACTACCTGCCGGCGGTGCTGGACCTGGCAGCCGTCGACGCGGCCGGCTGGCGGCTGCTGCGGGACCACCGGGTCGGCCTGGACCTGCTGGTCCGCGCCCTGGAGGCGGAGAAGTCGGCCTACCGGTACGCCGTCGAGGCGGTGCTGGCCATCCTGCCGGCACCCCAGCCGGCCGAGCTGGCCGCGGCGGCCCGGCTGGCCCGGCAGGGGCCCCCGGTGGAGCAGGTCGGATTGGAACCGTTCGGACTCGTTGACACCACCGGAGGTCGTCGGTGAACGTCCTGCTCTGGGTGATCGTGCCCTACCTGTCGCTGGCGGTCCTGGTCGGCGGGCTGGTCTGGCGCCACCGGTACGACCGGTTCGGCTGGACCACCCGCTCGTCGCAGCTGCACGAGACGGCGGTGCTGCGCTGGGGCAGCCCGATGTTCCACTTCGGGGTGCTGATGGTGCTCGTCGGCCACATCGGTGGACTGCTGGTGCCCAAGGCGTGGACCGAGGCCGTCGGCATCACCGAGCACACCTACCACCTGATGGCGGTCTTCGTCGGCACCGTCGCCGGGCTCTGCACCCTGATCGGGATGGCGGTGCTGATCCTGCGCCGCCGGCTGACCGGCCCGGTCTTCGCCGCCACCACCCGCAACGACAAGGCGATGTACGTGGTGCTCGGGGCGGTGCTCGTGCTCGGCCTCTGGGCCACCGTCCGCGCCAACGTGGCCGGCGACGGCTACGACTACCGGGAGACCATCTCGCCCTGGTTCCGGTCGCTGTTCTACCTCAGTCCGGATCCGCAGGTCATGGCCGGGGTGCCGGTGGGCTTCCAGATCCATATCCTCGCCGCGTTCGCGCTCTTCGCGTTCTGGCCGTTCACCCGGCTGGTGCACGCGTTCAGCGCGCCGGTCGGCTACTTCACCCGGCCGTACGTGGTGTACCGCAGCCGGGACGACCGGCGGGGCCTGCGGCCGACCCGTCCGGGCTGGGAGGGCCCGCCGACCCTGCCGAAACCACGGGCGGCAGCCGGGCGGGGCAGCCAGCCTCGGCGAGGTGCGCGATGACCAGCACGAAGCGCGGCCCGGACGCCACTGCGGCGGCCCGCCCGGTGGCCGGTGGCCGGGCGACGTTGAACCTCGCCGTGGCCACGGTCGGTTTCCTGCTCAACTTCTGGGCGTGGGCGCTGATCGGACCCCTCGGCCCGGGGATCAAGGAACGGCTGGGGCTCAGCTTCGCCGCCCAGTCGTTGCTGGTGGCCGTACCGGTCGTGGTCGGCTCGGTGGGCCGGATCCCGGTCGGCGCGCTCACCGACCGGTACGGCGCCCGGGTGATGTTTCCCCTGGTCAGCATCGCCACCATCGGGCCGGTGCTGATCCTGGCGTACGTGACCTCGTACCCCGCCATGCTCGTCGCCGGGTTCTTCCTCGGCATCGGGGGCACCGCGTTCGCCGTCGGCGTGCCCCTGGTCTCCGGCTGGTACCCGCCGGCGCGCCGGGGCTTCGCGATCGGGGTCTTCGGCATCGGCACCGGCGGTACCGCCATCGCCAACTTCACCACCGTCCGGCTCAGCGAGACGTACGGCCCGAGGACGCCGTTCCTGCTGGTGGCCGCGATCCTCGCCGGGTTCGCGGTGCTGGCGTACCTGCTGCTGCGCGACGCCCCCGGCCGGCAGCGTCCCGCCGGCTCGGCGGTGGCCCGCACGATCGAGGTGGCCCGGCTCGCGGTCACCTGGCAGCTCTCCTTCCTCTACGCGGTCGGCTTCGGCGGGTTCGTCGCGTTCAGCGTCTACCTGCCGGCGTACCTGCGCACCGCCTACGGCCTGGACACCGCCGACGCGGCCCTGCGTACCGCCGGGTTCGTGGCCCTCGCGGTGGTCGCCCGTCCGGTCGGCGGCTGGCTCGCCGACCGGCTGCATCCGGTACCGGTGCTGGTCTGGTGCTTCGCCGGGGTGGCCCTGTTCGCCGTCGTGCAGGCGTTCCAACCGGCCCTCATGCCGCTCGGCACGATCGCGTTCCTGTCCATGGCGCTGCTGCTCGGTGCGGCCGGCGGCGCGGTCTTCGCCCTGGTCGGCAAGGTCGCCCCGGACGACAAGGTCGGCACGGTCACCGGCCTGGTCGGTGCCGCCGGTGGCCTCGGCGGATTCGTCCCGCCGCTGGTCATGGGCTGGGTGTACGGCGTGCAGGGCTCGTACGCCATCGGCCTGATGCTGCTCAGTGACGTCGCGCTGGCGGCAGCGGTCTACACCGCGGTGAAGATGAGCGGCCTGGCCCGTCGCACCGCCTGATCCGATCCGATCCCACCGGGAGGTACCCCATGGAGAAGTCCCCGCTCGCCGCCCTCGCCGAGGAGCAACTCGACCGGGCCCGCACCTCGTCCAACGGTCGCAGCGCCACCACCGTGTACGGGGGGAGCGGCCGGTCGCTGCGGCAGACGCTGATCGCGTTGGCCGGTGGCCGGTCCCTGGACGAGCACGACAGCCCCGGCGAGGCGACCGTGCACGTGCTGCGGGGCCGGGTGCGGCTGCGCAGCGGTGCCACCGAGATCGAGGGCACGACGGGGGATCTGCTGGTGGTGCCGGACGCCCGGCACTCGTTGCACGCCGACGAGGACTCCGCCGTGCTGCTCACCGTCGTCGCCGCTGCGGCGGACCGCTAGGCCGGCGGCGGTGAGCACTCCGGTCCGGGTTGCCGCGCCGCCCCGCCCCACCCGGGGCCGGCTGCGGCGGTACCTGCCACCGCAGCACGGTGCCTGGGCGATGCTGCTGCTGCCGTACCTGGCCGCGTTGGCGGTCACCGGGGTGCGCTGGCCGCACCTGCCGCTGCTCGGTGCCTGGCTGGCCGGCTACCTGTTCTCCTACTACGCCCTCCAGGCGGTCAAGACCCGCCGGACCGACCGGGTACGCCCGCAACTGCTGCGCTACGGCCCGGTGACCGTCGCCTGCGCGGTGCCGGTGCTGGTCGCCGAGCCGGCGCTGCTCGTCTTCGCCCCCGGGTACGCCCTGCTGCTCGCCGGCAACGCCTGGTACGCGTGGCGGCGCCGGGAACGCGCCCTGGTCAACGACCTGCTCTCGGTGGTGCAGAGCTGCCTGCTGGTCTTCGTGGTGGCGACGATCGCCGGGGTACCGCCCGGCGCGGTGACGGAGGTCTTCGTCGCGGTCCTCGCGTACCTCGCCGGCACGGTGCTGTACGTCAAGACGATGATCCGGGAGCGGGGGAGCCGGGTGTACCGGTGGGCGTCGGTCGGGTACCACCTGCTGGCCCTGGTGGTGGCCGGGCGCTGGCTGGGCCCGGCGCTCACCGTGCTCTTCGCCGCGCTGCTGGTCCGGGCGGCGGTCCTCCCGGGGCGCCGGTTGAGCCCGAAGCAGGTGGGGCTGGTGGAGATCGCCCTGTCGGTCCTGCTGCTCGTGGCGGTGGGGGCGACCGCGTGACGGACCGCCGGATGTAAGCCTTGACTTATATAAGGTGTGCCTGAATGATGGTCGGGAACCACCGACCTCGGAAGGGCAGCCATGATCAGAATCTCGGTGACCAGTGTCTTCGTGGCCGACCAGGCCAAGGCCCTGGAGTTCTACACCGACGTCCTCGGCTTCACCAAGCGGCAGGACATCCCGATGGGTGCCGCCCGCTGGCTCACCGTCGCGTCGTCCGACGCGCCGGACGCGGTGGAGTTGCTGCTGGAGCCGAACGCCAACCCGATCGCCAGCACCTACCAGCAGAGCCTGCACGCCGCCGGCATCCCCGCCACCACCTTCGCCACCGACGACCTGGCCAAGGAGCACGAGCGGCTGACCGCGCTCGGGGTGCGGTTCACCCAGGAACCGGTCCGCAACGGTCCGGTCAGCACCGCCGTCCTCGACGACACCTGCGGCAACCTGATCGGCCTGCATCAGGTGCACTGACCCCACCCGGGTAGCTTCTCCCCGGGGACCGACTGGGAGGCTGCCGTCCGTGCACGCGTTCGACGTACTCGGTGATCCGGTGCGGCGCCGGATCCTGGAACTGCTCGCCGACGGCGAACGGGCCGCCGGCGAGGTCAGCGCCGTCGTGCAGGCCGAGTTCGGCATCTCCCAGCCGGCCGTCTCCCAGCACCTGAAGGTGCTGCGCGACAACGGCTTCACCACCGTCCGGGCCGTCGGCGCCCGCCGGCTCTACGCGGTCGACCCGGCGCCGCTGCGCGAGGTCGACGTCTGGTTGCAGCGGTACCGGCACTTCTGGACGTCCCCGCTGGACGCGTTGGCCACCGAACTCGCCCGGGGCCGGCGGGCCCGCCGCCTCGCCGAGGCGGAGCAGCCGCCGCCCGGATAGGGTCGGGGGATGCTGTCCCCGTCCGCGCAGACCGCCACGGAACTCGCCGACCTGCTCGCCGGTCCGGTGGTGCCGGCGGCCCGGGGCCTGCTCGGCTGCCGGCTCGCCGCCGGTGCGGTGACCGTGCGGATCACCGAGGTCGAGGCGTACGCGGGCACCGCCGGTGACCCCGCCTCGCACGCGTACCGGGGGCGCACCCCCCGCAACGCGGTGATGTTCGGCCCGGCCGGGTACGCCTACGTGTACTTCACCTACGGCATGCACTGGTGTCTGAACGTGGTCACCGGAGCGGACGGCGAGGCGTCAGCGGTGCTGATCCGGGCCGGCGAGGTCGTCGACGGGCTGGCCGAGGCGCGGGCCCGTCGACCCGCCGTACGCCGGGACGTGGACCTGGCACGCGGGCCGGCGCGGCTCTGCGCGGCGCTCGGCGTCGACCGCGCGGTCTACGGATCCCACCTGCTCGGCGACGGTCCGGTGCGGCTGTGTCCGGCGACCGAGCCGGTGCCGGAGTCGGCGGTCGTGGCCGGTCCCCGGGTCGGGGTGACCGGCGCCCACGACGTGCCGTGGCGGTTCTGGATCGCCGGTGACCCCACGGTCAGCGCCTACCGGCGGCACGTCCCCCGCCGCCGGGCCGCCGACCCCCGCACCTGACCGTGCGCGGTACACCCCTGCGGCATGAACATTCCGCAGCGGTATACCGCGCACGGCGGTATCGCCGGCCCGGACCACCGCCCCCGCGCACCGGTCCGAGCCGGGCGCGCCTTGGTCCGAGCCGGCGGGCGGCCTGGTCGGTCAGTCCGGCTGCCCGGCGTACGGGTGGGCGACCAGCACCGGGCAGTGCGCGTGCTGCACCAGAGCC
>NZ_WVUH01000182.1 GCF_017614955.1 Micromonospora echinofusca
GCCCGGCGGGGCCGGGCTGCGGGTGGCCCACCCGGTGCTGGCCGGGGGCGCGGTACTGGCGGTGGCGGTGGTCGGGGGTGGCCCGGACCCGGCCCTCCTGCTGGACGCTTGCGGTCCGGTGGACCCGCCGGCCGGGTCGGGGCAGGGCGACCCCGGGCCCCGGCGCGGTGTGCCCGGTCATGACGCGGCGCCCCGCAGGACCGACGGCTCCCGGACGAGCTTGCCGGTGGTGGTCCGGGGCAGCTGATCGAGCAGGTGCAGGGCCTTCGGGCGCTTGTACCCGGCGAGCCGTTCGGCCAGCGCGTCCTCCACGGCCGCCTCGGTCAGCGGTCCGGCCGGCTGAACGTAGGCGGTGATGCCGTGGTCGTAGACCACCACGGCGGCGGCCACCCCGGGCAGCGCCGCGACGGTCGCCTCCACCTCGGTCAGGTCGACCTTGAGGCCGCCGACGGAGACCTGCGAGTCCAACCGGCCCTTGATGGTGACCAGGCCGGTCTGCGGGTCGACCACCCCGGCGTCCCGGGTGTGCAGCCACCCGTCCGACCAGCGGGTCGGGTCGGTGAGCCCGATGTACGGCGACGCCGGGCAGCTCACCCAGAGTTCCCCGTCGACCTCGCGGACCGCCAGGCCGGGGGCCGGGTCGATGGCCGGGCGGTGCCGGCCGTACAGGTCGGTGCCGATGACCCCGACCTCGGTCATGCCGTACATGTTGCCGAGGGTGATGCCGAACCGGTCGACGACCGCCTCGGCGGTGGCCCGGGGGACCAGTTCCCCGCCGGTGGTCATCCGGACGAACTGCGGCAGCGGGCCGGGTGGGGTGGTGGAGGCGAGCAGCCCGATGTGGAAGGGCACGCCGAGCACGGTGGCCGGGGTGTCCTGGGCGGCGATGGCGGCCACGATGGCGTCGCCGCTGAGCCGCTGCGGCGGGACCAGCTCGACCCCGGCGTGCAGGCCGTACATCAGGCCGCCGACCAGCCCGAGCACGTGCACCATCGAGGGCAGCAGGATGATCCGCTCGCCGCGGCGGGGCACCCCGTCGATCCGGGTGTACCGGTGGATCTCGGCGACCAGGTCGGCGGCGGTGCGGCCGATCACCTTGGACGGTCCGGTGGAGCCGGAGCTGAGCTGCACCACCGCGTGGTCGGTACCGGCCGGCCGGTCACCGAGGGGCGTGACGGTCTCCTCGACGTCGACGAAGACCCGCAGCGCCCCGCCGCCGGCCTTGCGGACGCTGACCATGACCTGCGGGTGCAGGCGTTCCACCGCCCGGTCCACTTCGAAGTCGGTCAACCGGTGGTCCAGCAGGACGGCCTGGGCACCGAGGCGCCAGACGGCGAGCAGGTTGACCACGTACGTCAGGGAGGGCGGCAGGCGCAGGGCGGCGGCACCGCCCCGGCGCAGCCCGGCGGCGGCCAGCCGGTCCTGGGCCCCGGTCACCAGCCGACGCAGGGTGGCCCGGTCGACGGTGTCCGGCAGGCGCAGGCAGACGTCCGACGGGTGACCCGCCAGCAGGATCTCATCGACCCAGTCCGGGCCGACTGGCGGGGGAAACTCGACCGAACGTTCCATGGACACTCCACAATTACCCGATCAGCAATGATTAATACAGCGGCCCATTCCGCCATCGGTGGGGTGCTGACGGGAACCCTACGACACCAAACGTGAGCATTGCTAGGTGCAAATGGCCGATCGTTCGGGGCCGGTCCGGCCGCCCGGAGGGCACCGGATGCCCGACCCTTCTCCGGAACGGGTGGATCGATGGCAACCGCACATCTTGGCCTTCAAAGTCCGTTTTGTCGGGCCGATTGACCAGCCGCGAGCCCCGGATCCGGTGGACCCCGGCGCGTCCGACAAAGTTGCCGCCCACCGGACGGAAAATTGCTTCCCGACCTTCGAAGATTTTTTCCCCAGAACCGGTACGACGATTTGGGCATAAAAACGCGGCAATAACGACGAACCCCCGACGACCTGCGGTGATCTTGTCAGCGCACTTTGCCGCCGCAGTTCCGATCAATTGATCCCGGCCTTCGTCTGCGGCGGTCCGACGACCGGCCGCCCAGGGGACGGCACCGCTTCCGGCGGGCCGACCGGGAACCCACCACCCCGGCTGCCACCTGGCCCGACGAGCCGGACCCGACGGGCCCCGAGGCATCGAAGTCGCTGGTCAGCCGCATGGACCGGCCACCACCGGCCGACGACGCCGACCGACCGGGGCCGGCGACACGGCAGCCACCACCGGCCGACACCCGGGGCACCGGGACGGGCCGGCACACCGTCGATATCCGATGCGGACGGCCACTGTCCTACCGGCAGCCGGACCGGCGACGTCCAATGCCGACCGCCCCTCCCGTGACAAGGATCACGACGACGCCGGCCCCGGTCAGGCCACCCCGGCCGGACGGAACTGCACACTCACCCGGGGCCCGACCGCCCGGGTGGTCTTCGGCACGCAGTGCTCCCAGGTCCGCTGACACGAGCCACCCATCACCACCAGATCCCCGTGCCCGAGCGGAAAACGCAGGCCGGGTCCGCCACCACGGGGGCGCAGCAGCAACGGCCGGGGCGCACCGAACGACACGATGGCCACCATCGTGTCCACCCGGGCCGACCGCCCGTGCGTGTCCCCGTGCCAGGCGACGCTGTCCCGCCCGTCGCGGTACAGGCACATGCCGGCGGTGACGAACCGCTCCCCCGGCTCGGGCGCGTAGTGCCGGTTCAACTCCTCCCGGGCCCGGGTGAGCAACTCGTGCGGCAGCCGCTCCCGGGCGGCGTACCAGCGCAGCAGCCGGGGCACGTCCACCTCGCCGTCGTACATCCGGCGCCGCTCGGCACGCCAGTCCACCCGGTACAGCAGGGTCTCCAGCACGTCGTCGGAACCCTGGACCCAGCCGGGCAGGTGGTCCACCCAGGCGCCCCGGTCCAGCGCGTGCCGGCGCAACGCGGCCAGTGACGTGAGCGCCGGCCCGGCCTCCGCCAGATCGAGCATGGACGGCTGGTACGCGGCACCGGTCATCCCGTCACCCTACCGCCGATTGGCACACCCGTACGAACCGGTCCGTGGTTTGCCCAGTTCAGGGCCGGGGTACCGGGAAACACGAGAGCAGTACGGAACAGGGCGGAGGATCAGCATGCGGACGCTGGGCGGGCGGTACCGGCTCGATCAGCGCATCGGGCTCGGCGGCATGTCCGAGGTGTGGCGCGGGCACGACCGCGTCCTGGACCGGCCGGTGGCCATCAAGATCATGGCACCGGAGTGGGACGGCACCGGCAACCGCAGCGTGGACCGGGTCCGGACGGAGGCACGCTCCGCCGCCCGACTGGTCCACCCCAACGTGGCCAGCGTGCACGACTTCGGCACCTCCGCCCTCCCCACCGACCAGCAGGTGCCGTACATCGTCATGGAACTGGTCGAGGGCGAGACCCTCGGCGCCCACCTGGCGTCCGGCCCGCTCGACTGGCGGATCGCCCTGCGGGTGGGGGCGGAGGTGAGCGCGGCACTGGCCGCCGCCCACACCCACGGCATCGTGCACCGCGACATCAAACCGGGGAATGTCATCCTCACCCCGGCCGGTGCCAAGGTCCTGGACTTCGGCATCGCCGCCCCCGCCGGAGGACGCCACGCCGACGACGGCACCGTCCTCGGCACCCCGGCGTACACCGCACCGGAGAGCTTCGACGGCACCGCCGCCACCCCCGCCGCCGACATGTACGCCCTCGGCGTGCTGCTCTACCTCTGCCTGACCGGACGGCTGCCCTGGCCGTCGGAGACCGCACCGGCCCTGCTCCGCTCGCCCCGACAGGTCGAACCAGAGCCGCTGCCGCCGGTCGCCGGGCTGCCCGCCGACGTCGCCGACCTCGTCCACCGCTGCCTGGCCGAGGAACCGACCCACCGACCGACCAGCCTGGTCGCCGCCCTGCTGCTGGCCGAGGCGGTCGACGCCCGGGTGTACGTACCGATGCGCGACATGCCGGTGCCCCGCCCCCGGCCGGGCCGGACCTCCCCGTGGACCGAGGAGGCGGCCAACGCGGCCACCGAAGCCGCCCCGATGGACGCCGACCTGCGATAGCGGGTCAGCGGGTCAGCGGGTGAAGAACGACGCCCCGGTGCTGCGTGGCACGCCCATCATCATCGCCTCGGCGACCATGTCGTACGCCCGGTGCCAGGCGACCGCGAGCTCCTCGGTCCAGGCGTCGCCCAACTCGGCGGCGAACGTCTCCAACAGCAGGTCCCGGAACTGACGGTAGTGCCCGGTACGGACGCCGTACCCGCTGTGCCGGGCACCGAGCAGCCGGGCCCGGTCCAGGAACGCACCGATGTCCGGGATCGCGGTGACGATGGCCTGCAACTCGTCGGCGAACTTCCGCCGCTGGGTGACCAGGTCACCGGCGAACATGGCCCGCAGCGACGGGTCCCGGGCGAAGACCCGACGGTAGAACTCGTCGGCCACCGCGTCCATCCGCGGACCCATCGCCCGTACGCTGTCACGCACCAGGGCCACCTGTTCGGGGCTCACGTCCGCTCGTCCTCTCGTACCGGCACCGCACCGGCGGTCCCCATCACGGCGGCGAGTTCGCTCCGGTTCTTCACGCCGCACTTGGTGTAGATGCTCTGGAGGTGGTTGTCGACGGTGCGGACCGAGATGAACAGCTCGGCGGCGATCCGTTTGCTGCTGTACCCCTCGGCGACCAGCAGCGCCACCTCACGTTCCCGCGCGGTCAGCGGACTGTGCCCCACCGGGGTCACCAGGCCGGGCGTGCGGGCACCCTCGCACCGCTGCACCAGCGTCGCCGCCTGGTTGGCGCAGGCCGTGGCGCTACGCGGTGTGCCGGTGGCCCGGTACAGCTCGGCCGCCGCCACCAGCACCTCGGCCGCCACCAGGTCCACCCCGAGCTGCTCGAAGGTACGGGCCGCCGCCGCGAGCGCATCCGGATCCCGGCGCAGCACCGCGTCGGCGTGCGCCAGCCGGGCCGCCGCCAGGTCGCCCTGCACACCGGTCACCCCGACCAGTTCCCGGGCCGCCGCCGGATCGCCGAGCCGGAGCGCGTCGTGCAGCAACTCGACCGCGAGGGTCAGCCGACCCTGCCCCACCGCGAGCCCACCGGCGGCCCGCAACTCCTGACCGGCCTCCCGCTGCCGGCCCACGGCACACAGGGCCCAGCCCCGGCCGCGCGCGGCGATCAGTTCCCCGTCCGGCAGGGTGAGCAGCGGGTCGTCCGCCGCCAACGCGCCCCGCCAGGCGAGCGCGACCACCAACCCGGTCACCCCCGAGACCAGCGCCGGTGGCCGGCCACCGCCGCGCAGATGGGCCAGCGCCTCCCGGAAGTACCGTTCGGCGGTACCCACCCGACCCCGGGTCAACGCCACGAGGCCGAGCTGGGCGGGGAAGGCGCCGATCAGCGAGTGGATCCCGTCGGCCACGGCCAGCCGGAACCCCTCCCGGGCGGTCTCCTCCGCCTCGGCGAGCCGACCCTGTTCCCGCAGCGCCTCGGTGAGCACGACCAGTTGCGTCGCCGGGTGGGAGACCACCATCCGGTAGTCGAGCTGCCGGTGCCGCGCGAAGCCCCGCTCGGCGGCCACCGCCGCGTCGGCCAGCCGGCCCGCATCGGCGAGCACGGTGGCCCGGGACCGCAGCCACAGCACCCGACCCGGGTCGGTGCCGGGCTCGGCGTCGCCCAGCAGCTCCAGAGCCGCCCCGGTGTCGGTCACCCCGGTCAGCAGTGCGTCCACCGCGACCCGGGCCGGGTCGCCGGCCTCCCCGTCCGCACCCGCCAGACACTCCCGGGCCGCCCGGGTGTCACCGAGCCCGTGATGAAGATTGAGCGAACGGGCCAGCACCAGCCGGAAAGCCTCCGGCCCGGCACCACCGCCCGTCGCCTCGGCCAGCACCTGCTCCGCTTCGGCGTACCGGGCCTGCTCGTGCAGGGCCTCACCGAGCAGGAGACTCGCCAGTCCGTCCGGACCGTGGCGCAGGGCCGCCTCCGCCAGCCGCTCCGTGCGGGGCAGGTCGTGGGCGAACCGGGCCAGGCTGGCGGCCCGGACCAGCAGGGTCGGATCGGCCGTACCGGTGGCGTCCAACCGCCAGGAGGCGAGCATCAGCGGATCGCCACGGCGCCGGGCGCCGTACCCCTCGACCCGCTCGACCTGCGCGAGCAGCAACGACCGGGCCCGCAGCCGGGGCATGGCGTGCTGGAGCGCCTCGGCGTGCAACGGATGGGTGAGCGTGACGTCCTGCCGGCGCCCATCCAACCGCACCTGGATGAGACCCTGCGCCTCCAACTCGGCCAGTACGTCCACCGGGGTGTGCCGCAGCAGGTCGTCGACGGCCAACGGCTCACACAGCGCCAGCAGTTCGAGGACCGCCCGCTGCTGCGGATCCAGCCCGTGCAGCCGGCGGCTGACCAGCTCGACCACCCCGGCGCTGTCGGTGAGCGGACCGGTCAGCCGCCACACCCCGTCGGCGCAGACCAGGGTGCCGTCGCGCTGCCCGCAGCCGACCAGCTCCCGCAGGTAGAGCACGTTGCCCCGGCTCGCCTGCCAGAGCGCCTCGCTGGCCGCCGTGCTCACCGGGCCGCCGAGGGCGAAGTGCAGCAGCGTCTCCACACTCTGCTTCTCCAGCGAGTCCAACCGGACCCGCAGGGCCCGGCCCGACCGCCACCGGCTCTCCAGCACGTCCGGCAGTCGGGTGTCGGTGCGCTGCGTGGCGATCACGAAGAGGCTGCCGTCGGCGAGCAGGAACTGCAACAGTGCCACCGAGACGGTGTCGAGCAGGTCGACGTCGTCGACCGCGAGCACGAACCGCCGGCCGCTGGCCTGTTCGTGCAGCCAGCGCCGGACCGCCTCGAACAGCGCATGCGGATCGGTGAGGTCCATCTGCACCGGCAGCAGCGGGGCGAGCGCGGAGAGCGGCACGGCAGAGGCGCTGGCGGTGGCCGCGACGTGCGCCACCCGGTGCCCCCGGGACTCCGCCTCGGCCAGACACTCCTGGGCCAGTCGCGTCTTGCCGACCCCGGAGGACCCGGTCAGCACCACCGCGTCCAGCAGGCCACCGTCGAGTGCGTCGGAAACCCGCTCCACCTCGCCGTGTCGGCCCACGAACGGCCAGCCGATGGCGGTCGCAGTGGCCACCGTCGCCCCCTCTGTCCACCTGTCCGGCCGCCGCCCCGGGCCCAGGACGCCCGACCCGCCCGACGGCCGGGGTAGTTTCGCATCCGGTACCGCCGGTGGTGATCCTCCGAATGCACAGGAAACACCAGGCAGGCCGGCACCAATCGGCGCACCTCACACCACACCGCGGGCAGCGGTCCGGCGGCGACAACCGACACGCGGGCCGAGGTCCGGGCGACGGGTCGGTCAGCCACCGGCCGGCCGGACCGTCCCGAACGAGGGGCCGGCCCAGCGCCCCGGCCGCCCGTCCCGGTCCATCGGCGTCACGGGGTCGATCGTCGACAACTGCTGCATGGCGGATCTTCACTTCCCTGACCGTGAGCCGCTCCCCGGCTCGCCGCGACCATCGTCGCCCGGCCCGGCGGTCACCGACATGAGCAGCAGTTACTCAACCGGGCCCGGCTGACGTACCTACCCGGCGACGGAACCGGCCACGACCGGGTCCGGTACCCGGTAACCGGGCACCGACGGCCACCGGACGGTCAGCACCACCGTCTCCGTCTCGGCGTACCACGAATGGTCGACCCCGCGTCCCCACACCACGTAGTCACCGGGCGAGGTCAGCCGTACCGTCCGGTCCGGCAACTCCACCCGGAACCGGCCGCTGACCAGTACCAGCAGCGCGGTCCGCTGCTCACCCCGGACCCACTGGACCCGCCGGTCACCGGCCGGGTGCACCCCCCACTTGACCTCCACGTCGGTGCTGTGCCGCACGTCGGCGTCCGCCGGCATGAAGTGACCGAGCAGCCAGCCGGCGTTGGTCGCACCGTCCACGTCCGCGTTGCCCACGTACACCAGGTCGTCCATCCAACCCCTCCCAGATGTAAGGAAGGGCCCCTTCCTATACCGAAAACGATAGGAAGGGGCCCTTCCTAACAGCGGCGCCAACCTACCCGACCGGCGGCGCCGACGGTTTGGCCGGCGGGTCACCGGGTAGCCGGACGGCCATGACGGAGCCGGACGAACCCGATGCCCTGCTGCTCGGCGGCCCCCGCGACGGGACGCTCTTCGTGGCCGAGGACGCAGCGGTCGTCCAACTGGAGCTGGCGGGTCTGATGCAGCGCTACCTGCGGACCACCGGCTACCAGGAGCACCACGGCAGGTCGTTGCGGGTGTACGTCTACGACGGCGCCGGTGACCCTGCCGGCAGCGGGCCGGGCGTGTCCACCGGCTGACCAGTTCGTCCGGTTGGCCCGCACCGCCGCACACCCCCACACCGGCGGGGACGGCCCCGGTGGAGGGAAGGACGGGTATACAGAACCGGTGGAGAATTCCGTACCGGAGCAGATGCGGGCGGCCGCGTCGGCGCTGCTGGGCGTGCTCGACGGCCCGACCCGTCAGGCGGCGACGTACCCGTTCGCCGACGACGCCGCCCGCCGCTGGCTGGAGTACCGGCCCCGGCCCCGCCCCGGAGCCTGCCTGGCCGACCTGGACCGGGTCGGCCGCAAGGCCGTCCACCGGCTCCTGGCCACCGCGCTGAGTCCGCACGCGTACGCCCAGGCGATGACGATCGTCGCGTTGGAGGAGGTGCTGGACCGGGCGGAGGACTGGCGGCGCGGCCGGCACAGCGGTGACTACTGGATCGCGGTCTTCGGTACCCCGGACGCCGACGAGCCGTGGTCGTGGCGGCTGGAGGGGCACCACCTCTCGGTGACCATGACGGTGGTCGGGGACGTGGTCTCCCCCGCGCCGCTCTTCTTCGGCGCCAACCCGGCCCGGGTGGACCACGCGGGGCGGCCGGTCTGCCGTCCGCTGGCTCCCGAGGAGGACCTGGCCCGGGCCCTGCTGGCGTCCCTCGGTCCGGCCGGCCGGGCGGCGGCGATCGTCGACGACGAGGCGCCGGCGGACATCATCAGCGCCACCCGGCCCCGGGTGGCGGGCCCGGTCGAACCGCTGGGCGTCGACGCGACCCGGCTCGGCCCGACCAGCCGGGCGCTGCTCGACCAGGTGGTGGCGCTCTACCTGGACCGGCTGCCACCGGAACTGGCCGCCCGGGAGGCGGCCCGGATCTCCGGCGGTCCGCTGCACTTCGCCTGGGCCGGCGCGACCGGCCCTGGACACCGGCACTACTACCGGATCCAGGGCGACGACCTGCTCATCGAGTACGACAACACCAGCATCGACGGCAACCACGCGCACACCGTGCTGCGCCGCCCGGCCAGCGACTTCGGTGACGACGTGCTCGCCGCGCACCACGCCCGGGGTCACGCCGGCCCTTGAAGACGGCCCGGCGACAGGACTGGCGGCGGGATCTGCGCCGGTGCGGGGTGCCACGTCGACGCGGCAGCCCGCCCGGCCGGGCTCACTCCGGCCGGACCGCCTCGATCAGGAACCGCCGGGCGTACGCGACGAACTCCCCCTCCGCGACGATCCGCTCGTGCAGCCGGGCGAGCTGCGGCCGGTACCGCTCGACGCTGAAGTCGGGCACGGTCCAGACCACCTTGCGCAGCAGGTGCACCACCGCCGCGATGTCGTGGAACGCCACCCGCAGGGTGGCCTGCCGCAGGTCGACCACCCGCAGCCCGGCGGCCTCGGCGGCGGCCACCGCCGGCCCGGTCTGCTGGTCGGACCGCGGCGGCCCGTCCTGTGGTACGCCCCGCACCGCCTCGGCCAGCTCGCCGAGCGTGCCCGCGCCGATCTGCTGGGACAGGAACCGGCCGCCGGGGGCCAGCACCCGGGCGATCTCCGGCCACGGGGTGTGCACGGGGTGGCGGCTGACCACCAGGTCGACACTGGCGTCCCGGAACGGGAGCAGCCGACTGGTGCCGGTGGCGACCACCGTGCCGCCCACCCGGCGCAGGTTGCGTCGGGCCACCGCCACGTTCGGCGGCCAGGACTCGGTGGCGACCAGCAGCGCGGGCGGCCGGGAGATGCCCGCCAGCACCTCACCGCCGCCGGTCTCCAGGTCCAGGGCGGCGGTGGCGCGGCTCATCCGGTCGTCCAGCAGCCGGTGGTACCCCCAGGGTGGGCGTTCCTCGGTGGCCCGCCCGACGAACCAGGAGAAGTCCCAGCCCTCGACCGGTACCGTGGCGCCCTCGGTGAGCAGTTCCTCGAAGGCGGCGTCGCCCGTCCTCCGGCCGGTGGGAGATCGGCTCGTCATCCGGCCAGTGTCGAAAGTGGGCGCGCGCCGTGCAACGCGATTCCGGGCCGGCGGCCGTCGGCGCCGAGGCCGGGTGGGTCAGGCGGTACGACGGATGCCGGCGGGACGGGACACCGCGCCGAGCGCGTCCAGACCGGCCGGCTCGGTACGGCGGGTGTCGAACTGCTGGACCAGGCGGGTACCGAGCCACACGCCGACCGCGCCGGCGCCGAGCGCCAGCACCTCGACGGCGACCGTCCCACCGGTCGCGCCCCGCTCGGGCGCGTGGGCGCGGACCAGGCAGACCAGCACGAAGAGCGCCGCCATCAGCAGGTTCGCCAGGTTGAACAGGATCGCGGTCCGGCGGGTGGGACCCGGCCGGGCGTCCCAGAGGTCGACCATGCCGGCGATGCCGGCCAGCGCGGCGGCGACCAGCGCGGCGACCGCGGTCCAGTAGCCGACCTGGCCGAGGAAGGCCGGGCCGCCGACCACGTCGGCGAGGTCGAAGAGCGCCGCGCAGGCGAAGAGTCCGAACGGGAACGTCACCAGCATGGGTTGGATCGGGTGTCCCTGTACCCGCAGACGGCTCTCCATCTCGGACCTCCCCAGGTCGGTACGCACGGCGGACTCCCCAGCCTGCTACCCGGGCGTCACCGGGGCAAAACCGGGAGCCGCGTCGCACGCCGCTCCGTCAGGTCTCCCGGGTACGCACCACCGTGGCGAGCAACCGCTCGGCGACCTCGCGCAGTGGGATGGCGAGTGCCGTGGCGGCACTGCGCAGCACCTGGAGCGCCTCCGGTGCCGGGCAACCCCGCTGGGTCATGATCACCCCGACGGCCTGCGCGACCACCTCCCCGTCGATCAGCGGCCCGGCCTGATCGGCGGCGAGTGCCGCCCGGCGGGCCCGGTCGCGTACCGCGGCGAGCAGCAGGCCGGCGTGCTCGGCGAGCAGCATCGCGGTCAACTGCTGGTGGGCGGTGAGGCTGCGCGGCCGGTCGCCGTACAGGTTGACCGCGCCGATGACCTGGTCGTCGATGTCCAACGGGGCGGAGAGGACACTGCGTACCCCCAGCTCCCGGGCCCGGCCGGTCCACTCCGGCCAGCGGTCCTCGGCGAGCAGGTCCTCGGCGAGCACCATCTCCCGCCGCCGGATCGCGGTCATCGGCGGGGAGTCCGGCCCGTGGGCCGTCCCGTCCAGCTCGGCGAGCCGACCGTCCGAGGCGGCGCCGTCGGCGGCCGACCCGGCCCGCAGGACCGTGAAGCCGCACCCGGTCACCCCGTCGACGGCCTCCCGGCCGATCCGGACCAGTCGGCGCAACGCCTCGTCGAAGTCGTCCACCGCGATGAGGCCGGCGGTCAGTTCACGCAGCAACGCCGCGGTTTCCAGCACCCCCAGTCCGGTGCCGTCCCGCTGGGTCTGGAGTCTCACCTGGGCAGCGCCTCCGCCACCACCGCGTACGACGCGGTACGTCCGGTTCGTGCCTGATCTGCCATGGTGATCTCTCCCCGCCTCTACGGACCCGGGCTAGTACCCGACCCGTCGCCCCGTCAAACTGTGCGCGACGGGCCCCCTTCCCGGGCCGGAAAAGCCCGGGAAGGGGCATTGCTCACAGTCGGCCGGAACCGACCGCCGTACCGGTCAGCGACCGCCACCGAGCCGGCGACCCACCGAGGCGATCAGGCGGTCCAGCTCCGAACCGAACGGGTTGTCGTGTACCAGGTACGTCCAGGTCGCGCTCGGCCGGACCAGCTTCGACTCGTCGGGCTGCCAGTCCTCGTCGAACTCGGTCTCCTCGAACGTCGCCACGGTGCGCGCCTCGATCTCGGGTACCAGGGCGTTGAACGCCGGCACCGCCGCCCGGTGGAACTCGTCGAGCGGGTCGAGCCGGCCCAGCGCCCGCAGGTGCACGCCCTCGCGTACCTCGGACAGCTCGGCCAGGTGCTCGGCCCAGAGCCGGTCGAGGTGGTAGAGGGCGATGGACCGGGACGCCCGGGACAGCACGTCCTCGTCCATCTCCTTGGTCCGGTCCGGGAAGCGCTCCATCAGCATCAGCGCGGCGACCTCGGTGGTGAGCAGCCGTTCCCGCCGCTCGGCGAGCGCCTTGCGCTGCTTCTCGATCACCACGCCGTAGCGCCAGGTGTTGCGGTGGATCTCGTGGTTGACGCCCTCGGCGACCCGCTGGGCGTGCTCCACCGCGAAGTCCACCTGGTCGTCGGTGACCAGACCGTCGGCGTTCATCCGGGGTGACGGCGGGATCGCGTCGGCGGCGTGCCGGGTGACCAGGTCGTCCTCCAGGCTGACGAAGAAGACCGAGCCGCCCGGGTCGCCCTGCCGGCCGGCGCGACCGCGCAACTGGTCGTCGACCCGCCGGCTGTCGTGCCGGCCGCTGCCGATCACGTAGAGACCGCCCAGCTCGGCGACCCGGTCCCGGTCGGACTGGTCGCTGCCGCCGAGCCGGATGTCGACGCCCCGACCGGCCATCTGGGTGGAGACGGTCACCGCCCCGTACGCGCCGGCCTCGGCGATGATCGCCGCCTCCGCGTCGTCGTTCTTGGCGTTGAGCACCACGCAGGGCACCCCGGCGGCGTTCAGCCCGGCGGCGAGCTGCTCGGACTCCTTCACGTCGAGCGTACCGACGAGCACCGGGCGACCCTTGTCGTGGCAGCGCCGGATCTCGTCGATCAGCGCCTCCTCCTTCTCCGCCCGGGTGGCGTAGATCCGGTCCGGCTCGTCGACCCGCACGCACTCGGTGTTCGACGGGATGACCGCGACCTCCAGCGAGAAGAACTCCCGGAGCTGGTCACCGACGAGCACCGCGGTCGCGGTCATGCCGCACAGCGTCGGGTAGAGCCCGATGTACGCCTGGACGCTGATCGTGCCGAGCACCTCGCCCTCGGCGGTGGCGTCCAGCCCCTCCTTCGCCTCCACCGCCGCCTGGAGCCCGTCCGGCCAGCGGCGGCGCTGGGCGACCCGGCCGCGCATCTCGTCGATCAGCTCGACGCTGCCGTCCCGGACGATGTAGTCCACGTCCCGGTGCAGCAGCGCGTGCGCGTGCAGCGCCACGTTGACCGCGGAGAGCTGCTCGACGTTCTCCTCGGCGTACAGGTCGATGCCGAGCTTCGCCTCGATCACGGACAGCCCGGCGTTGGTGAACGCGGCGCTGCGACCGTCCTCGGCGACGGTGTAGTGCGCGCCGGCCCGCAGGCCACGGACCACCGCGGCGGCGGCGTGCACCGGGTCCTGCTCGCCGGTGACCGCACCGGCGAGCACCATCGGCACCCGGGCCTCGTCGATCAGGATGGAGTCGGCCTCGTCGACGATGGCGCAGGCCAGCTTGGGCTGCACCCGGTCGGCGATGTCGGTGACCAGCTGGTCGCGCAGGAAGTCGAAGCCGCCCTCGCTGACCGAGACGTAGGTGACGTCCTTCGCGTACGCCTCGCGGCGCTCCGCCGGGGTGGACGCCTCGGTCACCCAGCCGACGGTCAGCCCGAGCAGCGTGTAGACCGGCTCCATCCACTCGGCGTCCCGGCGGGCCAGGTAGTCGTTGACGGTGAGCACGTGCACCGGCCCGTTTCCGAGCTGGACGTGCCCGTACGCGGCGATCGTGGCGGTCAGGGTCTTGCCCTCACCGGTGGCCATCTCGGCCACCTTGCCGGAGAGCAACGCCATCGCGCCGAGCAGCTGCACGTCGTACGGCCGCTGGTCGAGGCCACGCCGGGCGGCCTCGCGGCCCACCGCGCAGATCTCGGTGTAGTCCTCGGCCCGGCCGGCGGCCTCGGTCAGCTCGGCGTCGTCGAGCGCGGCGAGCTCCTCCTCCCGCGCCTCGATCGCCGGCAGCAGCTTGGCCAGCGGGGCCAGGTCAACCGTGGTACCCGGACGCTGGAGGAACCGCCGGAACCTGCTTCTCAACCGTTGCGACACACCCATGACCGGAAACGGTACGCGACATCGACCGGTCCGTGCGGCCCGGCTTCCCGGTACCGGCGCGGCGGCCCGCACCGGCGGTCCACGACCGGCCGGACGGCCCTCAGCCGACCAGGAGTTGGTGGGCGGCGAGCTCCCGGTAGAGCGGGTTGGACGCGGTCAGTTGATCATGGGTGCCGACGCCGACCACCCGGCCACCGTCGAGCACCACGATCTGGTCGGCGTCGACGACGGTGGCGAGCCGGTGCGCGACGATCAGCAGGGTACGCCGGACCGCGACCGCGTCGATCGCCCGCCGCAGGGCCGCCTCGTTGCGCGCGTCGAGGTTGCTGGTCGGCTCGTCGAGCAGCAGGATCGGCGGCCCGGCCAGCAGGGTACGGGCGATCGCCAGGCGCTGCCGTTCCCCGCCGGAGAGCAGCACCCCGCCC
>NZ_WVUH01000183.1 GCF_017614955.1 Micromonospora echinofusca
GTATTCACCTGGGACATCACCAAACTGCCTGGCCCGGCCAAGGGCGTCTACTACGACGCCTACGTCATGATCGACATCTACTCCAGGTACATCGTCGGGCACCACGTCGCCGCCAGAGAGAGCGCCGACATCGCCCACGACTTCATCACCGAGGTCATCACCGTGCACGGCATCCCACAGGTCGTGCACGCCGACCGCGGCACCTCCATGACCTCCAAACGCGTCGTGACGCTGCTGGCCGACCTCCACGTCACCCGCTCACACTCCCGCCCACGCGTGAGCAACGACAACCCGTTCTCCGAAGCCGCGTTCGAGACCGTCAATTACCACCCCACGTTCCCCGAACGCTTCGGGTCACTGGCCGACGCCCGCGCGTTCTGCGACACGTTCTTCCAGTGGTACAACCACGAACACCACCACGCCGGCATCGGTCTGCACACCCCCGCCGACGTCCACGACGGCCATGTCGCAACCCAGCAGGCCCTTCGCGCCCACGCCCTCGACACCGCCTGGACCGCCCACCCCGAACGCTTCTCCCGCCGACCCAGACCCAAACCGCTACACCTGCCCGACGCCGTCTGGATCAACCCACCCGACCCAGCAACCGATCAGCCAATGCCACAAGCCGCGTAACACCGGCTGGCCTCACCGGCCTTGACAAGTTCCGGAGCCCTGTCAGCAAGTACTGGATGTCGCGTCGCACCGCCCGTCGCGCCCTGCGGGGCACGGATGACCTTCGGCATCAGCGGCGGTGACACCGAGGGCACGATCTGTCCCCCTCGCCGCGCGATCAGTCGGCGGCGGCCGTCGGGTGCGGCGGTTCGCAGTCGGTCTTGAGAAAGGTGACGGCCAGTTGTATGGCCGTTGCGGGCCGAAGTCGTAGGTGCTCGGCCGGGTACTCAGTGGGCATTCCTCCGACATCGAATTGGGCCCCTTGGTCGGGGTTTCCGCTGCTGGGTCATTGAGGTACACGCCGTCGTCGGCGATGTGAATCGCGAAAGCATGGGCCGGGTGACCGTGCCCGACCTGGACGCCGGGTGGCAGGTCGCCGGGGCCGTCGTTGGCGTCGTCGAAAATCGTGGGCACGACGGGCTCGCCTGCCTGCTGGATCTCGCGGAGAAGGGCTTCCAGCCCGTCGTGGCCGATCAGTTCGACCTCATGGTTGTCGCGCTGGCCGGCCCCGGCCGTAGGTCCATGTCACCCTCATGCAATCGCCTTCCGTTGCGGTGTAGATACGCCATTGCGTATCTACATCGGCAACGTGGCGTCCATAGACGGCCAGCTGCGCGCCGGCTGGCCGCATACGGGACAAGATCTTCCGGCGGGTCTGCTCCACCCCGCACTCACCCCTCCGCCACAGGGGCGCACTCCGGTCGACCAGACGACCAACTTGCACCTACTCCATCACGGCGCGCTTATCCAATGCGTGGGGTTTTGTGTCGGTTGATCGACACAAACCGATACCCAACGTGGGCTGCGGCTTACCGGCGCTATCCCGCTCGGCTGAAGATCAACCTAGCTTGACGGGTCCCGAGCCAGGCGTTCGGGACCCGTCTTTGCGCGCGAGCCCTCTCAGCCAGATGCACCTCTACGACCCGACGCGGTGCGCGCTCATGCCGAATTGGGGACGTGGCCGTGGGTGTCATGGCCGGGTCGTTCGGTTCCGTCGTCGACCGCGTACCGCTGCCGGGTGAGCTGGTGGTTGGTCACCCGGCAGCGGCGGTTACGCCGTCAACCGCGCGTGGTGCAGGATTGCGGCCAGCTCGACCGGCCGGTTGAGCATCGGCCAATGCCAGGTCGGTAGTTCCTCGAAGCGCCATACGTCGCCGGCCATGTGGCGGTACAGCGGCATTGTCGCGGCCATTCGCTGCGCCTGCTCGGCGGTGAAGCTCGACAGTACGCCGAGTCTGGGCAGACTCTCCCATGCCCCGGTCAGCCGGACCGGGGCGGTGGCGTTCGCCCACGGCTGGTCGACCGACCGCTCGTGCAGCAACGTGACGATCGAGTCATCCACGTCGGGCACGCTGGCGGCCACGTCGGCCCAGGGTGGCGGCGGCAGCCGCCACCCGGCACCGTGGTCGGCCACCAATGCCGCGTTGCGCTCGCGCTCGGCCGGCGGGGTGAACTCGACCTGGGCCACCCTGTCGGGCAGCGGGCCGGTGTCGACATAGACCAGTTGGGCGACGCGGTCGGTGACGCGGTCGGCGGCCGCGGTGACGACGCTACCGGCGTAGCTGTGCCCGACGAGTACCACGTCGCGAAGGCCCTCGTAGCGCAGGAGATTGACCACGTCGGTGACGTGGACGTCGAAGTCGGTGTCGGGACGGCCCAGGTGGGCCCGCTCCCCGAGGCCGGTCAGGCTGATCGGGTACACGTCGTGGCCGTGCCGGCGCAGTTGCGCGGCCGTCGAATGCCAGGCCCAGGCGCCGAGCCAGAACCCGGGGACCAGTACGAATGTCGTCATGCCCGGCACGCTACGGTCAATACCGGACAGTTTCCGCCCGGATTGGGAGGACCTCTTTGGCCAGGCCGACAGCCCGGGTACTCGCCCTGCTGGAGATCCTCCAGCAGGGCGGCACGTTCAGCGTCGCGGACCTGGCCCGCCGGCTCGGCGTCGACGAGCGCACCGTCCGCCGCTACGCGACCCACCTCCTCGACCTGGACATTCCGGTCGAGGCGCGCCGTGGCCGCTACGGCGGGTACCGGCTCGCACCCGGATACAAGTTGCCGCCGCTCATGCTCACCGACGACGAGGCCGTCGCCATCGCCCTCGGCCTTGCCGCCGGCCGCCGCGCGGGACTGGTCACCGATCACGCGGCCATCGAGAGCGCCGCCGCCAAGCTCCGCCGGGTACTGCCAGCCGCCCTTGCCCGGCGCATCGACGCGCTACTGGTCACCATGGACGTCACCGGGCCGGTCCGGCAGCCCACCCCGCCCGGCACCGAGGTGCTGCTGGTACTCGCCGAGGCGGCCCGCCACCGACACCCGGTACACCTGACGTACACCAGCTGGCACGGCCGCTCCAGCGAACGCGGCCTCGACCCGTACGGGCTGGTCTTCCACAACGGTCGCTGGTACGTCACCGGTCGCGACCACGCCAGCGGATCGGTTCGGACATTCCGACTCGATCGCATCGGCGCCACTCACGCCACCGCCGGAGCTTTCGAGGTACCGGCCGGGTTCGACCCCACCGGACACGTCCTCGCCGGACTGGCCTCGGTGGCCTACGCCCACGACGTCTCGGTCCTGCTGCACACCAGCCTCACCCAGGCACGGCGGCGGATCCCGCCATCAGTCGGCACACTCACCGAGGTCACCGACGGAGTACGGCTGACGACCCGAGCCGAACACCTCGACGGCGCCGCCCAGATGCTGGCCGGGCTCGGCTGGCCCTTCACCATCGAACGGCCCGCCGAACTCAGAGCCGAGGTGCGCGCCCTGGCCGCCCGCCTACTCACCCACGCAGACACAGGCGAGTAGACCCGCCACAACGGCCCGTCAACGTTGCAACGCCGGCAAACATGAAACATCCGCTCCTGCCGCGAGGCGCGCCGACAGGGCGCGTTGTGCTCGCCGCTGGCGACTGGCCTACGGGCAGGATTGACTACGAGTCTTGGACGAGGAAACACCCGTGCCGGCCGTCGGTGGAGATGAACGCGAACGCCACCGGTGCGGCGCCGAGGTTGAGGTAGAACGGTTTCCAGTTCGCATCGAGGCGCAGTAGGGGCCGCCACGGCCCGCTCTTGGGCCAGTCGTGCTCGTTGAGCATCAGCGCCGTCCCGCCGATCTTGTCCTGGTCCAGTGCCTGGAAGTAGCGGTCCCGTTCGTCTGGCGGCAGCGCCATGTAGGCGTCGTACGGCAGGTGCTCGGGGTCCTCGCTGCGGATCAGCTCGACGGTGTACTCCGCCGGCGACCCGTCGCCGTGGTAGAGGGTTGGGCCGCTGGTCAGTGGGCTGGTCGCCCCGTCGAAGACGCCGCCGGGCTGGATGATGACGGCGTTCTCGCCGCTGTCGGGGAAGATGACGTCCGGGTCGAAGTGCTCCACGTCGCTGCTGTGGTCGCCATGGGTGACGAACACGTAGGCCAGCCGCCCCGGGCCGGCACCGGCGAGCTCGGGCTCCAATGCGATCTGGCAGACGAACCGCATCGGGGTGTCCCAGCCTTGGCTGACCGGCCACTGCGGTCCGGTAAGCCAGACGGGCTGACCGCCGAACTTGGTGACCGGCTCGGTCACCGGTGCCTTGGCTTGGTGATAGTTCGCGATCCGCCATACGGCAGCCATGGCGGCGACCGTAGCAGATAGCCCCGGCACCCGGCCCGCAGCCAATCGTGACAGCGCTGGTCGGGTGATGGCGGGTCGACAGCGATGATCGCCGGTAGATATAGCATCAACCTCGACCTGCTCCTGAACGTGTCCTCATTTGCCGCGAGGCGCGCGCTAGGCAGCGTCCCGCCGGGCTGGTACAGGTGCCGTTGCGGGGGCATCCGGCCTTCCGGTCCCGGCCACGATCCACCCGGGACCTACGATGGGCTTGATGACCATTCCCGAACGACGACCCGACGACGTCCCCACCGACGAAGCCCGGGTCGACGACGCCCTGTGGCTACTCTCCGGCGTGCCTGTCGAACTCAACGTCGCCGTCAAGCGGCTCGGCCGTGGCAGCGGTGTCTACGCCTGGTGGGCTGCTCCCTCGGTCTTTCCCGACCTCCCAGGGCTGCCGAATGAGAACGTCCCGTCGTTACGGCTGCTGTACCTCGGACGGGCGACCAGCCTACGGGGGCGGATCTTGCGCAATCATCTCAGGCGTTCGGGCAGCTCGACTCTGCGCCGTACCCTGGCCGGGCTTCTTGTATCCGAGGGATTCCGAACGACCTGGACCGACCGTGTCGTCCTGGTCCCTGAGGATGAGGCGCGGCTGACCGCGTGGATGCACACACACCTGCGCTTGACGTGGGCGGAGGACGCGGAACCGGCGACCATCGAGGCCGAGCTTGTCCGGCGTTTGCACCCACCACTCAACGTACACGGCATCGACCCCGAGCACCTCCAGGCGGCCGTGGTGGCCGCCAAGAACTCATACAACGCCAGCAGCCGCCCGGCCGATCCTCCGCGAACGTCGTAACGGGTTGCCCGACATGCGGACGGATGCAGCCGTACGCTCACGCCGTCGACTTGGCATCACGTTGCGTTACGAAGCGCGGTGAAGCCGAGCGCGCGGTCGTGCCGATAAGACGGCGTCTGGTTGGTACCGCTCGGGTGACTTTCCCGCCTGCCTCTCCCGGATGACAAGAACTAAGGTCAGGGCATGATCGAATCCCAACGCGAAGCCGTACCGCGCAACGACGGTGGCGAACTCGACACCACCCTCGCCTTCTTGTCCTTTGCTCGATCATGCGTGCTGAAGAAAGTCGCCGGCTTGAGCGAGGAGCAGCTACGGCGCCGTCTGGTCGTATCCGACACCACATTGCTGGGCCTGGTCCAGCACCTGACCGGCGCCGAACGGTACTGGTTCGGCTACACGTTCGCCGGCGACCCGCGCTACGCCGACGTCAACGTCGACATGGTGGTCGAGCTGGATCGGTCCCCGGAACAGATCATCGCCGACTACCGGACCGCAATCACCGACAGTGACGCCCACATCATCGCAGCCGCCGGCCCCGACGTTCTCACCGCGCAGCCGGTCGGTGACGCGCCTCGTACGCTTCGCTGGGTGCTCGCCCACATGACGAGCGAGACCGTCCGGCATGCCGGTCACGCCGACATCCTGCGAGAGCTCATCGACGGTGCCACCGGCCGGTAGGAGATCGCGACTCGGAGCCGGTGCAACGCAGCCTCGTCGAGCACTCGGAGACCACCAACGGCCCGAAGGGTCGCAAGGTGACGGTGAGGAACGCACGGATCTGCCGCTGTCCGCGCGTTGGCCCCCGCCCGGCGCAGTGCGCGGTCGTGCCGATGTGCGGATGAGTATTTCTGGCCCTCGGTAGCTTGCTGCCGCTGCCCGGCTCAGGGCGGCCGGCGCTCCGAAACGTCCCGCGGCTCCGCTCCGGTGGAGTCCGTCATCTCTACTCTGCGGCCGACCGGAGGCATATCTGGTCGGATTGGCTACGCAGGTGGGTGGCTATTCAAGACAGCCTGAAGGGCGGCCCGTGCAGTGGCTTCCTGCTCGATCGCGTAGCCCCGGTGCAGGCAGCGTGGCGCGAAGGCGCCGACCTCATCCGGGCGTTGTGCGAGCTGCTGCAGGCGGCTGTGGGCGTTGAAGGGCCGACCTTCGTCGTGCGGCACGGTGCCGACGTCCACGACGTGAATGGTGGCGTCCGACGGCAGGTTGTCGTGGATGCGGGCGGTGATGCGGACGCCGCCGAGGTCGGCATCCGCGCAAATGACAACCCCGGAGGTCAGACGCGCCGCCTGGACGATCATCAACACCACGGCTTCGGGCGGCTGCCCGTGGCACCAGACAACCGGCAGGTCGGCCCGGGCGTCACAGACCGCTTCGGCCGCCTGCCGGTTCTCCACGACCAGCAGGACATCACCGGGCCCAGTGACGGTCAGTCGCGGCAGCATGTGAGGGCTCAACCGGATGTCGTGCGGCCCGGGCATCGCCGACAGGTCGAGGACGAGCCGTCGGTCGTGTGCAGCAAGATCGGGCCGCCGAGCCCGATGTACGGGTTGCGGGCCACGCCGAGTGCGATGAGTGTCTCGTGTTCGAAGCCCATCGCGGCGAGCAGGTGATGTACGTCGTCGCGGGCTTTCGTGTCGTTGGCGTGGCTCTGCACGAACGCGCGGAGGGAATCGTGGGTTCGGCCCTCGGCCAGGTCAGTGACTGCGCGCAGCGCCCACAGCAGCCGATCGGGGTGCGCGGTGCTGCGTAGTGCACGGCTGGCGTCCGGCCAGTCGTCGGCGATCTCCGACGCGATCTGCTCCGCCCTGGCGCGAAGGGTGATGGTCTCGTCGCGACGGCGGCTCCGGCGCTCTTGCTCGGCTGCCGTGAGGTCGGGGTGCGGGTACACCCGGCGTGGCGGCTGGGCCAGAGCGTTGCCGTTGAGGGTGTAGCCGATCGTCACGCAGCCGGATTGGGCGAGTTCCAGCATGATGCGCAGCGCGTCGGTGCCGAACTTGCTGTTGACACCGGCCCAGCTGTGCTCGCTGCGAATGACCCAGCTCCAGTCGCTGTCGCTGAGCAGCCCCTCCGGGCGTCGGGGAGCCTCGCTCGGTTCTGCGGTGCGGAGCCGCGCAAAGCGCGGTCTCGGTCGGCCTCGGCTGTCGCGGGGGTAGCGGCCGCTGGGAGGCAGTGGTGCGTAGGCGACCAGGCCCGGATAGTCGCGGATCCAGCTCAGGGTGATCTCGGGATCCGGTTCGCCGGGGATGGTGCCGTCGGTGTCGGTCATGTCTGCGGCTCCGGCCGGAACGAGGTCATCCAGTCGGAGAACAGTTGCACCCGGGCGGTGTCGGCTTCGCTGCCGATGACGACCGGTGCCTGGTTGTAGGGCATGACGTCGGACGGGCGTCGCAGCTTGATGTAGAGGCTGGACGCGCCGATCGCGTACCGCTCCATGTCGTCCTGCAGGGCGCCGACGACGCTGATCGCCCGGTCGCGGCCGATGTTCTCGAACAGGGCGACGGCGTCGCGGCGGTGGGCCGCACCGAGGTTGCGGCCGAGTTCGTCGAGGACCAGCAGCAGCGGCCGGTCCTGGGCGCCGGCCAGGGCCGCAGCGCAGAGCAGCTTCACCGGGCACGTGGTTGGCGGTCAGTCCTTCGGCGATGGCGAAGAGTCCGCAGCCGGCGAGGAACTCGTCGAAGATCCGTCGGACGATCGGTGCGGGTGGAAGGGTCGGGAGTGAGCGCGCGTAGGCGTTTGCCGTCGGCGGCTTTGGCGGAGTTGGGGTGAGGGCCGAGGTCGCGGAGGGAAGATTCGATCGGCGAGAAGGACGGCGGTATAGGCGTCACGCCCTCAGCTCGATGAGCCGAAGATCAGGTCGAGGTAGACATCCAACGCCCTCAGCGCCTGCTCGGCACCGTACTGGCCGCCGAGCAGATAGACACCGAGCCCTTCCATGAGTGCCAGCAGGCCGGCTGCGGCTTCGTCGGGCTTCGGGGACGGCATGAGGCCAGCCATGAAGTCGAGCATCTGCCCGGTCTCCTCGCGGAGGGGTGAAGTGGCCGGTCGTACCGCTGTGTAGGCGAGGAACCCCAGTGCCACCCGTCCTTCATCGCGGGTCTGGTCGTCGAGCGGCAACAGGGCGGCGATCATCGTCCGTAGCAGCCCACGCGGCGACGGGTTGTCACCCAACCGCGCGACAGCCTCGGTGACCCGGGTCTGGCTGCGCTCACGGACAACGGCCAGCGCGAACGTCATCATCTCGTCCTTGGTGCGGAAGTAGTGCTGCACCATCCCCGGGGAGATGCCGGCGTCGGCAGCCACATGGCGCAGGCTGATCGCCTCGAGGCCGTGTCTCGCGGCGACCCGTATCAACGCGTCGGCGATGAGCCTGCGCCGTTCCTCGGGGTCGACCTTCTTGGGCATGAGGCCGATGCTTTCACAGTTCGGTCTGGGGGATGTGCGGCCGGGTAGCCGGTCAGGTCACCACGGGTGTCGGCATCGAACCATCGCGGGCACCCGCATCGGTCAGTGGATCGTCACGGTTCCGGCGGTGGCGTCCACGGTGATGATCTGCCCGGTGGAGATCCGTCGGGTCGCGTTGGGAACGCAGATGACGGCGGGTATGCCGTACTCTCTGGCTACGGTGGGACCGTGGGCCATGACCGCACCGGTTTCGGTGACCAGTGCTCCGGCGGTGAGGAACAGTGGGGTCCATCCCGGGTCCGTGGTGGCGGTGACCAGGATGTCACCGGGTTCGATGTGGGCGGTAGCCGGGTTGTGGACAACCCTGGCGGGGCCGGTGGCTCGGCCCGCTGCGGCCCCTACGCCCGTTAGCGCGCCAACTGCGGCGGCCGGCGTCGAGCGGATCGCTTCCAGGTCCGTGCCGTCCGACAGCAGCGCCACCGGTACGGTCCGGCGGCGCAGCTCCCTCTGGTGGACCGCTCTGCGGGCGGTGATTGTCTTCCGGTGGTTGACGTTCTGGTGTACGGCGTTGTGCACTTCGTCGAGGGTCAGGAACATGATGTCGCCGGGCTGGTCGAGCAGTCCGGTGCGGGCTAGGTCGACGCCCACGAGGAGCAGTTGTCGTCGCATCTCCCGTAACCGGTACAGGCCGGCGAACTTGCCCGCCTCCCGCAGGCCCGCCAGCGCCCGGGCGCGGCGCAGCAGGAACCCGGCGAGTCGCCCCCGTATCGGCCTGTGCCGGCGGGCCCGGGTAACGAGCTTGTGAAGGGTTACTTCCGCCGTGGCCGCCGCGCGTGCGAAACGCTGGTCGGGTGCCTGCTCCGGATCGGTGACCCGTAGGTAGTTGGCGATCATGGCGAAGACCGGCGCTGGGTCTTCGTCCCAGCGCGGTACCCCGAGGTCGACTTCGGCGACACCTCGGTGGCCGTAGGTGTCGAGGAACGCCGCCAGTCCGATGTCTGGGAGCGTCCCCTGTCGGTACCGCGCCGCCAACTCGTCCGGCGGCGTGTGCATCAGCAACTGTCGGTGTTCGCCGGCCCGCTGGGCGAGCCGCCACAGCGCGAGATCCATTTCGATGGTGACATTGTGGGGCATCCCACCCAGTACGGTGTGGATCTCCTCCTCGCGTGCGATGCCCTTGAGCAGATATGCCGGCAACGTGGCCGCGAGCATACCGGCCAGGATGGGTGAGACGATGTCGTCGGGGCTGTTCGCCGGCTGCTGGGCCTGCACGAAGCGCAGCCGTTCCGCGGCGGTGCGCAGGCCGTCGGGCGCAATTGACTGGAGCTTCATCTGCTCGATGGCCTCGAACATCCGTGTCCGCGCCGCATCGGGTCGGGCCAGCGTCCGCACACCCCCGCCCACCAGCCGCACGGCCGTCCGTAGGGACGCGATGTCGGATCTACGCCGGCCTTGCGGGTGGTCCTTGCTCGGGGCGAACCGTGGATCCGCCAGGACCTGCCGCATGACCGCCTGGGCGCGCGGTCCGAAGTCGACGGCCATGAGCTTGACCAGTCGCTTGCGGGCGGACCTGCTGCGCGCCAGATCGGTCAGGTCGCCGTAGAGCCGCCCACCGATGTCCACGACCTCGGCTCTGATGCCGATCGCCATGAGCATCGCCGCGACCTGCGACTTCAGCGTTGACATGCCCATCGGCGTGACGGGCTGGAGCATGCCCTGGACATGGCCGAACTCCAGGTAGACGCGCGGAAGAGGTTTGTCGGTGTCCGGCGGGAGGGGGAAGAGCGTGGTGATCGGCCGCGACTGCAGCAGCCAGAGCTGCCCGTGCTCGTCGATCGCCCACTCCACATCCTGCGGGCAGCCGAAGTGCCGCTGTAGGCGCTCGCCGACGCCCCGCAGTTCGGCCAGTTGAGTCGTTGCCAGACAGCCGGTGCCATTTCGGTCCGACCCGTCGAGGATGTAATGGTCCACGACAGTGCCGCCGTCCACCACCGCGGTGCCAGGCCCCGGCGCGGCGTCGACCATCATCTCCGTGCGGCAGCCGGTCAGTGGGTTCGCGGTGAACAACACCCCTGACACCTCGGCAGTGACCATCCGTTGGACGACGACGGCCATCAGGACCGCGTGGCGGTCGATGTGGTGGGCATCGCGGTAGGCGACGGCGCGGGCGCTGTGCAGCGAGTCCCAGCACTTCTGGATCGCAGCGATCAGTTCAGTGATGCAGGTGACGTTGAGAACGGTGTCCTGCTGTCCGGCGAAGCTGGCGTCCGGCAGGTCTTCGGTCGTCGCGCTGGACCGTACCGCCACCGGGCCCGCGCCGAGCCTCTCGTACGCGTCGACGATCTCCGCCGTGGGTATGACGCCGCACCGGTACGCCTCGGTGGTGACGCAGAATCCCGGTGGCACTCGCTCGCCTCTGCGGATCAGCTCGCCCAGGCCGGCCGACTTGCCGCCCACCAGATCGACCATGTCGGCGGACGTCTCGGACAGAGGGATCACATGCATCGAGGGCACCTTCTTTGCAATACGACTGCATTGCGAACCACTGTACCCGTTTAGCAATACAAGTGCAATGCAACAGACTGCCCCGAAGGGTCTGCGTGGCGGCGCCGGCGGGCACGCCGAGTCGCTACCCGGTCGACCCCGACTGCACCAGCACTGTCAGCATCTGGGCCACCGCGTCCGCGCCGACGACCGCGGTCGCCCCGAGCAGCGCGGCGGTCGGTAGCGCTCGGCGCAGGTCACCTCCGCACAGGGCACGGTCGGCCCACTCCGGTGGCATGACACCGGCCAGCCACACCTCGTCCACCTTCGCCAGGGCCTCCAACGCCGCGCGCATCGTCTCCGCGACCAACCCGATCCCGCATCACCATCGCCGGCGAGCCCGAAGAGCACGTCGCCACGCCATCCGCGCCGTCTCCACCGGCACTACCGAACCCGAAACTCGACCCATCGACATCCCGCCACCCCAACACCGAGGAACATGCAGCTCTGGCAGCGACGCGCCCCACCCCGGTCACACCACCAAGATCAACAACAGCGTCCCGAATGTGAGACCGAGCCAGTAACCAATGGGTAGTCTGTGCGCTGCCTGAGGGGCGCCATTCGTCGGTGCCTCCGGACCCGACCACGGACAGGGGCTACGGATGGGTGCCGGCCGATCGAGGCGTACGGCGAGGCGCGCTGCGCTGGGTGTCGGCGCGAACAACGGCAGGCTGCTGTCGGGGGCAGCGCGACCGGTGGTGCCGGAGTGCGTCGAAGCGTCAGCGGTGGATGCGCCGGTGGCGGGCCCCCTGGGTCGATGGCTGTTACGCCACCGGGTGCAGCCGGCCGGCCCGGAGACCGGGGAGTCGCACGCCACGCCCCACTCCTGGTGGAAGGTGATGTGCCTGACCGGCGTGGACTACTTCTCCACCCTGTCCTACCTGCCGGGCATCGCCGCGCTGGCGGCTGGCGCGTTGTCGCCGCTGGCGACGATGCTGATCGTGGCGCTGACCCTGTTCGGTGTGCTGCCGATGTACCGCCGGGTGGCGCGGGAGAGCCCGCACGGGCAGGGGTCGGTGGCGATGCTGGAGCGGCTCCTACCGTTCTGGAAGGGCAAGCTGTTCGTCTTGGTGTTGCTGGGGTTCGTCGCCACCTCGTGGATCATCACGATCACCCTGTCCTCAGCGGACGCGACGGTGCACCTGCTGGAGAATCCGGTCCTGCCCGACGGGTTCCCGCACGGCACCACCGCCGCCGTTGTGGTCACGGTCGTGCTGCTGCTGATCCTGGGCGGGGTGTTCCTGCTCGGCTTCAGCGAGGCCGTCGGCGTTGCGATCCCGCTGGTCGCGGTGTTCCTGCTGCTCAATGCGGTCATCGTGGCCGTCGGGCTGGTTCAGGTCGTCCAGGATCCCGCCCTGCTGGCGGGTTGGACCAACGCGTTGACCGTCGGCACGAATGGCATCGGCGACGTCGTCGGCCCGGCGGTGCTGGCCTTTCCGCTGCTGGTGCTGGGCCTGTCCGGTTTCGAGACCGGCGTGAGCATGATGCCGCTGGTCCGCGGCGACGGCGCGGACGCGCAGGCGCGGCTGGCCGCGCGGGTCCACAACACCAAGCGTCTGCTGACCGCCGCCGCCCTGATCATGTCCGCTTACCTGATCCTGACCACGTTCGTCACCACCGTCCTGATCCCGGCCGAGGAGTTCCAGCCGGGCGGCGAGGCCAGCGGCCGGGCCCTGGCCTACATCGCGCACGAATACGTGGGGGAGGCGTTCGGGACCGTCTACGACATCAGCAGCGTGCTGATCCTGTGGTTTGCCGGCGCGTCGGCGATGGCCGGCTTGATCAACATCGTGCCGCGCTACCTGCCCTCGTACGGGATGGCACCGGAGTGGGGACGCGCGGTCCGGCCGGTCGTGATCGTCTACACGCTGATCAGCATCGCGATCACCGTGGCGTTCCGGGCCGACGTCAACGCCCAGGCCGGCGCGTACGCCACCGGCATCCTGGCGATGATGGTCTCCGGGGCGGTCGCGGTGACCATCTCCGCGCTGCGTCACCGGCAACGGCTGGTCACCGCCGGGTTCGCGGTGCTCACCCTGGTGCTGCTGTACGCGCTGGTCGAGAACATCATCGAAAAGCCCGACGGGATCACGATCTCCGGCATGTTCATCGCCGGCATCATCGTCGTGTCCCTGATCTCACGGGTGTCCCGCACCACCGAACTACGGGCCGAGCGGATCGAGTTCGACGAGACCGCGCGGCGGTTCGTCGCCGACTCGATCGAGTACGACGGCCGGCTGGACATCATCGCCCACCGCCCGGACGTGACCTCCGGCGCTGAGTACCGGGCCAAGGAACGTTCCCAGCGGAGCATGAACCCGGTGCCGGGAGCGGCGGACGTGCTGTTCCTGGAGATCGAGGTCATCGACCCGTCGGACTTCAGCGACGTGTTGCGGGTACGCGGCATCGAGGTCGACGGGCACCGGGTGCTACGGGTACAGAGCCCGGCAGTGCCGAACGCGATCGCGGCGATCCTGCTCGCCTTGCGCGACACCACCGGAGTCCGCCCACACGCGCACTTCGAGTGGTCCGAGGGCAACCCCATCGCGCATCTGATGCGCTACCTCATCCTCGGCCGGGGCGACACCCCACCCGTGGTACGAGAGATTCTCCGTAAGGCCGAACCTGACCCGGTTCGCCGCCCCGGCATCCACGTCGGCGGATGACTCCCGGAGTCCGGCCTGCAACGCGCCGAGACCTCGGCCCGCCGCGCCCAGCGCACGGCCGGCTCCCGGAACACAACACGGAGTTGGCGGATCATCGGTATGGTGGTTCGGCTGGTGTATCTGATGATGATCCGGCTGCTCGGCGCTCTGGGGCTGCTGGTCCGAGGCGACACCGTGTCGCTGGCTGAGGTCCTCGCCCTGCGCCATGAGGTGGCGATGCTACGCCGACAGCTGAACGGCCGACCCCGGGTGTACGACGCGATCACCCGGATCGCTCCGGTGAACTGGCCACCGTCGCGCTGTCCGACATCGAGACGCTGGAGTGGCTGTTCGCGCACACCATCGCGCAGCTGCTCACCGCCACCGTGGTCCTCGGCCTCGGCACCGCGCTGGCGGCCGGGATCGACCCCTGGCTACCCGCCCGCCGCGACCCCGATCACGGTGACCCCTGGCTGCTGCGCCGGCACGCCGAGCGGCACGGTGCCCAGGTCCGCGCCGCCACCACCGAGCTGACCGCCGACATCGTGCACGGCCTACGCGAACTGACTGTCTTCGGGGCGCTGCAGCGGCACCGCGCACACCTCGCCGCCCGTACCCAGCAGCTCGGGCGAATCCAACGGCGAAGCACCGCCCGCGCCGGTGCCGAGGCCGCGCTGATCGACACGCTGGTCGCCGTCGCCGTCGCCGTCGCCGGCATCGGCGCGGTGGTGGTCCTCGACGGCGTCCACGCCGGACGGCTCGACGCCACCGCCGGCCCCATGGCGCTGGTCCTTGCCGGTGCGATCCTCGGCCCGGCCAGTCAGGTGGCCCCCTACTCAAGGA